>NZ_RYFF01000079.1 GCF_004138165.1 Candidatus Chloroploca sp. Khr17
TCACCGCGGCGGGCGCGACACTCTCGGGCGTGCAGCCGGTCACGATCACGCAGGCACGGATGCGCGTGCGGGTGGTGCTGATGATGGCATTGCTGCCGAGCACGGCGGGACTCCCGTCGTGTTTGCGGAAGGTGGCCTCGCGGTCGACGGCGCTGGCGATGCGGCGTGAACCGCGTGCCTTGGCGGGGCGTTCGGTCACGACCCCGGCGTCATCGGTGGTCAGTTCATCGGCCTGCACCTTGGCGAGATCGGCGAGGAAGGCGCGCACGAGCGGGTGGATCACCGAGTCGAGCGCGTCCAGGTGCGCCGTCACGGTGGTGACGACACGGGCGACCAGGGCCACGGTGGTCTGGAGGCGGGCGTGGCGAGCGGCGACACTGCGGGCGGGTGTGGGCTTTGTGAAGGGCGTCAGGTCGAGCGCGTCGAGCGCGGCGGTGAGGGTGGCCGGGCCGCGTTGCCGCAGCAGCCAGACGAGGCGCAGGGTTAGGTCGCGGAGCAGGACGGCGGGACTGGCACTGGGGGCGACCGGACTCTGCATGGCAAACGTGTCCACGATCTGGGGCGTGGTGGTGGCATCTTCCGGGTCGACGTGTGCCAGAAAGACCGCCACCTCGCGGAAGAACGTGGCGGAGGCATGCTGGCGCATCCAGCCGTGAAAGCGGGCGAGCGTGGTATGGTCGGGAAGCTGCGATTACCTGTCGCCTGAGATAGATGGCAGCTTAACCACGATTATTGTGCAGGTTGGATAACACCTTTGAGCGCCGCTTGCCGTTCGCGTAAGGTCTGTGAGCGTTCTTGCCAGAAGCGCAACTCTTGCTCTTTTGTGAGGGTTGCCGTTTGCTCGCGCACTTTTGCTGCGCCCAACCGTTTCATCTGTACGCAATCAAATTTCTTCGTCTTCATAATAAATCACCTCTCGCGGCGAGAAAATAGCGATCGGCTGGTAGCCCTGGAGCGTATTGATGGCATTGTACAGGGGGATCTTCTGAAAATGGACGATATGTTGGAAGTTCCAACTCACGATCAGCAAACATTCTGCAACCGTCGCTAGTGCCACATGCAGCGCATCTGCTGAGTACTTCGGCGTAATGATTTTGGCTTGTAGGTAGGCATCACGCAGTTCAAGAGCGTTGGCGGTAATATCTGTCACTTCGGCCAATCCCAACTGTTCCTCAAAGAAATGGCGCACAGTGGGCGGTGCAGCGACTATGTTGAGCCTCTGGCGGGCAACCATTATCTGACTCGATTGGTGTGTGCTTGACCGTAACTTGCGAAGTTATTGTATCACAACCAGAGGCAAAATCGGTACTGAGAAAGCTTCGCGGCCAGGCATCCGGGCCGGTTACGCCGCCGTGACCGTGGTGGCGGGCCGCACCTCCGCAGCGGCGGACCGCAGGCGCTGCAACGCCCGCAGGTTGATCAACACGTCGGTTAAGGTGTTCTGATTGACAATCGCCCGGCCGCGCCGGAGCTTCGGATGCGTGATGCCCAGCGCTTCGGCTTGGCTGTTGATGCGCTCGACCATCGTGCGCTGGTCATACAATTGATGGTAGGCCGCGCTCTCGCGATCCAGGGTATGACGGATGCGGGAGCCCGGGCCTTGCGCAATCGTGGTGGCACAGCCCTTGTCGGCATCATGCGGATCCTGGCAGGGACACGGGACGCCCGTTGCCTCCGGGAAGTGCAGTGGACAGCGGAACTTCTCGCGGGTATGCGGGACCAACCCGCTGCGAT
This sequence comes from Candidatus Chloroploca sp. Khr17, assembly GCF_004138165.1. Taxonomy (GTDB): domain Bacteria; phylum Chloroflexota; class Chloroflexia; order Chloroflexales; family Chloroflexaceae; genus Chloroploca. The sequence continues at coordinate 1,735 of NZ_RYFF01000079.1, forward strand.
GCTCGTAGGTGAATGCCAGGTTCATCGGGAACCCAGCGGCGCAGAGTGGGATGCCCTCGGGACTGAGCTGACGTTTGCCGCGCTGGGGGCCGCTGCTGAAGGGCACCGCCGCGAAGCCGCCGGCTTCGTGGAAATACCCGTAGACGTACTGGGCATCAAAGGCGGCGTCCCAGGTGCCAAAGCGCGGGCGGCGCCCCAACCGGGCCTCGACCTGTTCCATCAGGGGGAAGAAGTACGACGGGTCGCTCTCGTTGAAGGGGCGCGTCCGCTCGGCGAGCACGACCTCGGGGCCATGCGGCAGGCGCGTGACGACGATCCCGGTGGCGTAGCCCCAGAAGATGTCGACGCCGATCTGGATGTTCGCCCGTGGGGTCGCGTCGGTCGTTGGGGCCGGATGGTCATGGCCGTCGGCCTCCTCGTCGGGCGCGGCATTGCGGCGCTTCTTGACGCCCAGGCTGCAGTCGGGGTCGCCCGCGGGTTGGCGGGTTTTGTCGAGGCGGCCCTCCGGAATGAAGACCTTGGGATTGTTTTCCTTGACCCAGGCGAGCAGGCCTTGGGTATCACCGGCGATGGTGTCGCCAAAGGTGGCCTGCTGATCCGGCGGCAGACTCTCCTGGAGCAGACGGACGGTCGCGGTGAGCAGAAATGCCACTGCGGGATGGGGCAACGTCCGTAACACGCGACTCAGCTGGCGGCGGGTCGGCACGGTTGCGGCCACGTTGAAGCCGTGGGGCGCGTCCGGGTCGGGCACGCGGGGAAAGCCGAGCCAATACACGAGGGCCGGATGTTCGAGCAGATAGGTCCGCAGCCCGGCCATAAACCGTTTCTCCTCGTGCAACTTAACCAAAAAGGCCGCGACAAACGAACAGCGCGGCACGGGCGGCGACCCCGGCAAGGGCCGGTCGGTCGGGCGCTCGGGGAACTCTGCCCACGGCAGGTCACCAAGCAAGGCCCGATACGTTTGGACGACGGGGTCGGTGGCGACCCAGGCGGGCAACGGCACGTCGGGGTGGATGAGCGGACACGGATCGTCGGGCGGGACCGGGGCGGGGTCGTCGCCACGAGGGGTGAACGGCGACGGCACGAACGCCAGGATGCGCTTGAAAAAAGACGGCTGATGCGCTACCATAGCAGTACTCCAGACTGCAGTGGGTGGTGTTTCGTAACCCGATCCTACCGCATCTGGAGCACCGTGACAACCCTGATGGTCGCCGGTGCCCGCGTTCCCGCCCACCCCCGCCGCCGGGAACTGCGGGCACCCGGGCGACGCCGTTTCGCGAACGGGGGTCGTCCTGCCAGGAACGGGCGTCAGTCGACGACCCCCGGCATGACCGGCGCGACGCCGCTTCCAAGACCGGTGTCGCGGCCCCAGGAATGGGCGTCACCGCACGTCGCCCGAGTCCCGCCGAGCGACGCTCACATTATGTTAAAGGCGTCCCTCCTGATGCCTAGTTCGCTCTTCTGGCTCGCCGCACTCTGGTGGATCGTGAGCGGGGTGACGTTTTCAACGGGCAATGCGCCACTGATTGCGCTCATTCAATCGCAGGTGCCGAACCAACTCCAGGGTCGGGTGCTTTCCCTGCTGAGTACCGTGATGGGCCTGGCGGCACCGCTTGGGCTCGGCCTGGCGGCACTGCTAGGCGCGTTCATTGGCGTACGGGGGAGTTTCATCGTCGGCGGATTGGCCTCGGCGACCATCTGCTTACTGGGGCTCGCGCTCCCCGATCTACTCAGGATCGAGGAGCAACCGCTCAGGGCCGAGCGCACCCATGCAGTTCACGTGAATCTAGCCGATCGGCGCTAGCCGATAAACCCGGCAATGCGTGGCTTCGCTTTGTTTGAACGGCTCTTCCAGACCATCCTCGCCACGCCCATCCTCGGCGCACCCACGCCCGCTGACCTGCTCGAGCGCCTTCGCCGGGGTCTGGTTGCATGACCGCACCACGATCACGCTGTCCCCGAGCATGGCCGAGCGCTTCCCCGGCTGTGGCGGTCGGCGCAATGGCAAGCCCGTCGGCCAAGCGGGAATCAAGGCCCAGGTACGGCTGGACATGACGACGGGACAGCTCCAAGGGCCGATCATCCAACCGTCCCGGGCGTCCGACCGGGCCGTGGCCTTCCGCGAGCGCCTGCCCAACGGGTCGGTGCAGATCCGCGATCTGGGATATTTTCACCTGGACGACCTCGCCCGCGACACGGCCGATGGGCGCTGGTGGATCACGCGCTTGAAGCCCAACACGGCGATCTGGGTTAAGGATCGCAGCGCCCAGACGACCAGCGATGCTGAGCGGGGTTCAGTATGACAAGGCCGCGAGCATCGTAGCACCAATGGTATCCCTCACGCTGTCAGGGATACTCCTGACACCCCATGCGGAATTTGTCGGCTACCGGAGCTAGCGCACGTCCGCTATGCTCAGAAGCACAAGCCACCTTCCCTATCGCAATCTGAACGTATATCCAACGGCGTATGCCGTTGAAAAGGCAAATTGATGATTAATCTTCTTGTATGGCTCATCGTCGGCGCGGTGATCGGTTGGGCTGCGGGACTCGTGCTGGGCGACCGCAACAGTGTCTTGGTCAATATCATTGTTGGCATCGTGGGTGCCATGATTGGTGGGCTTCTCTTTGGTGGGCCAACGATTAACGAGAACGCTCTGAATCTGACCGCGATGCTTATCTCACTGGTTGGCGCGATCATTCTTCTCGGCGTGGTCAATCTTGTTCGCCGTGGACGCCTGGCGTAGGGCGATAAGACGGAGGTCAGACGAAGGTTATGGTATGGCTCAACCTCCGTGTCCGCATATTGCTGCTGCGCCGGATCGCTAGAACGATGCGGCGCAGCGCTAGAGAAAGGACTCGACAATGAGCAACGGAACCGAACGGGTAAAGGGTAAAGCAGAGGAAATCAAGGGAGCGGTGAAGGCGACGGTCGGCGATGTGGTTCATAACGAACAGTTGGAGGCGGAAGGCCATGCCGAGCAGGTTGAAGGTCAGGCTCGCCAGAACCGCGCGAAGGCGGAGGAGCGGGTCAAGGGCGCGGGCGAGGAGCTCAAGGGCGCGACCAAAGACGCTGTTGGCGGCCTGATTGGCGACGATCACATGAAGGCGGAAGGCAAGGTGGAAGCCCAGAAGGGCAAAGCCCGCCAGAACATCAATAAATAGAGATGATCACATGCCACGCGGCGGTTCTGATCCCCAGACCCGTCGCGATGACAAGGCTGGATATCAGGCTCTGGGCACAGGGTGATGCGCTGTACGTGCACCAGATCGTAAGAAAGGTATTCCTATGCAGAATCTTGAAGCGCTACATTTACGTTGCACCAACTGCGGCACGCCGCTAGATGCGCCTGCCAAGGGCGTATTTGGCGTTGTCTGCCCGGTCTGCCAACTCTTCAACACCTTCAGTGCGTCCCTCCCCGATCCCGACCTTACCGCCGAGACGTTTGAGGCGCAGCTTGGCGATCTGGTCGCTCAGGCCCGCGCAAGCGGCATCCCGCTCGATGTCATTGTTCACACCCTACGCGACGAACTAGAGTTCTCGGCTGAGCTTGCGAGCCGTGGGCGGGATTTGTATGTGCAGATCATCGATCTTGGCCCCAGCACAAGCCAACCCCTGCGCCGATCCCAGCGTGACGATAGTGCGATGCTGCGCGGCCGCAGCGTCGGAGGCTAGGGGCATGCAAAGAAGGCGATTTTTTTGACGCAAAGGCGCAAAGGTTTTCGTTAGGCCTCAGACATATTTCTTTTGCGAGTAGCCGACCTGGTTAGCAAAGCTGGCCGGGTCGGCTACTCGATGCGGGATTCTAGGGTGTCAGCAAGGAGGGACTCTTCATGATACGCAACATGCGTGCATCACTCGCGGATGGCGTTCGGTCACTCGGCGCAAGTCTGTTCCCGCGCCCCGCGCCAGGCCCTCTAGCTGAACCTACATTCGCCCCCCTGCTCGGCGACCTGCTGAGCGCCGAGCAACTGGATGTGCTTGCGCTCACCCTCGCCAACGACCAGACTGATGTTGCTGTGCTGCCGCGTGGGGGCAACATCCTGCGCAGCGCGCTCGATCATGATGAGCGGCAGATCGCCGAGGCGCACCGGAGCCTCGGCGAGGACATCCGGCTGAGTGTGCCGATCAGCCCGGCCGCCGAGTGGCTGATCGATAATGCCTATCTTGTCAATGAGCAGATTCGCACGATCCGCCACGATCTGCCACCGGGCTACTACCGTCAATTGCCGAAGCTACGGCATGGCCCGTTCGCCGATCTGCCCCGCGTCTACGCCATCGCGCTAGAACTGATCGGCCACACCGACGGCCGTGTGGATGCCGCAGTGCTGCTGCGCTTCCTCAGCGCCTACCAGTCAATCACCCCGCTCCAGATGGGTGAGCTATGGGCCGTGGCGATCATGCTGCGGATCGGGTTGGTCAAGAACCTCAGCCGACTGTCGGCCCAGATACTCCAGGTTCGTGCGCTCCGCCACGAGGCCGATAGCTGGGCCGAGCAGTTGCTCGGTGCGCCAGGCGAGACGATGGGCGCAGATGTGCTGCGTGCGCTTACGCGCCGTCACCCGGCCCTGCCCATCACGCTCGCCGCCCAGTTGCTGCGCCGCCTGCGTGCCCACGAGGGCGAGCACGACATCGGTCGGGTGGTGTCCTGGCTGGAGACCCAGCCGGTCACGCCGCACACGACGATCGAGGCCCTTATCCACGAGGAGCACCAGCGTCAGGCCGCGAACCAGGTCTCGGTCGGCAACACCATCAGCAGCATGCGCACCCTGGGCGCGATCAACTGGCCAGACTGGTTTGCGAAGATGAGCCAGATCGAGCTTCTGCTGTGTCGTGATCCGGCGGGGGCCTATGCGCGCAGCACCAGCGCGACCCGCGATCGCTACCGCCACGCGGTCGAAGATCTGGCTCGTGGGGCACGTATGAGCGAGGACGAGGTCGCCCGGCGCGCGGTCGTACTCGCCAATGCAGCAGCCGGCAGCGACGCACGCCAGCGTCACGTCGGCTATTATCTGGTGGGCGCAGGACGCCCGACGTTTGCCGCCCAGCTTGGCTACCGTCCGTCGCCACTCGAGCGAACCCGCAATGCGGCGATGGCACACCCGACGGCGTGCTACCTGGGGGCCGTTGGCGCGACCACGGCGGTGATTGTGGCCGCCGGGCTGCGACTGGCGCGGCGGAAAATTCCCGATCCTTCTCCCAAGGGGAGCGGGGAGGGTCTCCAGACCCTGCTCGGTGCCGCTCTGGCGCTCATCCCGGCCAGCGCTCTGGCGGGCGAGTTGGTCAACCGCGCCGTCACGACGTTCTTGCCACCGCACGTACTACCGCGCCTCGATCTCTCGGCGGGCATCCCCGCTGAGTTGACGACCGTGGTGGTGATGCCGACGCTGCTGCTGACCCCAGACAGCGTCGGCCGTCAGCTCGACACCCTCGAGGTAATCGCCCTGGCTAACCAGGATCCGAACCTGCACTTCGCGCTGCTCACCGACTTCGCCGACGCGCCTGAAGAGAACATGCCCGAGGACGCCTCGCTGCTCGATGCTGCAGCCGAGCGCATGCGCCAACTCGCCGAGCGCCACGGCGTGGATCGCTTCCTGCTGCTGCATCGCCACCGTATCTGGAATGAGCAGCAGGGCCGCTGGATGGGCTGGGAACGCAAACGCGGCAAGCTGGAGGAATTCAACAAACTACTGACTGGTGTGGGCGAAACATCCTATGGGGTGATGGTCGGCGACCAGCGCGTGTTAGAGCGCGTGCGCTATGTAATTACCCTGGACGCTGACACACAGATGCCGCGTGACGTCGGCCAGGCTCTGATCGGCACGCTGGCCCACCCGCTCAACCAGGCCCGGCTCGACCCGCTAACCGGGCGGGTGACTGAAGGCTACGGCATCCTCCAGCCGCGCGTCGGCATCGACCTACCGAGTGCCACCGCCAGTCGCTTCGCCCGCGTCTTTGCCGGCAATATTGGTGTTGACCCCTACACCACCGCCGTCTCGGATGCCTACATGGATCTGTTTGGCGAGGGCATCTTCGCCGGCAAGGGCATCTACGACCCGGTGGTTCTACGCACCGTGCTGCGCGGGCGCTTCCCCGAGAACGCCTTGCTCAGCCACGATTTGATCGAGGGCCTCTACGCTCGCGTCGGGTTGCTCTCTGATGTGGAGGTAGTGGACAGCTACCCGACGACCTACGCGGCCTGGGCGGCGCGTCAGCACCGTTGGGTGCGCGGCGACTGGCAGATCGCGGCCTGGTTGCTGCCGCGCACGCCGTCGTCCGAGGGCTGGCAGGCGAACAGCCTGCCGCTGATCGCGCGTTATAAGATCTTCGACAACCTGCGACGCAGCCTCACCCCAGCCGCAACGATCGCCCTCCTCGTCGCCGGCTGGCGCTGGCTACCCGGCCGCCCGGCGGTCTGGACATGCCTGGCCCTGGCACCGCTGGCCGCGCCGCTGGCCTTCGATCTCGTGGCCGCCGCTCGCGCCGCCGCGCTCGAACCGGGCAACATGGGCGCGCTGCGGGCCAGGGTGCGCGAGCTTCAACTCAGCGCCCTGCGCCTGGCCCTCAACGTCGCCTTTCTGCCCGACCAGACCGTCCTCAACCTTGATGCCATCGCCCGCACCCTGACCCGCACGCTGATCACGCGGCGCAACCTGCTCGAGTGGGAGACCGCCGCGCAGTCGCAGGGCCGACTCCAGCGCTCGCATATGCCGATGCTGCGCCGAGGTGCACCGATGTTCATCGTCGGGGCGGCGCTGGCCGCCGTCCCTGGCCGCCGCCACGCCGCTGCCCTGTCTGCGCTGCCGGTGCTTGCCGACTGGTTCGCCGCACCGGCCCTCGCGGCATGGCTCGATCAGCCGCACATTCATGCTCGGCTCCCGATCAGCGCGGAGGATCAGCTCCTGTTGCGGCGGCTGGCCCGCGCCACCTGGGCCTTCTTTGAACAGTTCGTCCGCGCCGAGGCCAACTTCCTGGCCCCCGATAACTTCCAGGAGACGCCGCGCCCCCTGATCGCCGACCGCACCTCGCCCACAAACATTGGGCTCCAGTTGCTGGCCGACCTGGCCGCCTACGACTTTGGCTATATCGGCATGCTGGAACTGACCGAACGCACCGAACGGGTGTTCGCGACACTGGCGCTCCTAGAGCGCTTCGAGGGTCACCTGTTGAACTGGTATGATACCCGTACGCTGCACCCGCTGCCACCGGCCTACGTCTCGACGGTGGACAGCGGTAATTTCGTGGCGGCCCTGCTCACCCTGCGCCAGGGCTATCTGGCCCTGCGCGATACGCCCCTGATCGGCCCGCAAGCCCTCGTCGGGATCGAGGACTCTCTCGCACTAATGGCGCAGGAGCTTGGCGACCATGGGCCGGCGCGCAAGGCGGTCGCCGCTCTATCCGAGCTACTCCGCGACACGCCTGCGACGGTGGGTGGCTACCGCGATCTGCTCGGCGAAGTGCTAGAGTGGGCGGAGGATCGGGGCAGCGTCGGATCAGTCGCCGTGTGGGGTGCGCGCATTGGTAGCCAGGCTCGAAGCCTGTTGGAAGATCTTGATAGCCTCGTGCCCGCATTGGATCACCGTGACCGTCCGCCGACCCTCGGCGAGTTGGCTGATAGCGGCGTCCCGACTGCCGCCGCCCTGCTGGCCCGCCACGCCTGGGTCGTCCGCGCCTGCGCCGATCAAGTTGAGGCGATGCAGTTCGACTTCCTCTATGACAGCCAGCGCCACCTCTTCTCGATCGGCTATCGCGTATCCGACGGCCAGCGTGACAGCTCCTTCTATGACCTGCTGGCCTCCGAGGCGCGCCTGGGCAGCTTCCTCGCCATCGCCAGAGGTGATGTACCGCAAGAGCACTGGTTCCGCATGGGGCGTGGCCTCACGGCGGTGGGCCTGGGCGCTGCGCTGCTCTCGTGGAGCGGTACGATGTTTGAGTACCTGATGCCGCTGTTGCTGATGCGCCGCTACCCCGAGACGCTGCTCAACTCCACTTATGCCGCTGCCGTCGCCCGCCAGATCGCGTACGGCAAGGAGCGCGGCGTGCCATGGGGCATCTCGGAGTCGGCCTACAATGCACGCGACCTGGCGATGAACTATCAGTACCATGCCTTCGGCGTGCCTGGCCTGGGGCTAAAGAGCGGTCTCGACGACGATCTTGTGATTGCACCCTACGCGACGATGCTGGCCCTGTCGGTGCGCCCGGCCGAGGCTCTGGAGAACCTGCGGGTCTTGGTCGCCGATGGCATGTTTGGCAGCTACGGACTATACGAGGCCGTCGACTACACGCCCAGCCGCGTGCCACCCGGCCAGCGCCGTGCAATCGTGCGCTCGTTTATGGCCCACCACCAGGGCATGAGCCTGCTCGCCCTGGCTAATACGCTCCACGCCGAGGTGATGCAGCGGCGCTTCCACGCCGAGCCGCTCGTGCAGTCAGCCGAGACCCTGCTCCAGGAACGGGTACCGCAGGCGCGCCCGGCCCAGACGGCGCGGACGGCCGCACGCGAGCCCCAGATCGCCTTTCTCGCCCCACCAGCACCGCGCCAGTTCAATACCCCCTTCACCAGCATGCCCTACAGCCACCTGCTCTCCAACGGTCGCTACCGCCTGATGCTCACCACTGCTGGCGGTGGTAGCAGCAGCTTCGACGACCTGGCGATCACGCGCTGGCGCTCTGACGTGAGCCGCGACGACTGGGGCAGCTTCATCTACATCCGCGACGCCCGTAGCGGCGTGGTCTGGTCGACCACCTACCAGCCGACCCGCCACCAGTCGGCGAGTTACCAGGTAACCTACGGCCTGGATCGGGCCGAGTTTCGTCAGCGCATGGCCGGGATTGACACACGCATGGAGGTCGTCGTCTCGCCTGAGGAGCACGCCGAGCTACGGCGGGTTACGCTCACGAACCTCACAAGTGCGCCACGCGAACTAGAACTGACGAGCTACATCGAGGTGGTGCTGGCCCCGCCTGCCGCAGACGAGGCGCACCCCGCCTTCGCCAACCTGTTCGTTGAGACCGAGTTTGTACCCGAGCACGACGTGCTGCTGGCCGTGCGTCGGCCGCGTGCGGCCGGTGCCGCTCGTACCTGGGCCATGCACAGCGTGAATGTGCGCGGCCACGCCCTCGGTGCCACCCAGCACGAGAGCGACCGGGCCGCCTTCGTTGGGCGCGGGCGCGACATGGCCGACCCGCAGGCGCTCCACGTGCCCCTCGGCGGGCACGTCGGTGCGGTCCTCGACCCGGTGCTGAGTCTGCGCCGGCGCGTGCGGATCGCGCCTGGGGCCAGCGCCCAGATCACCTTCGTCACCGGCATAGCCGAGGGGCGGGCCGAGGCGTTAGCTCTGGCTGCCCGTCTGCGCGATCCGGCCGCCGCCGAGCGGGCCTTCGAACTGGCCTGGACCCAGAGCCAGGTGGAGTTGCACGATCTGAACATCGACGCCGACCAGGCCCACCGCTTCCAACGTCTCGCCAGCGCTGTACTCTTCCTGAATGTACGGCGGCGGGCCGCACCTGAGACCCTCACGGCGAACACGAAAGGCCAGCCCAACTTGTGGGCCTACGGCATCTCAGGCGACTTTCCTGTGGTGGTGGTGCGTGTCGGCGTAGACGACGAGTTGAATCTGGTGGCCGAACTGCTGCGCGCCCACGAGTACTGGCGGCTCAAGCGACTGATGGTGGATCTGGTCATCCTCAACGATGACAGCGGCGGCTACGCCCAGGGGCGTCAGGATCATCTGCTCAGCCTCGTGCGCAGCAGCCGCGCCGGGGCGCTGCTCAACCAGCGTGGGGGCATCTTTCTGCTGCGTGGCGATTTCGTGCCCGCAGCCGACCAGGTGCTGCTGGAAACAGTAGCCTGCGCCCTGCTATCCACGCGCCGGGGCGATTTGGCTCAGCACCTGCGCCGCCGCGAGTCTGATGCTGGCCAGGCTCCCGCCGTGCCAATCATCTCTACCGCACACGACGCGCCGCTCGCGCCCGTCGACCTGATCCAGCCCTCGCCCTACGGCGGCTTCACGCCCGACGGGCGCGAGTATGTGATCGACCTGGTTCCTGGGCGGCCCACGCCCGCGCCCTGGATAAACGTAGTCGCCAACCCCGGCTTCGGCTTCATTATCAGCGAGAGCGGTGGCGGCTACACCTGGGCCGGCAATAGCCGCGAGAACCGGCTTACCCCCTGGGCGAACGACCCAGTGCGCGACCCCCTGGGCGAGGCGCTCTACCTACGTGATGAGACCAGCGGCGCGATCTGGTCGCCCACGCCGCACCCCGTGGGCGCAGGCCATGTGCGTGTGCGCCACGGCTTCGGCTACAGCAGCTTCGCACGCCAGCACGGCGACATTGCCAGCGATCTGACGATCGCTGTGCCGAGCGATGACCCGGTGAAGATCTTCCGCCTGCGGCTGCGCAACCACGGCGACCAGCCCGCGCAACTCACGGCGACGCTCTACGTCGAGTGGGTGCTGGGCGTCTTCCGCGCCCAAATGGCCCCCTACATTGTGACTGCCTATGACGAGGAGGGCGGCGCGCTGCTGGCTCACAATGCCTACAACGTCGAGTTTGGCGAACGGGTGGCGTTTCTCGCCGCGAGCGAGCATGTGCTGAGCTACACCGGTGACCGCACCGAATTCATCGGGCGCAATGGCGACCTCAGTCGACCAGCGGGCATGGCCGCCCGCGCCCTCTCATGTCGCGCTGGCGCGGGGCGCGACCCATGCGGGGCCATTCGCTGCGCACTCGATCTGGCCCCCGGCGAACAGCGCGAACTGGTCTTTTTGCTTGGTCAGGGTGCGGACACCAATGATGCGCGGCGGATCGTCGAGCGCTACCGTACCACGACCGCAGCGGCCCGCGCCCAGCAAGCGGCCGTCGCAGACTGGCGCACGCTGCTCGGGGCGACCCAGGTGCAAACACCCGACCCGGCCCTCGACCTGCTGCTGAACGGCTGGTTGCTCTACCAGACCCTGGCCTGCCGAGTCTGGGCGCGTTCGGCCTTCTACCAGTCGGGCGGTGCCTACGGCTTCCGCGACCAACTCCAGGATGTGATGGCCCTGACTCAGGCTGCACCTGAAGTGGCTCGTGCCCAAATTCTGCGCGCCGCCGCACGCCAGTTTAGCGAGGGCGACGTCCAGCACTGGTGGCATCCACCGAGCGGGCGCGGCGTCCGCACTGGCTTCTCCGACGACTACCTCTGGCTGCCCTATGTCGCCTCCTTCTATTGTGAGGTGACAGGCGATCTCGCGCTGCTCGATGCGCCGACACCCTACCTGGAGGGCCGACCCAGGGAGCCAGGCGAGGCCGAATATTATGGCCTGCCCACAGTCTCGGCGCGTCAGGCCAGCCTGTACGAGCACTGCGCACGGGCAATCGACTATGGCCTGGGGCGGATGGGTGCCCATGGCCTGCCGCTGATGGGCGCTGGCGATTGGAACGACGGCATGAATCTAGTGGGTGCCGACGGCACCGGCGAGAGCGTCTGGGTCGGCTGGTTCCTGATCGCGGTGCTGCACCCCTTCGCCGATCTCGCCGCAACCCGTGGCGACACCGAGCGCGCAGCACACTACCGGGCCGAGGCCGAGCGGCTGCGGGTCGCGATCGAGACCAGTGCGTGGGACGGCGATTGGTATCTGCGCGCCTTTTACGACGATGGCACGCCGCTCGGCGCACAGGCCAGCGCCGAGTGCCAGATCGACTCGCTGACGCAGTCTTGGGCAGTGATCGCAGGTGTCGGCGATCCGGCCCGCGCACGGGCGGGGATGGAAGCGGTGGACAGCCTGCTTGTTGACCGCGACGTCGGGCTGATCCGGCTCTTCACTCCGGCCTTCGACCAGGGCGACCATAACCCTGGCTATATCAAAGGCTATCTGCCGGGAGTGCGCGAAAACGGCGGCCAGTACACCCACGCCGCAATTTGGACGATTTGGGCATGGGCGCTGCTGGGCGAAGGCGGGCGAGTGGCTGAGCTACTGCGCCTAATTAGCCCGGTGCGCCACGCCGCCGAGCACAGCGCACGCTACATGGTGGAGCCCTACAGCATCGCCGCCGATGTCTACACCGCCGAGGGCCACGCCGGTCGCGGCGGCTGGACGTGGTACACCGGCTCGGCAGGCTGGTTCTACCGTCTGGGCGTCGAACAACTGCTCGGCCTGCGCCGCCGTGGCGACACCCTTACCGTCACCCCCTGCCTGCCACCAGAGTGGCCCGGCTACACCGCGAGCTACCGGGTCGGCGCGGCAACCTACGAGATCACGGTCGAACGCGGAACCGATGCATTGGTGACGCTCGACGGCATAGAGCTCGGTGACGGCCAGATCCCGCTGCGCGACCATCCTGGGACGCACGAGGTGCGCGTGGTGATCGCAGGGATGGAACCCTCACACTGTCAGGGATACTGCTCATACGAGAGTCGGAGTTTATCGGCTACCGCTCTTGGCCCACATTCGCTAGACTGAAGGGACACATCTTCTTCTCCATCAATTATGTACGACGATAGAAGCAAACAGCGCGTTTCGACGAAAGAAAGGAACACAGCGATGATTCGAACAATAACCGGACTCTTTGACACCACCGATGACGCCCACAGCGTCGCGAATGATCTAATGAAGCACGGCATCCTACGCGAGGATATCAGCATGGTGGCCCGTGACGCGAACGACGCGAACGCCCGCCAGCAAGAGGTAGGCGCCGAGCACTCCGTAGGTTCGGGCGCAGTAGGCGGCAGCGTGGTCGGCGGAGCGGTCGGCCTGCTGGTGGGTGCCGGGTTACTTGCTATCCCTGGGATTGGCCCGGTACTGGCGATCGGCCCCCTCGCCGCCGCGATCGGCACCATCGGCGCTGCGGTGGGTTCCACCGCCCTCGGGGCCGGTGTCGGCGCAAGTGTTGGTGGCATAGCCGGCGCACTGATGGGCAGCGGAGTGCCCGAAGAATCGGCCCACATCTATGCCGAGGGCGTGCGGCGGGGCGGTGTGCTCCTAACCGTGAGCGTCGATGCAGCCATGGCCGAGCGGGTCAATGTCGATGCGGTAATGCGCCGCTATGGGGTGGTAGACATCGAGGAACGCAGCAAGCAATGGCACAAAACCGATTGGAACCCCTCACAGGCAAACGACACGAACCACCCCGACTTCGCCCAGGGGCAGCACGTTGCGCCACCCAGTACGTCCAGTTCGGACTTTGCCCAGGGGCAGCGTACGATGCCACCCAACACGAACCACCCCGACTTGGCCCAGGGGCAGCGTGTGACGCCACTCAGCACGAACTACCCAGACGCGACCACCCATGGTATGCACGACGCCAACGACAACAATGATCACGCCTTCCAGACCCACTATCAGTCGACGGTCGCAGCGGGCGGACGGCCCTACAGCGACTATGCCCCGGCCTATAGCTTTGGCACCGACATGGCCGCCGACGCAGGTATTTATGGTCACACGTGGGATGCGGTTGAGCCAGACTTGCACCGTACCTGGGATCTGAGCCATCCGAACACCTGGGACGAGTTCAAGACAGCCGTGCGCTACGCCTGGGAGAAGGGTTCCGGAAAAGACTAGACCACCCGGCTCGCGCACCAGGCCAGGCGGCACAACAACGGGGCATGATCGTTCGTGCGTGTGATAAGCTCTTTCGGCTCTTCCGCAACAGGTGTGCTCGCGTCATTCCCACCCTGCCCGAGCCGTCACACGAGATGTCTGGGCTTGCCTCCCAGCCGGTCTGGCGGCGCACCTTGCGGTTTCCCGCCAGACCGTGAATGCAATCGAGACCGGCAAGTACGCCCCGAGCTTGCCGCGTGGGCCTATTGGAAGCTCACCATTCTCGCAGCGCTCCTCCGCGAGGCTGGTAGCGGGCCAGTGTATCCGTTCGTGCCCCGTCAGGCCGGCGCTCGGCGCGTAGAAACAGCGTTCGCTCGGCCTCCCGCTCATACTCCTGGCGCGCGAACTCGGAGAGGTGCGTCACCAAGACGACCCGGATGCCCCGCTCCACGAGTGCGCACGCAATCTGCTGCGCAATCTCCGACCCATCGCGCTCGTTCGTCGCGCCCCGGGCACATACGGCGGCCATGAGCCGATCCCGTCGCACCCCGGAATCACGGCAAGAAGGCGTTGGTGAAGGCCTCTTCGGGGTCGATCATGCTGCTCAACAGGTCGCGGTCAACCATCCACTGCGCATAGTCGCGCCAGACTTCGACGCGCTGTTCGCCCCAACGCGGTGCGTTGCCCTGATATTCGCTGGCGAGATAGACCTGGCTCTGGGTAACAAGTTCGGCGTCGAGTTCAGGTGCGGCTTCCAGCAGGATCGCCGCCGCTGCGTCCGGCTCTTCAACCGCATACTGATACCCCGCCCCGCGCCCAGGAGCGGCTGCTTGATGCCACGCTTGAAACGTGTCGTCGCTTCTATAACGATTGCCTCGCAGAGCGC
>NZ_RYFF01000016.1 GCF_004138165.1 Candidatus Chloroploca sp. Khr17
GGGGGGGGGGGGGGGGGGGGCAGCGGGAGTTGCGCCTGACAGTTTGGAGGCATTGGCCGCCTTGATCGCTGCGAGCTTGGCCGCCTTCTCTTCAGGGGTCAGCTTACGGGCCTCGGCGGGTGGGGCAGCGGGCGGCGCAGCAGGGGCTGTCGGTGGCGGGGCCGCCGCAGCGGCAGCCGCGAGCTCGGCCCGGCGCGCAGCGATACGGTCAACGAGGTGCGGCGCAATGCCAATGACATCGGGGCGGCGCTTGATATTGCCCTGAAGTTTCTTGTACGCCCCGGCCTTCGCCTCTTCCCACAGCGTTGGCGCAATGCTTTGATAATAACTAACCGGGCGATTAAGCTCCTGCTTATACACCGTCAGACTGGCATGGTCAGCCGTGGACAACTCGAAATGGTGATCCATCTTGATTGCATCAAACGGACAGACTTCGGCGCAGAAGCCGCAACTCATACAGGCATCATACTCGATAATGAACTCGGCGACGGAAGGAACAGCTTTACCGGTCGTCGGATCCTTGGCCTGGGTCATATGAATAACCTGAGGCGGACAGATCCGCTGACACTGGAAACACGACGTACAGAACTCGTGCCCGGTCTCATCATCAAAGAGCAAGATCGGCATATTGCGATACGCCTCGGGCAAATTGGGGCGTTCATCGGGATACTGTTCGGTAAACGTCCCGTGAATATCGCTAAAATCGCGATTCTGGCGAAACGACTCACGCCAGTGTTTCCAGACAACCCCAAGGCTATCGAGCAACCCCATACCGGGCACAGCGCGGCGGCGTTGCGAACCACGCGCAACCTCAACAACCTCGCCACGTTGGATCGTAATGGTCATGAACTATCGCTTTCCAGTGGTCAGGCGCAGCAACACCCTACCGATCGACTTCACCCATCACAATATCAATGCTCCCCAGAATCACCACAACATCGGCGACCTTATAGCCACGACACATATCACCGAGGGGGGTCAGATTGATAAAAGAGGGAGCACGCACCTTATAACGATAGGGTTTGCCACTGCCATCGCTAACCAGATAAAACCCGAGCTCGCCCTTGGGCGACTCGATCCGGGCATAGACATCGCCAACGGGGGGGCGCACATTCTGGCGGGCTTTAGGATTAATATGGCCGCCCTGCGCATCGGGCAATTGTTCGAGCACCTGTTCAAGAATGCGTCGGCTCTGACGCATCTCTTCGATACGAACGAGGAAACGGTCATAGACATCGCCGACGGTGCCGACGGGGACATCAAAATCAAAGCGATCATAGACACTATAGGGTTGGGCCTTGCGCACATCATAGGGAATACCCGAACCACGGAGGACAGGACCCGAGACACTATAGGCAAGCGCAAGGTCACGGGGCAGGATACCGATTCCCTCGGCGCGTTGCATCAGGATCTCATTTTCACGCAAGAGGCGTTCAAGTTCATCAACAAACGCGGGCATCGCCTGCAGCAACTCCTTCAAACGCGGGATAAAATCGGGCGGAAGATCGCGCACGACACCCCCAAAGCGGAAATAGTTGCACATCAAGCGGGCACCCGAGGCTGACTCAAAGAGATCGAGGATCTTCTCGCGTTCACGCATCCCAAAGGCGAGCTGAGTCTGCCACATCCCCATATCATTAATCAGAAAACCGAGCGCACCGGCGTGATTAAGAATACGGGTCAACTCAACCATCATCACCCGCAGATACTCGGCGCGTTCAGGCACCTCAATGCCGACCAGTTGCTCAACCGCCATCGCATACGCCTGATTATTTGCCATTGAATTAAAATAATCAAGGCGATCGGTATAGGGCATATTCTGAAGATAGGTATTTTGCTCAGCAATCTGCTCGTGATTGCGATGCAAATAACCAAATACCGGCTTGAGATCCGTAATCGTCTCACCATCAACGGTAACGATCATACGGAAGACCCCGTGGGTCGAGGGATGTTGCGGCCCAATATTAATCTGGAGTTCTTCGGTCTTGAGCATAGCAGTTCTTTGCTTGGAGATCGGCCATCAGCGCCCAACCAGGGGTTACTCATCGGCACCGATATACTTATCGCCCTGTTTCGGAAAATCCTTCCGCATCGGAAAGCCCTCGAATTCATCCCACATATAGATACGTCGCAAAAAGGGATGGCCGACAAAGACAATGCCGTAGAGATCAAACGCCTCGCGTTCGTGGAAATTCGCCCCGGGCCAAGCGGGGGTCAACGAAGGCACCTCGGGATGATCGCGGGGAATACGCACCTTGAGGGTCAGGCCCTCACCGCCTTCGACATGGTAAAAGCGATAGACGAGTTCAAAGAGATCATCGGCGAGGTAATCAACCACGGCGATATCAGAGAGATAGGCATACCCGAGCAGATCGCGGAGATAACAGGCGGCCTCGACCAAGCGACTGGGCGCAACGAGCGTATCACTAGTCATGAAAGCGCCAGGTTGGGGCCCATGGGGGGGTGCAGCAGCAACCTGCAACGGAACTACTTCGAGCACAGCACCGGGGAGATCGCGGGCCATACGCTCACGCAATTCTGCAGCATCAAGCCTCGGCATTGCCCACCTCACCACGTTTCAGGTCATCGGCGGCGATTTCGGGGGCCATGCCACGCGCCTTGAGCGGATGTTCCAATTCCACCGAGGGATCCATAATCGGAAAATGGCGGACAATCTCGGGATGCTCGAGGCGGCCACTCTTCATTTCACCAAACTCAGGCGCGGTATACGAACTCACCAGGGGCAAGCCACCAACGGGATCAACGAGGTGACCATCGATCTCGAGGCCCTGAGCACCAAAGGTAGGCACAGGAAAATCGGTGGTCTGGGGCTTGGCACCTTGGCCATACCAGCGCACACGCCCGAGTTTTTGGCGATCAATCTGATCCTGCAGGGTGATCAACGCGTGGAGCAGAGCCTCGGGGCGAGGAGGGCACCCAGGTACATAGACATCAACAGGGACGAGCAAGTCAATCCCGCGCAAAACATTATAGCCATCGCGGAACGGCCCACCAGAGGTTGCGCAGGCCCCCATCGAAATCACATAGCGCGGCTCGGCCATCTGGTTATAGAGGCGCACCACCTGCGGAGCCATCTTCTTGGTGACCGTCCCGGCGACAATCATCAAATCGGCCTGGCGAGGCGAAGCGCGAAACAACTCGGCCCCGAAACGGGCGACATCATAGCGACTCAACCCAAAGGCCATCATCTCGATCGCGCAGCAGGCCAACCCAAACGCCATAGGCCAGATCGACGAACGCCGCCCCCAATTATAGAAGCGGTTGACCGTAGACAAAAAGACACCTTGTCGCTCAAGATCGAGTTGCAACTCGTGCTCATTGGTCATAGGGAAAACGATTTCCAGGGGCATCACCCGGCGCGGTGCCGGAGCGCGAACCCAATGTTAGATCCACTCAAGAGCGCCTTTGCGCCACTCATAGACCAGACCAGCAAAGAGCATCAACAAAAAGACGGTTGCCACCAGAAAGCCATAGAGACCCATCTGGTTGAAGGCCACAGCCCAGGGGTAAAGGAAAACAACCTCAATATCGAAGATCACGAAGGCAAGGGCATAGAGATAGTATTGCACCTTGAACTGGACGCGAATATCGCCAATTGCCTCAAGGCCACACTCATAGGTAGCCTGTTTAATCGGGGTTGGACGTTTTGGACGGAGCAAAAATGCGAGCACCAGTGGTGCGAGAGGAAAAGTCACCGCTGCGACAAAAAACAATCCGATGAAGGCATAGTTAGCAAGCACGGTCGCCACCTTCCCTAGTATTGCCCTCTCCGGTGAAAACTAGCGCAAGTATAGCACAGATTGTCATTGGGCCGCAATGGAGGCCTGCAACGATCCATGGCATTAGAATGCCCTAGAGGTACGATAGCCGCTTTTATATTTTTCTGGAATGATATTGATATTTTATTATAGGCTTAAGCGAGCTGTAATTCAATACGGCCAACCCGTACCACATCGCCCGGATGGAGTTCAGTTGCAGCGCGGACTTCGAGGCCATTGAGGAAGGTACCATTGGTACTATTCAGATCCTCAAGCGACCAGACATCACCCTTAAGGATGAGGCGGGCATGCTCACTAGAAAGAAAGGTATCGTTGAGCGAGATATGCGCATCAGTACTACGCCCAATAATGGTCGTCGGGCTCAGGGAAAAGCTCTTGCCAACGGGCACTCCCGGCTGACTCGAACTACTCACCACCAGATAGCCATAGCGTGAGGGGGGCAACGAGCCAACCGACGTACGCACCTGCAAATCGCGCGTGACCACACGGACAACCTGCCACAGAAAAAGATAGAGCAGGAAGACCACGGCAAAGCGTAACAGAAAGATGATCACACTGATTGAGATATTCGCAAAATCAAACATAGCGGGTAGAGAACAACCTCAGATAAGCAATGGCGCACACATTCCGCTTGCAGGCAGCCCTGATGGAACAGCAAACTCAGGCATCACGGAAGGTCAATTCAAGCCCGCCAAGCGAAATGACATCACCATCACGTAGTTCTTTTTCAGCAACGCGTTCGCCATTGACAAAAGTACCATTCGTACTCTCGAGATCAAGAAGCCAGAAACGGCGCTGACGATAGCGCAGTTGCACATGATGGCGTGAGACTCGGGCATCTTCAAGGATAATATCATTATCTAGGCCGCGCCCAAGCGAAACACCGGTACTCTGGATTTCGATTGGTTGAGGGCCATGCGGCGACTGAAGCAAGAGCAACGCGTGAGTACGGCGCTGGCCTGCGGGGCCAACCCCACTGATAATCTGGGTCGTCTCGGCACTTTGACTGGTTGCCATTTCGGCGACCACCTGAATACTGCGGCGGGGGACAGCCTGATCCTCAGCGAGCGACACCCTGGGATGTTCAAGCATCGCAAAATTACGTTCCTGGGCAAGTTCACTCAAATAGCTTGCCATCTCTTGTTCGAGTTGGGCCTGAACGGGTTGAAAAGCGGCAAAATCCTGAGGATTGAGATAGGCTTTATAAAAGCTCGGTACAATCACCCGGCTAACACTGATCGTTTGCTGGCTCTCCATAGCGCGTTCGAGGCGGCGGGCAATCTCCACCGGCTGGACAGCACTCCGAAAGAGGCGCGCCACCGACCCCTCGACCATCTGCTCCATAAACTGTTCAAAGCGACTGAGTGCCGACATCGCATGATCCTAGGCTCTGACAGGTTCACCGAGATAAAAAGGTTCAAGGGTAAGTGGATCGTCATAGGCACCGGCCAGATGGCGTTGCCAGGCAAGCTCGGCGAGATAGCCCGGACGGCGGAGGGCCGCCGCCGGTTCGACGAGCCAGGCATCATCACCAAGGGCCTGGCGAAGAAACGCCACACTCGTAGCATCAAGATCGCCACAGAAGAGAGTCGGGCCTTGAACCTGGGCGCAGAGCTCGGCCAATGAGCGGTTGGTATCGGGTTCCTGGCGCAGAGAACCACTCGCATCAGGCACAAAGCGTGCCGTCGCAAAACGGTCGCGCCCAAGGCGGATCAGAGGGCAGGTTGGCAAGGCAAAATAGGCATACTGATAGGCGAGCAGATCGAGGGTACCGAGCCCGATCAGGGGCAAGGAACGAGCGAGCACAAAGCCTTTCGCGAGGCTCAACCCAACGCGCAGCCCGCTCCAGCTACCGGGGCCAAGGGCAACCGCGATCACCGACAGGGCAGAGGGCAGCATCCCTGCATGGCGGAGGAGCAGATCCAATTGGGGCAACAACTGGGCGGTATGATTGCGTCCCGACTCCCAGACGCACTCGGCACGGAGACCGTGCTCATCATAGAGAGCGAGGCCCGTCAGGGCAGTTGAGGTATCAAGAGCTAAAAGCATAGGTACATCAGCGCGGTGCGGAAGCAGATCCAGCACAGCATGGCCTAACTAAATGTTGTTTCCTTAAAGGCATTCAGCAACTCAACATAGCGTTGACCAAACGGAGCCATCCGAAGCTGGCGTTTTGTCTCACTCAGATGTTGCAAAAAGATCGCCAGGTAGGTCTGGGGGAGCATAGGAGCGGCGGGTTCAGGCCATTCAATCAAGCAGACCCCCTCACCGGACCAGAGTTCATCGAGGCCAAGCGTCGCCAATTCGGCGGTTTCAGCGATCCGATAGAGATCAACGTGATAGATCGGCAGACCGGCAAAGCGCGGACTGGCGCGATACTGATTCACCAGGACAAAACTCGGACTGGTGACCAGATCATCAGAGCCAAGGCCACGGGCAACACCGCGTACCAATTGGGTTTTGCCTACACCAAACGTCCCAAGCAAGAGCAAAAGATCGCCGGGCAGGAGCAATTCACCAAGGCGCAGACCAACACGTTCGGTTTGCGCCGGGCTATGACTAATAAAATCAACCTGATTAGCGGCCTGGATAGCCGAAAGACGATGATCGCTCATTGGCTCTATTGTAGCACGAAAGCGACCTTGATGGCTCACCTGGCGTCTTTAGCAGCAGGGATGCTGCTAAAGACGCCTTCGTCGGTGGGGCGTGGAGCGGCTGCGCCGCTCCACGCGAGTTTTAGGTTCGTTTTGGCGGCGAAGCCGCCAAAACGAACCTAAAACTGGGGTTTACTGCCAGCGCCCTCGCTTTAGCAACCAAGCCAAGCTTACCGAAGCCGCCAGCGCAAAGGAGGCAAAAGCGCGGCCAAGAGAGCGGTCGCGACCACAAGTTGGGTCGTGGCAGCGATCGTCTCTGCGGTACGAGGGAGTTGAAAAAAAAACAGCGGAATAAACCAACTGAGCGCAAGTGGATACCAAGGCGTCTGGGGGCGCCAGCGCATGACGACGGGGGCAACACCAATAGCAATGTAGATCACCGACATTGGATAGATCAGCGTATTGACGAGCAGGGCGAGACCAACCGGGTCGCCACGACCATACCGATACCAGAGGAAGCAGGCCATCCCGCCAAGGAGCCACCCGGCAGGTGGAAAAAGAAGTGGACGATCGGGCAAAGCGGCACGATAGGCAGACAGACCATTGAACCAGGCGCTATAGATCTGCGGCCCAGCGACAAACGCAATGCCGCTCCAGAGTATGATGGTGATGAAGGCAAAGGTGCCAAGCACGTACCAGCGATGATCATAGAGCGCCATAGCCAGCAGGCAGAGAGCAGGCAACACGACAACCTGAGGCTTGAGGATCGCGCAGGCCAGCAAGAGACCGGCAAGGCGATCGCGGCCATGTTGATAGAATGTTGCGCCCCACAAGAGCAGCACCAAAGCCAGGAGCGTCGTCTGACCAATGAGGAGACCCTGGACAAAAGGGAGCCAGAGGACAAACCAGGGCAGGCTCATATGCCCAAGCACATAGCGTGACCAGTATTCAAAGCCAGCCACAGCAAGCAACTGGAGCAGGATACCACTGAGCAAGGAAGGTACGAAGGCGAGAGGCCAGACCAGTAGCAGCACTGGCGGTGGATAGGCAAACCAGCCTGCTTCATAGGCCGAGCCATCAGCCATCACAAAGGCACCATACGGGTCACCACCAGCAAGCCAGTGTTGCACAGCCCCCATCAGTGAATGCCAATCACCCAACAGATTATTCATACTTGCCTTTGCAATGATGTATAGCAACCCTAACGGTCTTGTAAAAGCATTTATGTGCTTACTCGCGGTTACGCCGCGAGTAAGCACATAACACCTTCATATGAGGTCATAGTAGGAGACACCGATAGTCACAGGTTCGCGTAGGACTAGCGCACTATAGGCTAGATCTTGCGAGTGCGAGTATACTAAGAGATGATGCTTGTTTGCTCGGAGCAACTCCGTCGCGGCAACTCTGAGTCTGGCCCGCGGATCGGTAGAGAAGGCTCACGTTATGCGATTTTTACTTGACCAGCGATCATACGAAGAGATGCAGGCACGGCGCTATCACTCGCGAGATTGTTATGTGCGCGGGCAGGAATACTTGCACCATCTTTATATTGACGGTGTCAAGTATACCATTGCCCGAGCTGTCTATGCCTGTTACACCGAAGCACAGAATCGCCAGGATCAGGATGCGATCCTGCATCTAGCGATGCACATCAGTGAACTTGAGCAACTGATCAACGAAATCCGAACGCGTGGCGACACCGTAACCTCACTACGCTCGATTGGTGACTCTCCGCCAACTGAGGATGAGGCTCGTCCACAACTAAACAACTCCTTCTTGCCTCCCGAGCCACAGAATCTTGAAGAGACCGGCCTCAACCGCACATTTCTGACCGAGCACTTTTTGCGCATTCTCTACAACAAAGGCCGGATCACCGGGCGGGATCTTGCTGACAGCATGTGTTTGACCTATCACATTGTGGAAGAGATCATTCTCGATCTGCGCAAAGTAGAACACATTGACATTATCGGGCAACGAGGTTTTGGCGACATCAACTACGAATACATTTTGACCCCACGCGGTCAAGAGGCCGCGATGTCGGCGATGGCCAAGGTGCAGTATGTTGGGCCAGCGCCGGTAGTGCTCGCAGACTGGGTTGCCTCGGTGAAAGCCCAGACGGTGCAGAACGTCAAAGTGACCCGCAAAAACATCCGCGATGCTTTTCAAGGGCTCGTCATTGATGAATCGATCCTCAACTCGGTCGGGCCAGCCGTCAATTCAGGCACCTCGGTCATGCTCTTTGGGTATCCAGGGAATGGCAAGACCACCATTGCCGAGCGCATCACCAAATTAATGGGTGACGACATCTTTATCCCACAAACAATCTATTCCGATGGGGCCGTGATCAAGATGTACGATGCCATTGTGCATGAGCCGCCAAAGCATCCTTGGGATGACACCACAGAATATGATCGACGCTGGGTACGCATCAGCCGTCCGGTCGTCATTGTTGGTGGCGAATTAACGCTTGACCAATTGAATCTGATCTACAACGAGACCTCAAAGCTCTACGAAGCACCGTTTCAGATGAAAGCGAATTGTGGCATCTTTTTGATTGACGACTTTGGACGGCAGCAAGTGCGCGTTTTTGACCTGCTCAACCGGTGGATCGTACCCTTGGAAAAACGCTACGACTTTCTCAACACCGTCACCGGGCAGAAGATTCAGATCCCCTTTGACCAGTTGATCATGTTCTCGACCAATCTCGACCCCAAAGATCTTGGGGATGAGGCACTCTTACGGCGCATCAAATACAAATTCGAGATCATTGACCCAACGGAAGATCAATTTCGTGAAATCTGGAAGATCATGTGCAAGGTACGCAAGGTGCCATATGATGATCGGAGTATTGACTATCTGATTGCGAAATGGTACAAACCTGATGAGCGGCCATTTCGGATGTGTCAACCACGTGACATTCTTGATCAGATCGTCTCGATTGCGCGCTACAATATGGAAACGCCAACCTTGAGCGCGGATCTGCTAGATGCAGCGTGTCTGACCTACTTCCCCAGCAAAGAGAAGAAGAGCTTTGGGGCGAAAATTCGGCTGGATCTGTAAGTTAGGCGTCAAGATACCGTTTCATTGTCATGCTAAGCCCCTACCCGAGTTCTTTGTGCCAGAAGATACAAATTTCATATAGCTTCAAGATCCTGACGTTCTAGAAGGTTTTTCGGGCTATCTAATGCCGTGTGATGGCTTTCACAAGCCAAATCTAACTGATCACAAGGTTCGACAAGTGCCGATCTTTCAGTTATAATTCCCTCACAGAAGCGTGTTTGATACGTACGTCCCCACTCCAATGCTAACAAAATAGCCCAGACGTGGCTGTTATGCAACCAGAAGAACCTGGTTGTGCCGTAGCAGCATCGTCGCTTCAACACCTGTGCAACAGGCTAGAAAGCAATATAGCCTCCGGTGTACTCCGAAATAGGGAGATGATAGTGTGTCTGCCGTGTTTGAGTGTGCATTATAACGGAAGGACGGGACGATGACAGGGGTTCTCACGCTCTATCGGACGTCGGTTGGAAAAAAGGTAATCATGGCCCTGACGGGGTTCATTCTGGTTGGCTTTGTGGTTTTCCACATGTATGGCAATACCAAGATGTACCAGGGGCCCGAAGCATTTAATGCCTACGCTGTCGGGTTGCGTGAACTGGCCTATCCGGTGTTTGGCTATGAGCATCTCTTGTGGATTGCCCGTCTGGTGCTGATTGGGGCCGTGATTCTCCACATCTGGTCGGCAACAGCATTGACGATGCAGAGCCAGAAGAGCACGAGTGCAAACGCGGTCAGCGGGACACGGCGGTACGGTGAGCAGAAGCGCCAGACAAGCTATGCGGCCTATACAATGCGCTTTGGTGGCATTGTGTTGCTGCTCTTTATCATCTATCACATTTTGCACCTGACCTTCGGGATGGTTGGCTACGGACCGGGTGAGTTTCAGCATCCCAATTATCTGGGTGCCCATCCTGAGTACTTTGTCTACAACAACGTTGTCGTGGGCTTCCAGAATCCCCTCATCTCGGGCTTTTATATGCTCGCAATGGTGTTTCTGGGGATGCACCTCTATCATGGGGTATGGAGCATGTTCCAGACCTTGGGGCTGAATAGCGTGAAGTATACAGGCGTACTACGTGGGCTGGCGGTCCTGGTTGCGGTGGCTGTCGTCATTGGCAATCTCTCATTTCCGATTGCCGTAATGGCAGGCATTGTCGGGCCGGCAGTCTAAACCTATATACGGTGAGGAGTTTCTTTCGATGAGCGATACGAAAAACGAGACGACGACGCGTACAGGGGTACGTCAGATCGAGTTTGTGAAGGGTCTCGAGTCTGGTGCGCCCGGTGGGCCGATTGAGCAGCGTTGGGATACGCATCGGTTCCAGATGAAACTGGTCAATCCGGCGAATCGCCGTCGTTATAGTGTGATTGTTGTTGGTTCAGGTCTCGCGGGTGGTGCCGCCGCTGCGACGCTTGGTGAGCAGGGCTATAATGTCAAGTGCTTCTGCTATCAGGATAGCCCGCGGCGTGCCCATAGCATCGCTGCGCAGGGCGGGATCAATGCGGCCAAGAACTACCGCAACGATGGTGATAGCATTCATCGGCTCTTTTATGATACCGTCAAGGGCGGTGACTTTCGTGCCCGTGAGTCGAATGTTTATCGACTGGCCCAGGTGTCGGTAAATATTATTGACCAGTGTGTGGCCCAGGGTGTGCCTTTTGCCCGTGAGTACGGTGGCTACCTCGACAACCGTTCATTCGGTGGGGCGCAGGTATCGCGCACGTTCTATGCACGAGGGCAGACGGGGCAACAGTTGTTGCTTGGGGCGTATCAAGCGCTTGAGCGCCAGATTGCGGCTGGCGCGGTCAAGATGTTCCCCCGCAACGAGATGCTTGATGTTGTGGTAATTGATGGCTATGCCCGCGGCATCATTACCCGTGATATGGTCACCGGCAAGATCGAGCGCCATGTGGCCGATGCGGTGGTGCTCGCAACTGGTGGCTATGGCAATGTCTTTTACCTCAGCACCAATGCCAAGGGCTGCAATACGACGGCGATCTGGCGCGCCCATCGCCGGGGGGCCTTTTTTGGCAATCCGTGTTTTACGCAGATCCACCCGACGTGTATCCCGGTGACGGGCGATCATCAGAGCAAGTTGACCCTGATGAGCGAGTCGCTGCGCAATGACGGGCGGATCTGGGTGCCCAAGAAGGTCGGTGAGACCCGCGATCCGCGTCAGATCCCCGAGAATGAGCGCTACTACTACCTCGAAGAGCGCTACCCAAGCTTTGGGAACCTGGTACCGCGTGACGTAGCTTCGCGCAATGCCAAGCAGGTCTGTGATGAAGGGCGCGGCGTTGGCCCTGGTGGGCTCGGCGTCTACCTCGACTTCTCGGATAGCATCAAGCGTCTTGGCAAAGCAAAGATTGTTGAGCGCTATGGCAACCTGTTTGATATGTATGCGCAGATTACCGGTGAAAACCCCTACGAGACGCCGATGCGCATCTATCCGGCGATCCACTATACGATGGGTGGCCTCTGGGTTGACTACAATCTGATGAGCACCATCCCCGGTCTCTTTGTGGCTGGCGAAGCAAACTTCTCGGATCACGGGGCCAACCGCCTTGGCGCGTCGGCACTGATGCAGGGTCTCGCGGATGGCTACTTTGTGTTGCCCTACACGATTGCCAACTTCCTGGCCGGCATTAAGCCAGGTGGCATCGATACCAATCACGCCGCTTTTGCCAAGGCCGAGGCCGAGGTGAATGACCGCGTCAAGAAGTTCCTGTCAATCAATGGCAAGCGTACGGTCGACGACTTCCACCGTGAGCTTGGCAAGATGATGTGGGACGAGTGCGGTATGGCGCGCAACGAAACTGGCCTCAAGAAGGCCCTTCAGCGTATTCCCGAGATTCGCGAGGAGTTCTGGCAAAACGTGCGGGTGCCAGGGGAAAGCAACGACCTCAACCAGGAACTGGAGAAGGCCGGTCGTGTGGCCGACTTCCTTGAACTGGGCGAATTGATGTGCATTGACGCCTTGCAGCGCAGCGAGTCGTGCGGTGGTCACTTCCGCGAAGAGAGCCAGACGCCTGATGGTGAAGCGTTGCGCGACGACGAAAACTTCAGCTATGTCTCGGCCTGGGAATACACGGGGACCCTGTCGAAGCCCGAATTGCATAAAGAACCGCTGGCGTTCGAGTATGTGAAGCCGTCCCAGCGCAGCTATAAGTAAGAGGGGATTTCTGATGAAGGTTACGCTCAAGGTCTGGCGTCAGAAGAATGCCAAGACGCCAGGCGAGTTCAAGACATACCCCGCCAACCATGTGAGTCCAGACATGTCGTTTCTTGAGATGCTGGACGTGGTGAATCAGGAGTTAATCCTAAAGGGCGAGGAGCCAATTGCCTTTGATCATGACTGCCGTGAGGGTATCTGCGGTATGTGTTCCTTGATGATCAACGGTATTGCCCATGGCAAAAAAGCCGTGACGACATGCCAGTTGCACATGCGCAGCTTTAACGATGGGGATACGATCACGATCGAGCCATGGCGAGCCATGCCGTTCCCGATCCTCAAGGATCTCGTGGTTGACCGGGGCAGCTTTGATCGCATCATCCAGGCAGGGGGCTTTATCAGCGCCTCGACCGGCTCGGCACCTGATGGCAATAGCATTCCCGTTGCCAAACCAGACGCCGACAAAGCTATGGATGCAGCGGCGTGCATTGGTTGTGGTGCGTGTGTCGCCGCTTGCCCGAACGGCTCGGCCATGCTCTTTACTGCCGCAAAGGTGACGCACCTGGGCTTTTTGCCCCAGGGCCAGACCGAGCGCCACCAACGCGCCGTGAACATGATCGCGGTGCATGATGCCGAGGGCTTTGGCAACTGTACGAACATTGGCGAGTGTTCGGCAGTCTGTCCCAAAGAGATCAGCCTCGATACGATCTCGCGGCTGAACCGTGATATTGTGGTCGCAGCCCTGAAGGGCATTGAACCAACCGTGGAGACTGCGGCCGCAAAAGCAAGTTAGCTGAACAGTGCATAAAACAGCGACGGCGGGGTGTTCCCCGCCGTCGCTGTTTTATGTGCTTGCGACTGCTTCCAGGATCGCAATGGTTTCACGGGCGACCTGACGATACGAAAACCGTGCGGCCTGGGCCAGGCCTTGCGCCGACAGTTCGGTACGCAAACGGTCATCACCAAGCACACGGGCAAGGGCAGCAACCCAGCCAATCACATCATCGGGGGGCACCCGAATGGCCGCCGGGCCAACAACCTCGGGCAGGCTACTGGCATTGCTGACCACCACAGGGGCACCGCAGGCCATCGCTTCAAGCGGCGGGAGACCAAACCCTTCGTAGCGCGAGGGAAACGCAAAGACCGTACAAGCCTGATAGAGCAACGGGCCATCTTCCGTTGGCACATCAATCCGGCGTACGGACGTTGTCAGTTCGAGTTCGGCGATCAGGCCATCTAGATCAGGAAAGAGGCGGCGATCGTGGCCGAGCAGACGCCCGGCAATCGCCAGAGTGGCGCGCACACCGCGTGCGCGGAGCAACGCAAAAGCTTGCAACAGCACGGTCAGATTTTTGCGGGCATCCAGCCCCCCCACATAATAGATGAATGGTTCGGTCAACCCATAGCGTCGGGCAACCTCTGTTCGGGCCGTTTCTTTATCCCCAGGTTGATACTGATCGCCTGCCGCCAGCAAGACCGGTGTTACCCGTGCAGAGGGCATGCGCAAGTGCGTTACAATATCATCGCGGCTGCGCATGGAAAAGGTGAGGACATGCTTGCTCTGGCGCACGGTGCGTTTCACCAGTGACATATAGGCACGCACATGCAACCCGCCGCGATACTCGGGCAAGATCAGCGGAATGATATCACCTACCGTTGTCACAACTGGCACCGAAGCATAGAATGGTGGCGCAAAATAGGGCACAAAGAGCACAGCAGGTTCACGGCGATCGGCCAGGCGCTGAACCGCCCAGGGAAGAGTCAGTTGCTCAAAGGCAAGTTTCGCAAGATTAGCTCCCAGACGCGTGGAGGGCGGACGGACACGCAACAGCTTTACACCATGTGGGGGCAAAGGCACAGCGGAAGCAGGCGAAGGGGTGAGCAGGATATAACGATGCTGCGGGGCGACCTGGGGTAGCCAGCGCACCAACCCGTGCAGGTACTGACCACTCCCCACATTTGGTTCGGCCCAGAAGCTCCCGTTAATCAACACCTGCACAGACATTGCTCCTGGGGAAACGGGCAAGCCCGTGCCTCAATAAGCCTGAACATCTCATCACATCTCATCTGGCACAAGGATACCATACTATGCAACAGATGCCCTCATACCAGGCACTGCTCAACCGCATTGATCTCCCCCGTCTCATCACATGGGCATTGCCCCTCTGGGGGTTGGTCGTGATGCTAGCTCTGGTTGATTACCCAGCGATGCATCGTGATCTCTGGGCTGACGAAGCATTTTCAGCGAGTTACACGTTTCATACAACGATTCGGGAGGTGTTGGATGACGTGCGCAAGAATGAAGCAACCCCGCCGCTCTATTTTCTGCTGCTCTGGGGATGGGCTCAGATAGTTGGGCATGACGAGGCGAGTCTCAGGGCTTTTTCACTGGCGGCCGCAGCGATCGCAACGATGCTCTTTGCTTTGCTCGCACGGCGACACCTCGCCTTGCCGGCCAGTTTTTTGAGCGTGACCGCGTTTGCGCTCGCCCCGATCTTACAGAACTACGCCCTTGAAGTCCGTGGCTACACGCTGACGATTCTACTCGGTGTGGTCAGCCTCATCACCTTCGAAAACCTCTGGCGGCATCCCGAGAGTAGTCGTGCGCAGGCAAACTATCTGGCCAGTGCCCTGGCCCTTTTTTTTACCTCTTACTTTAGCCTTGCACTCTTAGCTGCACAATGGCTCTGCTGGTTCTGGCAATTGCGTCCACCTGCCACGCTGAAACGTCGGCTCACCGACTGGGCTGTCTTGCATCTCGTCATGGCGTTGGGCATTGCCTGGTGGTTGCCGAGTCTGGCGTACCAACTTGCGGTAGCCCCTGATGTAACTGCCGACTGGAGTAGGGGGCCAGGCGATTATTATATGCTGCTGCTCAGTCTTGTTGTGGGCAGTCCTCAAGCAGGGAACTGGTTCATCTTGTGGCTGCTCGGTGCAGCTGCCAGCATCGTACTTATCCTGGCCGGCGCTTCGCATCATGATCAAGCCATCAGAGGAGTGGTCTTTCGGGCAACAGTGCTGCCGACTCTTCTGCTCTTCGGCTTATGTGTCACCCTTGAAGTAACAGCCTACCGCTATCTAAGCCTTCTCTTGCCTGGGGCGATGCTCGCGGTTGGGGCGGGTTTCAGTGCCTTGCGCACCCGTCGCGCCCTGCTGGCCTGGAGCCTTCTGAGTCTTGTTGCGATCGCGCTGCTTTTGCCACAATTCATCCCAACGACACAGGCAAGCCAACCACTAAAGCCCTGGCAAAAACTGAGCAGCATTGTTGAACAGAATCTTGCGCCAACAGGTGATGTCGTCATCTTTCATCCGCCGTGGGATCAGCGCATTTTCACCTACTACGCCGGTGACGTGGAGGCACCCTTGCTTGGCGCATATCACTACGATGAGTTCTATCACATCCAGGGTTACACACTGCGCCAGACCTGGCGAACCGAGCAAGCAGTGCCACTGATCGCGTCACACCGGCGGGTATGGGTTTTTTACAACCAGATGTTTCACACCATACCGCCGCTCGATCTACCCTATCGTGAGGCAAGAAGATGGCGTGAAGGCAAGTTGGAACTCATCCTCTACGTTGTTGATGAACCTTAGCTTGGATTTTAGATCGATCACCGCAAACGGTCAAGCTCCTTTGAAACAGGTCTTACGCACGAGAAAGGTCTGTTTGCCTGATCCGGTGCTGGCTCGCACGCAGGGTGCCAAGTTCATGGGCGGCATACTCCGTGGCACGGAGGATGCGATCAAGCCCGGCCCGCACTTCGAGGTCAAGATTTTCTTCTTGCAAGAGCTGCGTTTCACCCATAATAACGGTGAGATGCTGGCTGATATGATGTGCCGACGCACGCATCGCCTCTTGCTGCAGGCGGAGACGCTCACGTTCGCGTTCGGCTTGCAAGAGACAGGCGTAGTCATTGGCGCGAACAAGCATCAGGTGTAACAAGTCTGCGTTGATGGGCCTGGAGAGATAGGCGAAGGCACCTGTGCGCAATGCTTCGAGGCCGAAAGCATCCCTTTCAGGGGCATCAAGAACCAGCAGAGGCACGGCGGGAGAGCGTTCCTGTTGCAGGGTGCGCAAAAACGCCAAGCCACTCCCATCAGGAAGCATCTGGGCAATGAGGATAACGGCGGGATGCTGCTGTCCCAACTGTTCACGGGCGTCAGCCTGGCTATGAGCAACGAGAAGAGCAAAACCTTCTTCATCTGCGACCGTGCTTCGTGATAGCTCGATAAGGGAATCGTCTCCGACCACGAGCAGTTGTGCCTGCATGATGCTTCCTTTCGCCGTAGGACGTGATGAGGGGCTAGGATGGCGAGATTGCTTGAGCGTACCACGCTTATATTACCAGAAAAAGACGAGGGTTAAGAAGTTTTTACAATTCAGGCAGTAACTGACATACCGGGCAAAAGAAGGTACTGCGCTGGGCAATGACCACGCGTTCGATGGTGGTTCCGCAGCGCTGGCAGGGTTGTCCAGCGCGATCATAGACAAGAAAATAGTCCTGTTGCTGTCCACGACGGCCATAGCCATTGCGGTAATTGCGCAACGAACTGCCCTCGTGTTGAATAGCCTGGGTAAGGATGTCACGGATCGCCTGATGCAAGGCTGCAACGCCATTGGCATCAATCGCAACAGCAGGCATCAAGGGGTGCAGGCGGGCAAGCCAGAGGGCTTCGCTGGCATAGATATTGCCCATGCCAGCAATGAGGCGCTGGTCAAGCAGCAAGGGCTTGATTTTGGTGCGGCGTCCGGCCAAGATATGGGCAAGCGTTGCCGCCGTAAAGGTCTCTTCGAGTGGCTCGGGGCCATGAGCCGCATCGAGTGCGCCCAAGCCAGCAGGATCAAGCAGGCGCACCCGACCAAATTTGCGCTCGTCATCAAAAAAGATCCGCCGCCCATCATCAAGGCAGATGATCAAATGCACATGCGTACGCGCCGGTTCTGCGGGATCATGGACCGTCAGGTTGCCCGACATACGCAGGTGGATCGCCATTGTCAGATCGTTCGCGAGGTGCAGCAAGACCCATTTGGCACGTCGAGCGACCTGCATAATGCATTGCCCGCTGATCATCGCAGCAAAAGCTTCAGCAGACAACGGCTCAAGCATGCGCTCCCAATCGAGGCGTTCAAGGCCAACGATGGTACGTCCTGTGACCTGTGAGGCGAGGGAGCGGGCGGCAATTTCTACTTCGGGTAATTCTGGCATAACCTTCCTCTCACTACTCACGCCACTCGACGTCACCGTCGGCCCAGTGTTCTTGTTTCCAGATCGGTGCAATCGCCTTGATCCGATCCATGATATACTCGGCGGCCTCGAACGCTTCGTGGCGATGCGGTGCGGCGACAACCACGAGCACCGCAGTCTCACCAATGGTGAGTTTGCCTACCCGGTGATGCACGGCAATGTGACCGACCTTCCAGCGGCTTTTTGCCTCATCAGCAAGCTGGGCCAGCACCGGCACAGCCATTTCGGCATACGCTTCGTAATAGAGCCAGGCCGTGGGCCGACCGCCAAAATGATTGCGCGCCACACCAGCAAACGTGACGACGGCACCATCTTCGGGTGTCGTCACATACGCCACCAGTGGGGCAGGCTCAAGTGGTTCAGCAGTAATAAGGAACGGCTGCATTGGCATCCTCTGTGCCACCACTGACGGGTGGAATAAAGGCAACTTCATCATCCTGATGGAGTTGCGCAGACGGCTCGACGAAGGTCTGATTCACCGCAAAGAGCAGGCGACCGGTATAGCCAACCAGGCGGGGATAGGTCGTGACCAGGGTTTGCCAGAGCTCGGCGACCGTGGCGTGATCAGCGACCTCGTAGGTTTGTTCAGCCTGGCCCACAATATCGCGGTGACCGGCGAAAAAGCGTACACGCACCGTGATCATGGCGATTGCTCCGCATATGCTTGGGGGCCAGAACCTGTTGGGCGCAGCGCCTCGGTCTCGACCCGACGCCAGAAGGCGCTGAAACGTCGCGGGGCTGCACCACGCCAGGGTACCAGAGGCTGAGGTTGATAGACAACAACCTTGAACTGACTGCGCAACTGCTGGACATACTGCTTAAAACGAGGGGCAACGCTCGTGGTCACGTGGATCTCATCGGCGGCGTGGGTCACACAAAACGTACGGATCGTCGCAACGACCTCACCCCGATAGATAAACCCATTCCGGCCTTCAAGCGCCTCAAGCGCCGACTCGTAGAGAAAAAAGAGCCGCTTGAAACTGAGGCGGGCCTCACGCAGGAAGGGTTCATCAAAGACAAAGATCGCCGGTGCCTCGGGACGGGCCACAAGCGCCGGATCAACCGAACTGAGGCTATCACCATGCAACCAGACAATGGCATTCGTCATAGACATCCTCACTCAGCAAAGAGGCGAGCCGCGAGTTCTTCATAGCTTGCATCAAAGGGACAGCCCTCGCGAGCAAGGTGGCAGGTAGCGCAGTAGGCCCCACCACTGAAGCGCTCGACATTCTCGCGGTTGAAGAAATAGGGCTTGTGGCTAAAGGTACTGGCGATCCATTGCCACGAGAGACTATTGGAGGCAGGGTCGCCGTCGAGCAAATGACGGTAGAAGAGCGCGGCTCCATCGCGCCAATCGATGCCACGCCAATGTTGCAGATAGGCGGCGACCCACATCCGGGCATGATTATGCATATAACCGTTGGTATAGAGCTCACGCAGCGCTGTATCAAGGCAGACCAACCCGGTCGCAGCCTGTTCGACATCGGCAGGCACACCTCGCTCACGGCGCAGGGGCACTTTAGCTGGCTCAAGATCCTCGTGAACGGCCTCGCCTTTTTCGGCATACACGAGTTGCCAGAAGGCACGCCAGGCCAATTCATTGACAAACTTGGCGAGACCGGGGCCGGGGGCAAAACGGGTCACCAGGTAATCACGCACCTCGGCGAGCCCAAGGATACCGTGGCGAAGATAGGGCGAGAGCAAGGAGACGCCACGACGGACGACATCATTGCGGGTACGGGCATAATCACGCGGATCAAAGCTACTCAGGCGATGCAGCGCAGCACGACGACCGCCAGGGGTAGCCGCAGGCTCGGCTGGGCCATCATAGAGGCCAGCGAGGGCTTCGGCAAGATAGGCGGCACGCTCAGCGCGGGTTGGGTGCTCGGTTTGCAGACGCATCATAGTAGCAGGATACCATACTTCAAGGTTGAGGCAGTGATTGCCTTGCTTGATTTGATACGTGCGCATCTGGGCTGCCGAAATCAGGACGGGCAAAGAGATGGCGCTGGGTCGCGAGCTGTTCAGCATCAAAGGGGCGCAAGGTCGCAATCAACGCAAGCAACTCGGCCCGCGTAAAACCCGTGGCCTCAATGAGCGTAAAGGCGGTTGGATCAATAAGATTGGGCGGTATGGCAACATTGGCTGCCTCGGCGTCACTAACAGGATCAGGGTCACGACGGAGCGCGACGCGATACCGTTGGTTGAGTCCGGGTTGCAGCGTGACTTGCCAGGGGCCTACCGTTACCTCTTCACCTGTCAACATCTCGTCATAGCCAAAAAGCAGCATCAAACGCTGCGCTTCGCCAAGATAGATCAGCGCAATGGGCATATCGATGAAATCCGTACCAGTCAACCACAACAAGAGCGCCCGATCCACCGCTGGAGGCGAAGTTGGCAACCAGGGCGGCGTAGCGATTGTAAGCATACGGTCAGGATCGGTGACAATCCGTTCTTGAATCAAGGGCAACGCGGGATCGGCACTTGCGAAACGTGGCGCTTCGCTAAACTCACCAATGCCAGTCCATGCTCGTTCAATCGCAAACGCGGCACGAATCTGCTCGGCATTGAGGATAAAACCCTCATCGATGAGGCGCCAGGTCACGCGACTCGTCTGGGTTCCACCAGCGGGGCCAAGCAACTCGGTCGCGCTCCGCAACAGGCCGTGTTGCAGATCAAAAGCCAGCAAAATGACCACCTGATGAGCACTCTCGGCGTCATCGGCAGGCGGCAAACCAAGTGGGCTCGTGCCAGAAAAACTGACAATCTGCACCATCCGCCCGCCGTCTTGTTGCCGTCCAAGCAAGCGCAGATCAGGCGAGGTTTGGGCCTGACGTAGATAATGAAGCGGGATCAACCATGGCCCGGTGAGGAGGCGCTCATCACGGGCACGCACCTGACCCGCCGCATCAACATCCTGATCAAGCAAGATCGGATATTCTTCACTCCATCCTGAAACCAACGACCCATAGAGTGCAGGCACATAGGCTGGATCAATGGCATAGGAAAGGCGGCGCGCCCCGTCGCCAATCTGAAGCTCATACGGTGCCCCACCGTCGCGGTGGCTCAGCTGCAAACGATGACGGGCCGGCAGGCGGGGATCAAGCCACATCTCGGCACGCATAGGGGCGACGAGCTGATCACTGAAATACCAGAGCGTTTCGTACCGTGCATACCAGACCCCATTCTGTTGTTGCGGGGTTGTATACCGTTCGATGGCCCGACTAATGAGGGCCTGAACATCAACTGGCTCGCGCACGGTACGCTCAACGACCTGCACTGGTTGGCGGAGGAAGCCGGGCAAGACCAGGATCGCAATGAGCACAAAGACACTGACAGGCACCAGAGCCATCCGCGACGCACGCCAGTTGAAGGCATGGCGCTCTGCGGGTGGCGTCGCCATCTGCACAAGTTTGTGGGCCAGCGCAGCAGGCAGGATCTGGTCACGCAGCGCTTCGCGGAGGGCCGCTTCGAGGGTCGGCAACAGCTTGCCCCAGGTCTGATCAAACGTGCGGCAGAACGCACAGGTCGCGAGATGCCCGCGCACCGCCCCTGTCTGGCGTGAACCAACCGACGGATCAGCCAGCACCACCCGCACCGGCGCGCACAACTCACTGCTGACCCGGTCAGTCAGCGACATCCCGGCGGCAGGCCCGAGCGCCCGTGCGGCGGCAATCAGGGCCTCGCGTGCGGCGGCTGGTTCCATCCCCAGCACCGTTGCAAGCCGAGCGCCATCATACCCACGCAACAGATAGAGCGTCAACACCATCCGTGCTTGCAATGGCTGACCAAGCAGACTCCGATAGAGGGGTGGCAGATCGACAGGCAAACGGAGTGGGCGCTGCTTTTGTGGTCGGGCCTGCTCACGGTCGGCCACGATCAGCACACGCGCCAGGAGCGCTGGCTCATCAACGGGCAAATCAGGCGGATCAGCCAGGAGATCCTTGATCAGCGCCTTGAGCAGCCTGGACGCCTGACGCTCATCGCCAGCCGCAACAAGGGCCACCTGATAGAGCGTATGCCCATAGAGCGTCAGCGTCTCTTCGATAAACTCAGCAGCGATAGTCATGATCAACGACTCAAGACTGCACCAGCGCGGTCAAAGCGGCGCCCCGAACGGGCCCCTGGCACCGGTACCGAAGCCAGGATCTCATCGAGAATCGCCGAAGCAGTCACACTCCGCACTCGTGCAGACGGACTAACAATCATACGATGGCCGAGAACCGGACCGACCAGGGCCTTGACATCATCGGGCGAGACAAAATCGTGGCCGCGCATCGCTGCCCTAGCCTGGGCCGTACGATAGAGGGCCAGCGAACCACGGGCACTCGCCCCGAGATAGATATCATCGTGATGGCGGGTCGCCGTCACGAGCGCGACAATATACTCCTCGATGAGATCATCAACATAGACCTCTTTGAGCGCCTGCTGCAACGCAATCAACTCATCAATCTCGGCAACAATCGGCAGGTTCTCGAGGGGATGCATCTGACGTTGGCGTTTCAAGATCGCGATCTCATCAAGCCGATCAGGATAGCCAAGATGGAGACGGAGCAAAAAACGATCCAGTTGAGCCTCGGGCAACGGAAAAGTACCTTCATACTCGATCGGATTCTGGGTGGCAAGCACAATGAAGGGCGAAGGTAAGGGATGGGTCTCACCATCGACCGTAATCTGGCGCTCCTCCATCGCTTCGAGCAGAGCGCTCTGCGTCTTGGGTGTCGCCCGATTAATCTCATCAGCGAGCACAATCTGGGCGAAGACCGGGCCAGGACGAAACTCAAAGTCGCGGCTTTGCTGATTAAAAATAGACACACCCGTCACATCAGAAGGCAGCAGATCGGGTGTAAATTGGATACGCTTGAATGTCCCGCCAATCGAGCGGGCAATGCTCTTGGCGAGCACGGTTTTACCGGTACCAGGCACATCTTCGAGGAGCACGTGGCCCCGGCAGAGCAGCGCGACAAGCACCAATTCAACAGCCTGCTGCTTGCCAATAATGACGCGCTCGACATTCTGAAAGATACGCTCGGCAAACTCCTTAATGATGACCATGTAGCCTCAAAATTCGCAAAACATCTTCACATAGGATGCACAGGGGTCTCCATGCAGTATACCACAGTGGGATTGGCGCTGCGGGGTATGCGGTGTGAGGGCATTAGCCCTCGCAACGCATTCCTATATAGGCGAGATGCCTGAACCAGAAGCTTAACGTAAGACAAGGACATCTCGCACAAGCGCTTCGGGCACATCATCGCGGATGACGACGTGGCCGATGGCCGTAGGCAAGACCCAGCGAACCCGGCGAGCCTGGACTTTTTTGTCACGGAGGGTAAGGGCGAGGATAGCCGAGGGATCAAGTTCAGGGGGCATGGTGGTAGCGAGACCATAGGCGCCGAGGACGTTTTGCTGGCGCTGGACGAGATCGGCGCTACAGAGCTTCATCGCAAGCGCAAGGCGGGCAGCGGCGTGCATGCCCATTGCCACAGCCTCGCCGTGCAGCAAGGTGCCATAGCCCATCAATGCTTCGACGGCGTGACCGATGGTATGGCCGTAGTTGAGGGTAATGCGTTCGCCCTGTTCGCGTTCGTCGCGGCTCACCACGCCAACCTTCACCGCCACGGCCCGCCGAATGATGGCGGTCAGGCGCATCGTCAGGTCGGCATCATCAGGCGTCCAGCAGCCTCCAGGTGCCGCCACACTCCAACCACGCTCAGCAGCAAGCGCTTCGAGTTCAGCAAAGAGTCCGGCGTCGCTGATCACACCATGCTTGATCACTTCGGCCCAACCGGCACGCAACTCGCGGGGGGCAAGCGTTGCCAGGGTTGCTGTGTCGGCGAGCACAAGCTGTGGTTGATGAAAGGCCCCAATCAGATTTTTGCCAAGTGGGTGATTGATCCCGGTCTTGCCACCAACGGCGGCGTCAACCATTGCCAGCAGCGTCGTCGGTAGCTGGATCACGGCAATGCCACGCAGCACACTGGCGGCGGCAAAACCGGCCAGATCGCCGAGCACCCCCCCGCCCAACGCCAGGATGGCATCACGCCGCTCGACACCGCCACCGATCAACCAATCGTAGAGCAACCCCAGTTGCGTACTACTCTTACTGGCCTCACCCGAAGGAACGGTCGTGAAGTTCACGGCGAAGCCTGCCGCACGCAACATCGCCACCAGGGGCATCCCATACGGTTGCGCCACCACCTCATCACAAACCAGCCAGAGCGTCCCACGCAAACCGAGGTTCTTCAACCGTTCAGGGAGGAGCGTCAACGCCTGGGCTTCGACCACCACCGGATAACGGGCATGTTCCATCGTCACCATCAACGTCTCGGCAGCATTATCCATAGACTGTTCAACCAGCAACTTTCTCTATACAAAAGGGACGGATGCTACGACACTACTCATTGTACAATGAGTAGCATGACATGGCGCAGGCCCTTGAACATAACCGCGAGCAAACCTGTAGGGCGATTGCCTCATACGAAACCGGATACAACAAGGCGCTCTATCAGGGCACCCGCAAGGGGTGCCCCTACAGGCCGGGGGCCGGGCCCGGTGTACGGGCACCCCTTGCGGGTGCCCTGGCGGGTGCATACACGCAAGATGCAATCGCCCTAGCAAACCTGCCAGGTGTGCACCGCCGCGATCCTTGGGGGAACGGCACCGGGTCCCGCCGCACACCTGGCAGGTTTGAATCAGATTTGAGGGCGCAGCCCTCAAGCATGCATGTTAGGGCACGAGCCCTGAAAAGGAACCTCCCATGAGCACCACCACTGAGGTGATCGAGGTGCCCATCTGCGGCATGGATTGTGCCGATTGCGCGGCGCATGTGCAGCATGCACTGGCGGCCATGCCAGGCGTGGAACATGCCACGGTGCTGCTATCGGCAGAGCGGGCGGTTGTTCGCGGTGATCCGGCGCTGGTCACGTTGCCGGCGCTACGGGCGGCGATTGAGGCTGCGGGGTATAGCGTGCCTGATCCCGAAGCTGCCGGTGAAATGAGTGCGGTGCGTGCATCTGGGGCAACGCTGACACGCCAGGTCTTCACCATCTTTGGCCTGATCTTCGGTGCCGTGGTGCTGATCGTGGTGGTTGGTGAATGGCTCGGTCTGCTCGAGGCCGTAACCGAAGTCGTACCTTTCTGGCTCGGAGCGAGCCTGGTACTCGTGGCTGGTTGGCCGGTCTTTGCCAATGTGCTTCGTGCGGCCTGGCGTCGCCAGATCATTGCCCATACGCTGATGACCGCCGGAGTTATCGCGGCCCTTGCGGTTGGTCAGTGGGCAACGGCGGCTGTCGTGGTCTTTTTTATGCGGATCGGCGATTATGTCGAACATCTGACCGCTGAGCAAGCCCGTCGAGCGGTGCGCAAACTCAATGAACTAGCCCCACAGATGGCGCTCGTTGAACGCGACAACGGAGAAGATCAGGTTCCTGTGGCCGAGGTGCGTCCAGGTGACATCGTTATCGTCAGACCCGGTGGGCAAATTCCGGTTGATGGTATTGTTGTGAGTGGTCAAGCACTGATCAATCAGGCCGCGATCACGGGCGAGGCGATGCCGGTCGAGGTCGGGCCTGGGGTGCAGGTCTATGCGGCGACGATTGCGCAACTCGGCAGCCTGCGGGTGAAGGCGCTGCATGTCGGGGCAAACAGCACCTTTGGGCAGGTCATTCGGATGGTCGAAGAGGCCGAGGCAAACCGGGCGCATGTGCAGCGCCTGGCGGATCGCTTTGCGGTCTGGTTTCTCCCAGTGGTGCTTGGCCTCGCCCTCCTGACGTTGCTCGTGCGGCGTGATCCGCTGGCAACGGCGGCCGTCCTTGTTGTGGCCTGCTCGTGCTCGTTTGCCCTGGCGACCCCCGTCGCAATGCTGGCCTCGATCGGCAATGCTGCACGACGCGGGTTATTGATTAAAGGAGGCCGCTCCATCGAATTGCTCGCCCGCGCCGATGTGCTGCTGGTAGATAAGACCGGTACGTTGACGATGGGGCGTCCGACGCTGACCCACATTGTGCCTTGCCACCCCGCGTGGAACGAACGTGATCTGCTGGCGCTCGCCGCCACGGCCGAGCGGTATTCAGAGCATCCGCTGGCCGAAGCGGTACGCGAAGCGGCACGCCAGCGCAACCTGCCCCTCGCAGCCCCAGACAATTTTAGCGTTGTGCCAGGGATTGGCATCAAGGCAACGATCAACGGGCAAGAGGTCATGATCGGCAGTGCCCGTACGCTCGTTGGTGAACAGAGGCTGACCCCCGAAGTAGCACGGCGTGAGGCTGAAGGCGGCAGTTTGCTCTATATAACCCTGGACGGTGAATTCATTGGGGTACTGGTCGCCACAGATACCGAACGGCCCGACGTGGCGCTGGCACTGACAACCTTGCGACAGATGGGGCTGCGCGAGATCGTGATGTTGACCGGCGATCGTGAAGCAACGGCAGCAACCCTCGCCGCGCAGCTTGGCATTGCCTACCGAGCCCAGTTATTGCCTGACGACAAGCTCGCACTGGTGCGAAGCTATCAAGCCGAGGGGCATACGGTCATCATGGTTGGTGACGGCATCAACGATGCCCCGGCGCTGGCGCAGGCCGATATTGGGATCGCGATGGGCGTGACCGGGATTGACATCGCGATTGCAGCCGCCCCGATTACCTTGATGCGTGACGATTGGACATTGCTTCCCGAATTGCTCGCCCTTTCACGACGGACGATGGGCATTGTGCGTGGCAACCTCGGGTTTACCGTAGCCTACAATCTGCTTGGCCTAAGCCTAGCGGCCCTGGGCTTCTTGCCGCCAATTGTTGCCGCCGCAGCCCAATCGTTACCTGATCTAGGCATCATGGCGAACTCGGCCCGGCTCCTCCACAAAGACTCAGCACATAACGTTCATACGGCTGTTCAGGACGAATATCAACCGCACCCAGGGCCAC
Source organism: Candidatus Chloroploca sp. Khr17 (assembly GCF_004138165.1). GTDB lineage: Bacteria > Chloroflexota > Chloroflexia > Chloroflexales > Chloroflexaceae > Chloroploca. The sequence continues at coordinate 26,795 of NZ_RYFF01000016.1, forward strand.
AATCCGCCCATAGATAGCAACAACATACTCACGGCAGATTGCGATCGCCCGCGCCGCCTGAGCATCAGTCAGGCCGATCGCCAGCGTGCAGTGGGGGATCCACGTCTCGGGGGCATAGTGGCTGCCCACTGACATACCGGTAGCAACAACCGTCTGATAGAGCGTCTGTTGGATTTGCAAGAGGGCAAGCGTGGGTGTAGGGGCAAGAAAGACAATGCCATCACGAGCGAGAAAGGTCGCCGCCGTAGCAAAACTGATCTCGAACGGGGCAGTGGTAGCTGCGATGGCGCTAAGGAGGGGACGTAGCGTATAGGTATGCAACTGAGAACCGGCAAGGACTGTGACATGAGGACGCATACCATACGCATCAAGTCGAGGCGTACCAAGCAAACGTGACAGCGTTGCCCACAAGTCACGTACCGCAGCCTCGGCGTGGCTATCCAAAAAAAGCTCGATAACACCTGTGTGCATCGCCTTACATTTCAGTTGGTGGCATAGGGAACTTGCCGCTGTACGCATATTATACCCGCCAGCGTCAACATCGGATAGTTGCAAAATGACAGGGATGCGCTACAATACGCACGTGATCAAAAACAAGTCACTCACTTGCTGAATGGGCGACGCAGATGCGTTCGGCCCAATTAGTGTTGATAGCCACTGTTATCCTTCATACGATCCAGACGTAGCAGAACACGATGATCCTGGGCCCAGGATCATGGATCAGAGCGAGCAGAGACAACGAGAGCGCTATGCAGAAATCAGAGCCGTTGATCATCCAGCCGCGGGTACACCTGATTGCGGCGGGTACGAATTATGGACGTTTTGCGATTGAACCACTCGAACGTGGTCATGGGAGTCCTCTGGGCAATGCATTGCGACGAGTTCTTTTTTCGTCGATCCCAGGGGCTGCCATCACGCGGATGAAACTGGGCGGGGTCATTCACGAATTTTCGACCATCCCAGGGGTCATTGAAGATGGCACGCAATTGGTCTTGAATGTCAAGGGCATCCGCCTGCGCTCATATTCTGAGCGTGCCGTCACGATGCAACTGGTCAAGCGCGGCCCTGGCCCAGTGTTTGCGAGCGATATTGATGCACCGAGCACCGTCGAAATTGTCAATCCTCAGCATTATCTGTGTACGATTGACGATGAGGCAATGCTTGAGATGCAGTTGACCGCTGAGCGTGGGCGTGGTACCAGCCTTGCCGATAATAATAGTGGTCTCAGTATTGGCGAAATTGCGATTGATGCGCTCTTCAATCCTGTCCCACAGGTCAATTTTCTGGTTGAGCAGGTAGGGGAGAGCTTTGACACCATCTATGACCGGTTGATTCTTGAGATCTGGACAGATGGCACCATCAAGCCCGGTGATGCGCTGGGACATGCTGCGCAGGTGTTGACCCAGCATTTCGGGCGCATTGCGATCTTTGATCAACCTGAACCATCGGCTGAAGTGGTCGCTCCTGTGGGCCGTGCGATCCCTGCTGATGTGTATAATCGCACGATTGACGAACTAGGGTTGAGTACGCGTACGTATAATAGTCTGCGTCGTGCTGATATTACGACGATCGGGCGCCTGCTTGAACTTGATGATCGCGCCCTCCAGGGTATTCGCAACCTGGGGCCGAAGGGTGTCGAAGAGATTCGGCTGCGTCTCGCCGCCTTTGGCTACCTTGAGACTGGCGATCAATTTGCCCTCGAAGGCAGCGAACACGAGGGACACGAGTTTTTGTCTGACCATACCGAACCATCTGAAACCTCGTGAGTCATCATTCCCGATCCGTTTAGCCAGATTTTCGCGGAGAGGATGCCTTCCTCTCCGCCCCTTATGCACAGCATAAGCATAACCAGGAAGCACACGACACCGTGGTGCTCCTATTTCCCTCACCAGTGCGTGCTACTACCTGCTCGTGTATCCACATCGCAGTCTCGTACACTCCATCGTGTGCGTTTTGTCTGGTGTTGTCCAGATGAAAGGAGGAAAGAGCGCCTATGCCAAGAGGATCAAAGAAGGGGGTTGTGCCTGACGAAAAGGAGGCCCAACTGCCAACGCCGCCTACCCAGGCGAGTGAACAGGCTGGTGGGCCAGAGCTAGCGGCAACCACAGGCGGCAGTGGGGTGCTGGAGATTGGCCCCGAAGGGTTTGGTTTTTTACGCGGCCCGCGGTTGCTGCCCGGTGGCAACAATGATATCTACGTGGCCCAATCACAAATCCGGCGCTTTGCCTTGCGCACGGGCGATGTCATTGCGGGACGCGTCCGGCCCCCGCGTGAAGGGGAGCGCTATCCCTCGTTGCTCTGGGTCGAGCATGTCAATGGTGTCTCAACCGAGGTAGCGCAACAGCGCCCGATCTTCGAACGGCTCACCCCGATCCATCCCCACGAACAACTGATGCTTGCGACGGAACCTCAGATTCTCTCAACGCGTTTGATCGATCTGATTGCCCCGATCGGGCGCGGTCAGCGGGGTTTGATTGTTGCCCAGCCCAAGGCCGGCAAGACAATGCTGCTCAAAGCTATTGCCAATGGTCTCACGACCAACCATCCCGATTTGAGCTTGATTGTCCTGCTCGTCGGTGAACGCCCCGAAGAAGTAACTGATATGCGGCGCTCGGTCAAGGGCGAGGTCATTGCGGCAACCTTTGATGAGCCGGTCGAGGATCATATTCGGGTCGCCGAGTTGACCCTCGAACGCGCACGTCGCCAGGTTGAGCATAAACGCCACGTGGTCGTTTTGATGGACTCGCTCACCCGGCTTGCCCGAGCCTATAATATCGCGATGCCGTCGAGCGGGCGGACGCTGTCGGGGGGGATTGACCCGGTCGCCCTCTATCCACCCAAACGCTTCTTTGGTTCGGCACGGGCGATCGAAGAGGGTGGCTCGTTGACGATCCTGGCGACCTGTCTGGTGGATACCGGAAGCAAAATGGATGATGTGATTTTTGAGGAGTTCAAAGGCACCGGCAATATGGAACTTAATCTCGACCGGAAGCTGGCCGAGAAACGCATTTTCCCTGCGATTGATATCAATCGTTCGGGCACGCGCCGCGAAGAGTTGCTGCTCGATCTGACCACGCTGCGTCAGACCTATGCCCTACGCCGGATGGTGAGCATGATGGGCGACAATGATGGCACCGAGTTGATGCTCACCCGCATGGCGAAAACGACCTCGAATGCCGATTTTCTTGCCACCCTCGGCAAACGCGATTAACGACGTCTACAATTTCATGTCATGGTGAGAAAACCCTTTCCAGTGCGCTCTGGCTTGATCCTGTGTCTCCTGATGAGCTTGATCCTGGGTGCGTGTGGTCTAGTGCCTGCATCCGGCGCTCTTCCTATGCCAACTGAACCGCCTCGGCCCACCGCCGCAGCATTGCCGAAGCACAGCCTGCCTGTGATTGAGCCAGCCGTGCAGGTGCCAACGGTGACCGAGCGGCCCACGGCAACGCCCGTTCCTACGCGGGTGCCGCCAACACCAACGGCGACACCTCAACCTGACATACGTCCTGTCGTGGGCTTGCAAGTTGGGCATTGGAAGATCGAAGATCATCCTGATGAGCAGGCTGCCCTGCGCAAGTTTTCTGGAGCCTATTACCGCGGCTACGATGAGTGGGAAGTCAATTTTGTCATCGCCGAGTTGACCCGCGATCGCCTTGAGGCTGAAGGGGTCGTTGTCGAGTTGTTACCTGCAACCGTACCGATTGGCTATGAAGCTGATGTCTTTGTGAGCATCCACGTTGATGGGGTGACCGGGGCGCAGGCGGCGACACGCCGGGGCTGGAAGGTGGCAACACCCTTCCGGGCTTCCCTCGCCTCACAACGCCTTGAAGCAGCCATTGCGACAACATATCCTGCGGCGACAGGCTTGCCGGCTGATCCGCTTGGGCCATCGTATGATATGCGGGCCTACTATGCCTTTGCCTATTATCGCTACTGGCACAGCCTTGCCCCAACAACGCCAGCCGTCTTGTTGGAGGGAGGGTTTATGACTCATCCTGATGACCGGGTGCTGATCTTTCAGCAACCCGAACGGATGGCAACAGGTCTAGCCAAGGGCATTCTGGCGTACCTGGAAGCGTACCACCCGGCCGATCCAGCCGATCGAGCCTCGATCGGGCCAGCCCTGTTGCGTCCGATCGCCGCCGATACGCCGATCTTCCCGCGGGCCGACGAACGCCAGACACCGCTTCTGCGCGTTGGCCCTACGCAGCCACTCGTCCAAGTTGCCCAGAGCCGCGAAGCTGACTGGTATCTCGTCTTTACGCACGGCGGTGCCTGGGATCTCGGCTGGATCAGGGCTAGTGCCGTCCGCGACACCGGCGAACCACTTGAACCACCCCACCCACGTCCGTGAGCCACCGTATGGAAGCTTATATCTTCCACATAAAAAACAGCCAGCAAAGCTGGCTGTTTTTATGTACAAAACAACAACAGCTTACGCACAAGCCGCGTCGTACAACTCGGCAACTTTCGCCCAGTTCACTACATTCCACCAGGCATCAACATAGCCGGCACGCTTGTACTGATACTTCAGGTAATAGGCGTGCTCCCAGACATCCAGACCAAGGATCGCCTTCTTGCCCTCCATCACCGGGGTATCCTGATTCGGCGTGCTTGTAATCGCAACCGTGCCATCAGGATTGACAACCAACCAGGCCCAGCCTGAGCCAAAACGACCGATGGCAGCAGCCTTGAACTTCTCTTTGAACTCACCAAAACCACCAAAAGCCGCTGCAATTGCGGCACCAAGCGCACCAGTCGGCTCACCACCAGCATTTGGCCCCATCGTCTCCCAGAAGAGCGTATGGTTCCAGTGGCCGCCACCATTGTTGCGTACCACCATACGAATAGCCTCGGGCAGCGCATCGAGGTCGCCAATCAACGCTTCCAGACTCTTGTCCTGCAGATCGGGATAATGAGCAAGCGCATTATTCAAATTGGTGATATACGTATTATGGTGGTTATCGTGGTGAAAATGCATTGTCGCCTCATCAATATGAGGCTCAAGTGCAGTATAGGCGTAGGGCAAAGCGGGCAATTCGAACGGCATAGATTCATTCCTTTTGATATTCAGAAGAGATTACACAGGGATACGATAGCGGCAGCAATGTTCACCGCAGGCAATCGAACTTTCACGGACAAGCGGCACACCAAGGAGGGTCTCGTAGAGGCGTTCTTCCTGGAGACAGATCTGGCTGTACTTGCGGGCAACACAGTCAATCGGGCAATTGTACTCGGTCAACACGAAAGAGCCATCATCTTCTTCGACCCACTCACACATATAGCCCTGCGCAGCAAGCAGGTTGGCTAACGTTTCGACCTTTTCACGCCGACTCTTATCAGCAAGGTGGGGGCCAAGCTCGTGCAACATCCTCTCGTGACGTTGTTCAAGCACCTCTTCGAGCACCATCGCGCCACCGATATGTTCGAGATATTGCAACAGATCAAGCACCAGACGGTCGTACTGTTTGGGAAAGCGCGCTTCGGCTTCGGGTGTCAGCACATAGAGATTAGAAGGCCGCCCGATCTGACGACGCAAGCCCGAGACAGACACGAGCTTGTCACGCTCGAGAATGGCAAGATGCTGGCGGATGCCAACTGCGCCGATGCCCAGGTGCTCGCTCAACTCCAGCGCAGTCATCTCACCATAACGACGTAGCAACTGGAGAATGCTTCGTCGTGTGGAACCCTGCTCTTTACGCTCAGTCGTGATGGTGTCCATTGCTCTACGGCTTTCATGCTGATGCACTGTCGCTGAAACGTGACTGGCACCGCCTACCATGCATTACGAAACCTATAACGAGTATAACATTGTCATTTTGGCACTGTCAAGGTTGAGGTGCGCAGCGAAACTTGCCGCATAAGGATGGGGTTTGTATAATGAACGCGATGGATAACGATCAACCAAACTCCCCTCCACATGCCTCTCGGCTAGCAGGTTCAAGGCCTGCCTGGCTGACGCGCCTTTTGCTGTTGCTCATTCTGTTGCTGGGAGCCTATTTTCGCACCCTTAGCCTCACCGATTGGGATGCGGGTACCGGGCAGCATCCTGATGAGCGCTTTTTTGCCGATGTCACCTCCAATGTCCGTTTGCCGGCGAGTCTCGGTGAGCTCTATGATTCGTCGCGGTCGCCGCTGAATCCGCGGAATAATGACCGCTTTCCGTTTTTTGCCTATGGCCCCCTGCCTGTCTGGATGGCCCGTACGGCTGCCGTTGCCCTGACACCCGCTGCGCGCCCCGATGGAACGCCTAATTTTCCGGCGCAAGTGCCGAGTATCAATGGGCCACCTCGTGCTGGCCTTGATCCAACGCGACCACAAGAACGCCGCACCGATCTCGGCCCCCTCGTTGATAATCCCGAGGCAAGCTTTGTTCGCCTGACCCCGCTGATTGCCCTGGTCAACCCCGAGGGGCGCAATCTGACGATGTATGGCGATATCCAGAAAGTTGGGCGGAGCCTCGCGGTGCTCTTTGATCTCGGTTCGCTGCTCCTGATCTATTTGATCGGGCGGCGTCTCTTTGGGGTGCGCGTTGGTCTGCTTGCGGCCCTGCTTGGGGCGATGGCCGTGATGCCGATCCAGCAGGCCCATTTTTTTGTTGATCCGATCTTTTCGACCTTTTTTGCGCTGTTGAGCATCTACTGGATTGTGCGGATGGCCCAAGGCGGTGGCCCGCTCGTGGCAACGCTCGTTGGTTTCAGTATCGGCGCGGCGATGGCCAACCGGATCACGATGGCGACCCTCGGTGGTCTGGCGATCGTCGCCGCACTGATTTCGGCGGCCCGCTTTGTGCAGACGCAACGCAGCCAGGCGGGTCAAGCCACGTATCTCCCGTCACTTGTGTGGCCTCTCTTGACCCGCTTTTGGCGACGCGATTTTCCGTTGCTGGTGCTCGCCGGGGCGATGACGCTGCTCAGTTTTCGGACGCTTTCGCCCGATGCGTTTACCGGGTCGCGCCCCGATTCGCCCGTGGTGGTGAGTGATGGGCACGGTGGCGCGGGGTTGCTGCAGGGGGCGGGGTTTCTTGATGTGCGCCTTGAGCCGCGCTTTCTGTCGGGGCTCAGCAGTGTGAGCGGCCTTGTGAGCGGCGAAGTCGATTTTCCACCGTCGCAACAGTGGGTTGCCCGCACGCCGTACCTTTTTCCCTGGAGCAATATGGTGCTCTGGGGGATGGGGCCAGCGCTGGGCCTGGCCGCCTGGGGCGGCTGGCTTGCCTTTGGGCTTGGCGGGTTGCGCCGGGTGCTCTGGCCGCGCCGCGACGATCCGCTGCTCAGTGCGGCATGGGTGCCGTTTGCCTGGGTGACCTTCTATTTTCTCTGGCAGGGTGGGCAGTTTGTCATTACGCTGCGCTATCTCTTGCCGATCTATGGGCCGCTGATCATCTTTGGCGCCTGGGGCCTCGTGCGCCTCTGGTCGTTCCGGCACACGCCGCTTACGCTGCCCCGACTTCCCGTGGCGCTGCAACGCCAGGTGCCACCTCTGCTGCTCTTCTCGGTCATCCTGCTGACGCTGGGTTGGGCCTATGCGTTTACGCGCATCTATGCCCAGCCTCACTCGCGGGTGATGGCGGCGCGCTGGCTCGCTGATCATGCGCCGCCCGGTTCGTATGTGATGTCGGAGACCTGGGACGATGGGTTGCCCCTCCAGGTTACGCGGGCCTCGTGGGGCCAGACCTTCCAGGGCATTTCGTCGGCCCCGTATGCCGAAGATGAGTTGCGCAAATATGTCGGTGGCCTCGGCAGCGATGGGCGCTTCGAGCCGGGTCTGCTTGATCAACTCGATCAGGCCGACTATATTACGCTCACCAGCAATCGTGTCTATGATAGTACGTCGCGCCTACGGATGCGCTACCCCGCCTTGATGCGCTACTATCAAGCGCTCTTCAATGGCGAACTTGGCTTTCGCCTCGTCGCTGAAGTCACGTCCTACCCACGGATCATGGGGATCGAAATCCCTGACCAGGCCGCCGAAGAGGCGTTTCATGTCTATGATCATCCGAGGGTGCTGATTTTCGCGAAGACGCCGGCCTATTCACGTCAGCGGGCCGAAGCCTTGCTGATCAACGATGTGCTTTGGGGTGAGGTCTACAAGTCGTCGGTACGGGTGGCCGACCGCAATGTGACGGCGGTGCGCCTGACTGATGCGCAGTGGCCGCGCTATGCCGCAGGTGGTACCTGGGCCGAGTTTTTTCAACGGCCGGCGTTATTCACGGCGCTCGCGCCGCTCTTCTGCGTCATCATCTTGCAACTGCTCGGGCTGGCGACCTTTGCGCTCGGCTTTCGCTGGCTGCGCTGGCTGCCTGATCGCGGGTATAGTCTGGCAAAGATCGTCGGCTTGCTGCTCGTTGCCTATACCGCCTGGTTGATGGGGAGCCTAGGCAATCGTCCTAGCATCCCTGGGCGTGGTGGCGAGGATGCGCTCGGCTGGGGACCCTTTCCGCTCGCCTTTGGCCCAACGACGCTCTGGCTGGTCGCGACGCCGCTGCTGGTCGCCGGGGCGCTGGCAGCCTGGTTCAACCGGGCGAGCCTGGCCGACTTCTGGCGGACGCGCCAGAGTGCCATTCTTGGGGCTGAGTTGGCCTTCCTGAGCTTTCTGCTGCTCGGCTTGCTCCTGCGTTGGTTCAACCCCGATCTGTGGCACTACGCCCGCGGTGGCGAAAAGCCAATGGATTTTGCCTACTTCAATGCAGTGCTCAAGAGTGCGGCTTTTCCACCGTATGATCCCTGGCACGCCGGCGGGACGATCAACTACTACTATTTTGGCTTTGTCCTTGTGGGTGCCTTGACCCACCTGAGTGGCGTGGTGCCGAGCATTGCCTACAATCTGGCGGTGGCGACGATCTTCGCGCTCACGGCGGTCGGGGCCTGGGGGCTTGTCTATAACATCCTGGCCCAACCCGCCTCGGTGTCAGAGGACGATCATCTGGCGAAGACCGGGGAGCGACGCGCCATCGTCGCGGCCCTACTTGCCCCGATCTTGCTGCTGGTCCCGGGAAATCTCGCCCAGGCGCTCTGGTATCTCAATGGCTACGCCGCTGAGCAGGCGACCAGGGGGCGCGGCGAATGGGCCTACTGGGACGCAACGCGCATTGTTGAGGGCACCGTCAACGAGTTTCCCTTTTTCACCTTTCTCTTTGGCGACCTGCACGCCCATATGCTTGTGATGCCGTTGAGCATGGCGCTGCTCGGGCTCGCAGTGGCCTATCTGTTGATGCTGCCACGTATGCAGGTCGTGACGAGCAAGCCTGTTTGGCGCGATCTGGGGGGCGTGGTTGGCCTAGTGGTGCTGATGGGCCTCTTTGCCGGGGTCATCAGGGCGACAAATACCTGGGATTATCCCTCGTTTGTCGGGTTGACCGGTTTGATCATGGCGGGGGCCGGCTGGCGGGCGAGTCGCGCTCAGTTGCGTGGCGAGCAGGCACGGTGGCTCTGGACCCTGATCTGGGTTGCAGTGCCGCCGTTGCTGATGGTGATTGCAGGCAATCTCTTGATCATGCCCTTCACCTCGAATTTTGCCACCGAATCTTCCGGGGTCGCCCTATGGCGCGATGATCGTCACGCCAGCCTGCTGCTGCAGGTCGCACTGGCACAGCGCACGACGCTCGGCGAATTCTTGTTGCTCTATGGGCACTGGCTGGTCGTGACGCTCGTGGCTGGCGCGATGCTCGCGCGGCGCTGGCTCAAGCCTGTGCCGCTTGCCATAAGCGCCGGGTTGCTTGCGGTGCTTGTTGTCGTGATGGTCAGCCTCAACCTGCCTGCGATCCTTTTGCTCGGGCCACTGGTTGGCATGGGCATCTGGATGCTCTGGCGGATGCGCCGGGCGCCCTACGATCTCGTATTACCGATGCTCTGGCTGGTTGCCGCACTTGGGCTTGGCGTGCTCGTCGAGGTCGTGGTAGTCAAGGGCGATGTCGGGCGGATGAATACCGTCTTCAAATTTGGCCTGCACGCCTGGATGCTCTTTGCACTTGGCGTCGCCGCGCTGATGCCACGTCTATGGGAGCCTGGGCGCAAGGCGAACCGCGCAACGGCGTTGATCCGAGGCACCTTCGTGGTACTCGGCGCGGCGGCGCTGGTCTATCCGCTGACAGCGACGCCAGCACGGATCGGTGATCGCTGGAACCCCGAAGCCCCCCGTGGACTCGACGGCGCAGCGTTTCTGCCGTGGATCACCGCCGAACGCCACGGTAGCGCCTTCGCCCTCAACGAAGACGCGGCGGCCATTGCCTGGCTCCAGACGCATGTCGCCGGAACACCGGTGATCCTGGAGGCGCATCAACCCTCGTACCAATGGGCCGGGCGCGTCGCAACCTTCACCGGTCTCCCCACGATCCTCGGCTGGGAATGGCACCAGATCCAGCAACGCAATGCGGTCAATGCCAACGCCGCGATTGCCTTCCGCCAGCAAACGATCGAGACCATCTACACAACCACTGACGCGCCCGCAGCGCTGGATCTTCTCCGTGACTACGGCGTGAGCTACGTCTATGTGGGCAGCGTCGAACGCGACCGCTATGACACCGAGGGCCTGGCAAAATTCGCGACGCTGACGGCCTCTGGCGAGCTTGAGCGGGTCTTTGCTGAAGGCCAGACGGCGATCTATCGCGTGGTGAGCCCTGGGACACCTCAGATGCTGACGAGCGACCGCGTGCTGGATCCTCCAGTAATGGATCTCACCCCGCCGCTGCTGCTGGATACCTCGGTCAATCAGTTACCTGCGGTTGATGAATTTGCCTGGAACCCTTTCGTCCGCGAGAGCTCGGTGGCCTCGTTGTTGCTCTGGATCGTGGTCTTCTATGGCATAGCGCTGCTCGGTCTGCCAACGGCGGTGATCATCTTTGGGCACTGGCGCGACGGCGGGGTTGTCTGGGCGCGCGTGCTCGGCGTGCTCTTGCTTGGATACGCCGTCTGGCTACCGACCAGTTTGGGGCTATGGAGTTATAACTACCAGGGCGTCCTTGGCGGCCTGATCCTTGTCGCCGGCGTCAATCTGGGCTTGCTCGGGTGGCTTGGGCGGGGCACTGAAGCAACCCTGAGCGGTCGCATCAGGGCAGGGCTACGGCAAATGCTGGCGATCCTGCGGACAAAGCGCCGCGGCATTTTCTGGAGTGAAGGGGTTTTTCTGGGTGGTCTGCTGGCGCTAGCGCTGGTACGGGCGTTCAACCCGGATCTTTGGCATCCTATCTGGGGTGGTGAGAAACCGATGGAAGCCGGCTTTCTCTATGCGATCTTGCGCAGCCCGGTGATGCCGCCTTTTGATCCGTTTTTCAGTGATGGATACATCAATTATTACTATTACGGCTTCTACCTGCTCTCACTGCCGATCAAGCTCACCGGCACAGCCCCGGCGATTGGCTTCAACCTGGCGGTCGCGACGCTCTTTGCGTTGACCGTAGCGGGAGCCTTTGCCATCGTCACCGAGTTGACAGGGCGGGTGCGCTACGGATGGCTAGCCGTGGCACTCGTCGGCATCCTGGGCAACCTGGCGAGCTTTTTTGCGACAGGCTGGTCGCGAGGCGCAGCGGCGGTGTGGCAGGTCTTCCGTGGTGGCAGCCTGTCTACCTTCGGGGAGCGCCTAGGCGATTGGTACATTGGGCCGAGCCGGGTGATTCCCAATACCATCAACGAATTTCCTGCGTTTACCTTTCTCTTCGCCGATCTACATCCCCATATGATCGCGCTGCCGATTGCGTTGCTGCTTGTGGCGTGTGCCTTTGAGTTAAGCCGGTATCGCCCTGGGCATCCTGGGGCAGAACGCTTCCCGCAGGCTCTGCGGCTGGCGTGGTACACGACGCTGGTGGTGAGCGCGTTGAGCCTGGGCACGCTGGCGGTGACGAATGCATGGGACGTGCCAATCTATGCGCTGCTGCTTGGTCTAGCGCTGCTAGGTGGCGCGTGGCGCTCGGTGGGGCGGGGCGAACGAGGCATGCCGTGGGCAGCACTGGGGCAGGCGCTGGTCGTCGCGGTGCTGGTCAGCGTAGGCGGCTTGCTGCTCTATGCACCCTTCTTCGACCACTACTGGGCTCCGGTCGGCGGGATAGGGGTGGTGGAATGGGCTGATGGCACGCAGATCCGCGACTACCTGGTCATCTACGGCTTCTTTCTCGCGACGCTGATCCCCGTCTTGCTCGGTGGCTTGCAACGAGTCTGGGGGCACCACCGGGTTGCCCGTGATCGCCCGGTGGTGCCAGCCCTTGGCCTCAGTCAGCGCCTCGCGATCGGCATCTCCGCCAACTCGCTGCTCTATCTCGTAGGCCTGTTGCTCCTCATTGCGGCTCTTGTGCCGCCGCTGGGGTTGCGCGCAGCACTGGCATTGCTCTTGCTGGTTGGCCTCTTCCTACTCGGGCAGCGCAGGCTCACCAACGCAACCTGGTACGGCTTTGGGCTAGCCTGGGTTGGCCTGGCTGTCTCGCTGGGTGTCGAACTGGTCTATATTCGCGATCACCTTGCCGGGGGCGATTGGTATCGCATGAATACGGTCTTTAAGTTCGGGTTTCAGGTCTGGATCTTGCTTGCGCTCGCAACCGCGATCAGCCTGCCCAACCTGTTGCGGGCGTTACGGCGCCTGGGCGACAAACCAGCACAGACGGCGGCGCTGGCAGTGCTGGGGCTCTTGCTAGCCATGATGGCGGTCTACCCGCTGGCTGGCATTCCCTCGCGCGTTGCGAACCGTTTTGACGTACAGACAGGGCTGACCCTTGATGGCAGCGCCTTTTTGGCGCAGGCCGGATTTGGGTATAGTTGTGCCTCATTTGGCGGCTGCGCCCCTGGCATGAACGAGGCCTTTATTGATCTTCGAGGCGACGCCGAAGCGATTGCCTGGCTCAACAAAGAGATCAGTGGCACACCAATCGTCGTGCAATCAAACCTCTCTTTCTACCGGGGCTATGGCATTCGCATCGCCGCCAATACAGGCCTGCCGACTGTCGTCAGTGCCTTGCATGTCAACGAGCAGCGTGATCCACAGGTTGCCGCACGGCGCGATGCCGAGGTCGAGCGCTTTTACAAAAGCCCCGATGTCGAAGAGGCGTTACGCTTCCTGGCGCGCTACAACGTTGACTATGTCTATGTGGGCGGGGTCGAGCACGCGATCTATCCTGTCGAGGGGCTGAGCAAATTCAAACAGATGGAAGGCATCTACCTCGACCCGGTCTTTGCCACCTCAGCCGTGCAGATCTATGCGGTACGAGGCGTACCATCAAGCTATGCGCGCCCCGAGGCCGAAGTTAACAACAGTGGGGCAACTAGCCAGCCTGGAGTGCCGATCACAGCGCCTGGGTCAGATCTAGCCCAGCTTGAAGCAGCGCATCGCGCCAACCCGACCGATGGCCCCACCGCGTTTGGTCTTGCTGAACGCTACCGCAATCTAGGGCGACTCGACGAAGCTGCGCGCATTCTGGAGGCACCCGCCCTGGCGAATCCTGACGACATTGGCGTGCTGCACCTCTGGGGCGATATTCTGGCGGACGCCGGACGCTACCGCGAGGCCGAAGAAGCATACCTGCGGGCGGCGCGCCGTCAACCAACCGGAGGCAACTGGAACAAGCTCGGTGCGGCTCTGTTGAGCTGGGGTGAGTTTGACAAGGCCGAGATCGCGTTGAGCCAGGCGGTGGCAGCAAACCCGAATGAGCCTGAACCCTATTTTCGCCTCGGCCAACTCTTTCGCGAAGTAGGCGACCGCGACCGCGCCCGGGCCATGCTTGAAACCTATCTCCAACTCGCGCCCGATGGCCCCTGGGCCGCCGAAGCGCGCCAGTTATTGCAGGTTGAGTGACCGTGCTAGACATTCTTATCTGGTGGATCACAATTCAATTGATCGGGTTGATCGGTCTGCCGATCACCGGAAGCATATTCCGAGTCCTGCCTGATCGTGGCTATGCCTATGCCAAAGCCCTAGGGCTGTTGCTCGTCGGCTATCTCGCCTGGCTCTTGGCGATGCTGGGTCTAGCCCAGTTTGGCAGGCCCGTGCTGGTCGTTGCAGCACTCGGTATTGCCATCGTGGGCATCTGGCTCCACGGGGGGGTTCGGGCTGCATTGGAACGAGCCAGGAGCTTTTTCGCAGCGCGTTGGCAGGCGGTGCTCGCTTCTGAGGCCATCTTTCTTGGCGCACTGCTCGCGACGGTCTGGATGCGCATGCACGACCCGACGCCCTTTGGCACCGAGCGCCCGATGGATTTTGCCTTCTTCAACGCGATGCTGCAAAGTGGCAGTTTCCCGCCGGTTGATCCGTGGCTGGCCGGGTTTAGCATCAACTACTACTACTTTGGCTATCTGTTGATGGCCGCGATGGCCGCGCTGACCGGTCTCGCGCCCGGGGTTGCCTATAATCTAGCACTGGCCCTGATTGTCGCGTTGACAGCCCAGGGCGTCGCCGGTACCATCGCCAATCTGATCATCCTGGCGCATCCAGATGCGCAAGACGATGCGCCTCGCCGCACATGGCCGCGCCTGCGAGCGCGGATCGTCTTCCCGCTGCTCGGCGTGATCTTTGTTTTATTGGCAGGCAACCAGGCCGGGGCGGTGCAGGTGCTGCTCGGGGACGAACGCACCGTCGCCCTCGACAGTCAGCAACTCGGCTCGGCACTTGGTCAGGCCATCGGCGGCAGCGACGAGATTCGCCTGACTACGCCGGTGGTCACAGGTGAATTCGGCTCATTTGATCAATGGCAACGCAACGACAAACTCGCTGACTTCAACTGGTGGTGGCCGTCACGAGCGCTCTGGGACGAGTACGGCGACGCGGGAGGCGTGCGGCGCTACAATATTACCGAGTTTCCCTTCTTTAGCTTTCGGCTCGGCGATATGCACCCCCATGTGATGGCGCTGCCCTTTGGCGTCCTGGCAACTGCACTCGCCCTGGCGACCCTGTTGCGCCCCGGTTTACCAGGAATCACGCGTAGTGACCTGGGCATGCTCGCACTCAGCGGCCTGATCCTCGGCAGCCTCTACACCATCAATAGCTGGGATCTTCCAGCCTATCTGTTGCTCTACGCTGGCGCAACAACGCTGGTGGCCCAACGGCAACCGGGGCCACTGCCGTGGCTGGCGCTGGGACGAACCTTGCTCGTGGTGAGTTTCGGTGCGTACCTGCTCTTTCTCCCATTTCACCTGACGCTGCAACCCCTCGTTGGCAGTGCGGCACCGCTCATTGATTTTCCCGTGATTGGGCGCATCACAAGCATCATTGCGCCCTACACCGCCGGGCGCAGCGGGCTCCACGCCTTCGTCATCAGCTTCGGGCTCTTTGCCTTACCGATGATTGTTTTTCTGTATCAGCGTACATTGGCGTTCCAAAAAGAGCAAGCCGATCCGCTGGCTACGGCTAAAGCAAACCCGCCCCTGTTGCCACGGCTGCTCTTTTGGCTACCGCTGATCCTGGTGCCCATCGGTCTCATTGCGCGTTTTCCGTTGCTCCCTCTGGGCGGACTGGCCGTACTGGCGATGTGGGCCGCAATGCAGCAAACCCGCCGCCCCGCCGCGAGCTTCGCGCTCCTGGTGACGGCCCTCGGTTGCGCGATCATTTTTGGCACCGAGCTCATCTTTATCCGCGATGTCTTTGGCAACCGGATGAACACCATCTTCAAGTTCTATTATCAAGTCTGGCTGCTCTGGGGAACGCTGGCCCCGTTTGCGCTCTGGTGGATCGTGCGCGAGGCACACGGGGCGAGCCGCGTGGTCGCCTGGACAACGGCGGGTCTCACCGGAATCTTACTTGCCGGGGCACTGGTCTACCCGACACTGAGCCTGCGCGACCTGGGGCGCGGCCCCCTAATCGGGCTCGAAGGGCGCACCCCACGTGAACAGAGCGAGGCCGGCTTGGCCTCGATCCGCTGGTTACGCCAGCACGTACCGCGGGGCAGTGTCGTACTCGAAGCAGCGGCGGTCGAAGATCTGGCGACCCAGCGGTGTGGCGGCTCGTACGACGTGCGTAGTGAAGGCTGGGGCGGGGTCGCTTCGACCACCGGGCATCCGACAATTCTGGGCTGGGTTGGGCATCAACAGCAATGGCGCGGGGGCGATCCGCTTGCGATGGCCGAGTTAGGGCCGCGCTGTGTTGATGTCGACACGATCTTTCGCACCACCGACACCACCACGGCCCACGATCTGCTCACCCGCTACCACGTCACTCACGTCTACCTCGGAGCGCTGGAGCGCCGCCTCTACCCCTCCGAGAGTCTGGCCAAATTTGAACTGCTTGGCGAAGCAGTCTTTCAGCAAGACGAGGTCAGCATCTACCAGATCCGCTAAAGCGCTTACATCTCGCCATACAACTCGAGCAACTCACGCCACTCGCCGTTCAACTCCTCGCGCCGGGCGGCATAATAAAAATGCACCTCGCCCTGTTCATCAACAAAGACGAGATCGACCTGGCTACGCATCGGGCGGAGGTAGCCCAAATTGCCCCACCAGCGGATCTTCTCTTCATCGAGAGGCAGATCCTGCTGATACATCCGTGCGGCATACTCCCGCACCGTACCGGGTTCAATATCCTGCAGGCGCCAGGGCACGCCACTGACATCGCCGGTACGCAGATTGCGAAAGACATACTGCCACTCACCATCTTCGCTGCGGGTCGCACTGATGACCTCAATCCCGGTGCGCGGGCGAGCAATGCGAATCAAACCGAGCCATGCATCAGTCAACTTCTCAAGCGGCACACCAGGATAACTCTGCTGACCGGTGCCGTCCTTATCCTTCATCATCAGGTCAAAACTCGGCTGCCCATAGGCATCGCGATGAATACCGGCCAGACCGCCGCGACCCTTCCAGCGGATCCGGCGTTCGGCCCAGATATCGGGTTCAAAAAGCACAGTGCTATCAGTGAAAAGGGGCTCATCACCCACCACAAGTTGTTGCGGGACATCATCAGCCGGATCAAAGGCCTGCGTCTCTTGTTCAATCGGCTCACCAGTACGTTCCGAAAGCAACGCCATCCAGCCATCACTAAGGCCCCAATCGCTCACCCCAAAGAAGACATGGTCAATCACGCCATTGGCATCGCGATGCACCAGATCATACTTGGTACGGCTGCCCTGACGATACGCCCGCCAGAGCCCGAGCCGCCCCCGCCAGCGCACCTGGCTCTGCAGGTCAACGCGACCATCGCGCAGATCTTCGTGGCGACTGATCGCATACGCCCAGAGGCCCTGAGCGCGGTCGCGGGTCACCCCGGCGGTCGTGCGCAAATCACGCACCTCATAGAGCCAGACGCCACCACGTTTCTGGCAGGTAACAATCTCGACGCCCGAGCGGGGCAGATCGAGATCCTGCCCATTATCGAGAGGGGACGAAGCGCCTTCAGCGAGCGCACGCCGACAGAGTTGAATAATCTCACTGCGATCGGCAATCGTCGTCTCGCCATCACGACGCACATAGATCGTGCCATTGAGTCCGACATAGGGAGGAGGTTCGCTCGCCTTCACTTCGACGCGCATAACATCCTGGCCCTCGTAACTCATCAACTCAAACGACAAATACGGATGTGGGGTCACCTGTTCGACAACGCTCTTGCGGAGCATCTCGCTCACATAATCGGGGCGAGCCACGCCAAGCACCTTGCCTCCGGGCTCACAGCCAAGCACAAGCACACCGCCACCGGCATTCGCCAGGGCAGCCACATCAGTCCAGAGCAAGGCTAACGTCGCAGGATCATCACCGATAGCCCGCAACACCTGGCGTTCGGTAGAACCACCGAAGCGCACCGCATCAACCGCCCACTGCTTCTGATCGCGCTTGGGCACGCGCACACGGTCAAAATCCTGGCTCGCAAAGAGGTCGCGCAGCGCCTCAAAGCTATTGTTGGGCAAAAGCAACTCGATATAGCGGTCGCCAATGCCGTGTTTATGCACCACCTGCCCATCACTCTGCGGCAAGCGACGCAGGCGGTGGGCATCGCTCCCCTGAATGCAAAACATACGCCGGTCATAGTGTTCTGTTTTGCCATTGTAAAAGCCCGGCGACGTGAACTTCTCGTGATCAGTATAAAAATTAACAAACTCGAGGGCATGCAAATGCAGACTCTGCGAGACCGCAATCCGCGACTGCCCACTCGTACCCATCCGCAGCGTCTCAGTCACCACACCATTGGATCCATTGATATGGGGGGCAATGACAATCCCGCCTGCCCGTGCAATAATCTCGTAGGCATCGGTCACATGGCGGGTATTCGAAATGCCACAGACGCCACCCTTCAGCTGTTCAGCCGGAACACCGAGTTGCAAAAGCGTCGTCTCGATCAGGCTAATCGGGCGATTCGGGGGAAAGATGCCCAACACATGCGCCCCAAAGTGGGACGTAAACTCGAAGCCCGGCAGCACCGTGATCTTTTTGAGCAAACGGCGATATTCATCGATCCGCGCTTGTTCATCGGCGGTCAGGCGTCCGGCTGTCTCAAGGGCACCCAAAAAATCAAGCTCGCGCTGAAACTGCTCGTACCCGTGAACGGTATTGTGATCCGTGAACGCAATAATCTCTAATTCACGGCGCTCAGCTTCCTGGAGAATATCGAGATACGTAACTTCAGGCTCTACATAATCTTCTGATGCTGGGGTATGAATATGCAAATCCGCACGCATCCAGCGCATACCACTACGAACTTCGGTAGGGAGACTCATAAGTTTTTAACTCCACAATTAATCTCTTGCTTCTCTTCAACTCTTCACCTTCGCCAGCCATCTTGCCTCGCGCCCCATCATTTTGTTTCATCAGGTGGGCACCCCGGCTTCTGGTTTGTGGCTCTTTTTGCTGCAGGTTTTGCTTTCGGGCCTGTACCGCAAAGGGATAAAGACGGTACGACCAGGAGCCTCCTTTCTGGTGGTTTTGTGACGACAAGGGTCGTTTTATGCTTGCAACCATATTTTGCTTCTCACGTATCATACCCGAAAGCTTCACGAACGACAACATGCTATAATTCTTTCTATGATATGGTTCAAGCAGATGGTACAGCCTGACCTGATCACCCGCGAGTCTGGCCCAACGTCACGCCCGGGGGCCTTGACGATGTTGCGCAACGGTCTCTGCTGGTCTGGTGGTGCGGCATGCCTTGCGAGCTTGATCTACTGGCAAGTAATCCTGGCTGAAGGAGCCTATTTCGGCCCACGTGCGGTTCAACTGATCTATCGTTTTGGCGCACGACACTATGATCGCGTCCGCGCCTCGTGGCAACCCGAAGCAGATGCCCGGTTGCAGCCCTGGCTGGCCCTGGCCCTGGCTGGTTGTGACCAGCCGCTTGTGCTTGATGTTGCCACAGGCACCGGGCGGGTGCCCTTCTTGCTTGCGAGCAGGCAGCCCTATGCGGGCTATCTTGCGGCCCTCGATCTGACCCCGCAGATGCTCTGTGTCGCCCGCCAAAAGCTTGTACCCTATCTTCACCCTGCCCAGATCCTCTGGCATCAGGGCGAAGCGAGTCGGCTACCCTGGCCCTCGGGAAGCTTTGATCTGGTCACATGTCTCGAGGCCCTTGAGTATTTTCCGCAACCCAAGCGCGCCCTGGCAGAAATGGTACGGGTGCTGCGCCCCGGCGGATGGATGCTGCTCAGCAAGATCCCTGATGCCTGGGCACGCTATTTGCCGGGGCGAGCCCTGACCAAACGGCAACTCGTTACCCTGCTGACGGAGTTGGGGTGTGTTGATGTGCATGTGCTGCCCTGGCAACCTGGTCATTATGAACTGGTTATCGTTCGTACAAAGATAGCTAATTTCGCATGACAGACGGATCTGATACACCTTCATCGAACCCTCTACTCTTTGGGCGTTATCGTGTCCAGACCCAACTGGGCACCACACGCCTGGCCGCAGTCTATGACGCGACCGACGAACGCCTCCAACGTCGGGTGCTGCTCCATCTCTTGCAAAAGCACCTCGTTGGGCAAGAGCTCCTGCGGACACGGTTTATCACGCAGATCAACCAGATGGCTGCTTGTTCGCAGCAGACGTTGCTCGAAGTTTTTGACCGAGGTGAGGTCGGTGGGCGACCCTTTATGGTGACAGAGTACTGTACCGGGCGAGCACTCTATGGCCTGGGGGCGCTGGGTGTTGAACAGGCTTTGCGCTTTATGCGCCAGATCAGTGCGGCGATCGTCGTCTGTCAGGCTCAACGCAGCACTGAAAGGCCCACTGGCCTCTACCATCCGCCCATCAGCAGCCAGAATGTGCTCATTGTTGATGAACAGCGGGTCAAACTCGTCGAGAACTGGCGGGCACCCCACGAAGAGTTGAAGCGTGACCAGGCGCATTACCGTGCGCCCGAGTTGAGCGAAGGTTTGCCCGACAACCCTTCTACGGCTGTCTATGCGCTTGGGATTCTGCTCTATGAAATGCTGACTGGCGAGCGCCCGATCACGGGCACCGATGCCCATACGATTGCCCTCGCCCACCAGCACGCCCAACTGCCCCCGCTCAGCCGCCTACGGCCCTCACTCTATCTGCCAAGTGTTGAGCGCCTGCTGGCTCGCGCAACCGCACGCCTGCCTGAACAGCGCTTTCCTGATGTGCAGAGCTTCGCCCACGAACTCGAGACCGTCTGGCGTGATCTGAGCGCCGCTACGTACCGGATGAAGCGGGCAACGCCCCCGCATCCGCTGCCGAGCCAACCCACACCCAGTACGACAACAGCAGCGCCGTCGAACCAACCCGTCGCCCGTCCACCGCAGAGCAAACGTACCCGCCAACCACCAACCACACAGGTGCGTCAGGTTGATCAAAACCGGTTCCGCCAGCAGGATCGCCGCCGCAACCTGGTTGGCTGGCTCGTCATGATGGCCCTGCTCACGCTAGTTGTTCTTGGCTCCTATTTCGGTATGCGCGCCCTGTTTGAACGATTGAACTTCACGCCCAGTCTTCCTGACATAAATCTTACCGAGTGGTTGCCGTGGATCAATCAGGCCGAAGAAGCTGAAATGTATATCGTCACGATTGAGGCTGGACTCAACTTACGTAGTACACCCGATGCAAAGAGCAATACCAATGTCATCGCCGTCGTGCCCAAGGGCACCCCCGTGCGCAAGCTTGAGGGACCTCGGCGTGTCGGCGATATTTCCTGGTTACGGGTTAGCGTCGAAATACAGGGACGCCAACGTGAGGGCTGGGTGTCGCTCGCGTATCTGCAACCACAGTGATGAGGGAAGGTGATGAGAGAGGAACGAGGATCGCGCGTCATCCACGGCAAACGGGTTATGCTGCGCCCCTGGCAGCGTGGTGACACCCTGGCCCAGGAACTTTGGCCCCGTTATACTGAACCTTTTCATTCGCTCTGGAATATTCCAAGTTCCAACGGCTTTGATCTGCTCAACGGGCAGAGTGTGCAGCGGTATGTGTGGGCCATTGATGACCGCCATCGCCATATGATCGGGCGCATTTCGCTGCGTGACATCGAACCCGCAGGCGCAGGGTCGCGCCTCGGTATCTCGATCGCCCAACCCTATGTGAGTCAGGGTTTCGGCACCGAGGCGCTCGAACTCTTTCTTGACCACTACTTTGGTCCGCTCGGCTTCAAGCAACTTTCGCTCGATGTCGCGGCCTTCAATCGTCGCGCCGTACGCTGTTACGACCGCCTCGGCTTTCAGTATATCGACAGTGAATGGCGCAGTGCCGGCAATGACCCGGCCCTCCGCCTGCTCGCCGAACCACAATACGCCGACCTGACGGTCTTTTTTCGCCGGAACCGCTTTGAGACCCTGGTCGAATTCTACGAGATGCTCCTGACCCGGGAAGAGTGGTTTGGCCTGTTACGGTAATGCCCGTGTGCTATCCTAAAGGCAGCAGTAATGCGTAGGAACCCAGGGAGTCTGCTATGTCACTCATTGCCGGGAATCTCGCTGTTGTCCAACGGCTCCTCACAAGCAACGGGATGCCGTGGGCTGTCTTTGGCGGTGCGGCGGCCTATCTGTATGGCCCACGGCGGCCTATTCAGGATGTCGATCTGCTGGTCGCCCGTGGCAAGTTGCCCACCGTCATCGCCTTGCTCAAAGCTGAAGGCAAAGCCGTGCAATTCGATGGTCAGCGCATCCTCTGGCGCGGCATCAAGCTCGTTGATGATCTGACGGTGCGCCAGGACGGGCAAATCCATCCGCTCCAACTCGACCAACCGATGCAGCAACACGTGCGGCAGATGCCCCTGCTGGGTGCCCAGGTCCCCGTTGCCAGCCCTGAAGACATTATTGCGCACAAACTGCTGCTCAATCGTGGTGCCGCCGAAGGCAAACACGACTACGAAGATGTTGTCGGCATTATCCGCCGCCAGACCCTCGATCATGCCTACTTGATCGCACGTATCCGCCTGCTCAACGCCGAAACCTTGCTCCGCGAACGCCTGGCAGCCCTGGAGATCCTGGTCTAACGTTCAGACTTGCTTTGGGCAGCAAAAAAGCCAGCAATGCTGGCTTTTTTGCTGCCCAACCCACAAGGTACGCTATGCGCGTGTGTGCTGCGGTGCAGCAGGCAACAGCGCCAGATGGCGCGCCCGCTTGATCGCAACCGACAAACGGCGCTGCATCTTGGCCGTCACACCCGTGCGGCGCCGGGGCAGGATTTTGCCCTGAGCCGTAATATACTTCTGCAACCGCTTGATATCTTTGTAATCGGGATCAATGCCAAGCTTGGTAAACTCACACTCGCGGCGACGACCCCGCACACGCCCCCCCGAAGATCCACGTCCACTCTTGAACGTCATAACGTTCTGACTCCTTCACCTGAACCTACGAGCTTCTGCCCAAAAACGAACACACTGCCTGATAGTATACCATAAGTTTACGGTTCGATCGGCAAGCGTTGTTGGCCGATCGAACCGTAAACCCCTACCCCCCGCCCATGGCGGTCAGGCTCCCCCAGACAAGCGGTGAAACGAGGATGGCCTCAGGATCATCATCAGCAATGGTACGGGCACGTTGGATCAGGGTACGCTGACTCGCCGCCAGCGCCGCCGGGGCATCGGTACCCTGGCTGAGACGGTCGTAGAGCGGCGGTAACATCTCAGGCAACGCTCGATCGTAGAGTTGCCAGAGGCTCGCAATGACGTCACGTGCGCCGCTCGCCAGAAAGGCGCGTCCCAGGTTCAAGACTTCTTCGCCGGGCAAGACTTCGCTCACCATGGTTTCACACGCCGAAAGCACCACCAGCGCCCCATCCAGTTGCAGCCGCATCGCCTCGTCTGCCTGCAAATCGGCGTCCCATAACTTGAGATGCGCCAGCAAGCCTTTGCTCGCATAGACCTGTCCGTGCATGGCAAAGTGGATCAGGCCAAACTGTCGCAATGTGCCCGCGGCGGCGGCACGCAACAGGTGTTCGCGGGTGGCCGCCTCGTTCTCCCAGCGCTCGGTCGGGCCTTGCCAGCGCTCGGCCACCAGATCGAGCGTCAACCCCACTCCCGGCAACGCTTTGGCACGCTCGCCAAACTCACTGACGCCTACCAGCAAGCCAGCACGCTGCGCTGCCTGCCGTCGGTAGAGCGTTGACCAGGTGCCAAGCGCCGGCAGGATCTGGATCGTCGCACATTCGACCAACCAGCGGCCCTCCATGCGCAAAGTGGCCCACGGGATCGCATGGAGCATCCCGGCGGGGACGATCAACAGGCGTTGCGCTGGTTCCAGCGCGCTCCAGACCTCGCGAGGGATCAAGCGCTCACCCAACGTCTCCAGGGTAGTCCAGCATGTCGCTGGATCGCCAAGACCTCCATACGTCGTCATGCGACGCGCTGGTTGCGTCGCCCGTTGAAGCGCCTGCCGCAAGGTCTGGTCATCCGCAATCGGGTAAAGGGCGAGTCGATCAATCGTCACAACGACGGCAAGCAGCCCACTTGCAACCTCAAGGTAAAAGAGCGCCATCCATCCTTCCGGATACGCCACCGACCACGCCGCACGTAGCTCATCAAGATCCGGCGTCACTTCGGGTGGTTGGGGCAGGGGTACCTGGTGACGTGCCCGCAACAAGAGGTCAACATAGCCATCCAATGCGGCATCAAGTGCGGCTCCGGTCATCTTCTGGTTAAGAGCCTCGCGGAGCGTGGCACTATTGCTCACCAGTTCACCCTGAAATTCCTGCGGCACCCATACCTGCGAACTATTCATCTGGCGCCGCAAGGCCAGCGCCCGCTGCGAGTCGGCCAGTTCAAGCACGGCCTGCGGATCATCGAGCTCTTGGGCAAGGCGCAATGCAGCGTTGAAGAGATCCATTGCCATCTGAAAGATGCCACTCGATGCGTGCTCGCTCGCCAGACGCCGCCGCAGGTCGGCAATGAGGCGAACGGCTGCGCGATAGTGGCTCAGAGCGCCCGCACGATCGCCCATGGCCTCGACGCAACGACCAAACCCATAGAGCGCCCGCCAACGATGGTTCAGCCGACTCTCAAGATGAGGCAAGGCTGCCTCAAAGAGTTCACGGGCAATGGCGACATCACCGGCGCGCAACTGGATCCAGCCCTGTTCGATCATGCTCTCGGCAGCCGAGGGCAGATTGCCTTCGCGGCGCACGATCGTTTCGGCTTGCCGAAACCGCTCCAGTGCCGCCTCGCTGGATCCCAGATCATCAAGGGCGTAGGCTTGCGCTTGCAACACCTCGCCATACTCAAGCCGGTTGCCCAGTTGCTGTAATTGCTCGGCCACTGGCTCAAGCAACGCCAGGCTCTCGTGCGGACGTTGCAGCAGCCGCAGAGCCAGGGCCTGATTGCGTCTACTCAAGATCCCGAGGGGCCGCAAGCCGAGACGTTCGAAGCTTGCTTCGGCACGCCGATACGAGGCAAGGGCAAGCTCAAAAAGGCCACTGTAATAGGCACTATTGCCAAGATTCAGGTCGCATTCCGCAACATGCGACGCCCGCCCAAGGGCATGAAAACGGGCGCGCGCCTGACTAAAAGCGGCAATGCCCTCATCATAACGGCCCAGACCATTGGCCGCGATGCCAATCCGCTTTTCGCAATATCCGATGTTCTGCTCACTGCCGTAGCGGGCAAAGATCCTGGTCAAGGCATACAACTCATCAATGCATCCGGCCATATCTTCACGACGCAACGCAATCATCGTCGCCTCAGCCCGCGTAATCGCCACATCAAACCCGTACCCGAACGCCTCAAACCAGGCCCGTGCCCGCGCAAAGGCATCAAGAGCGTCATCGAGCCGACTGATATTTGAGAGCGCGATCCCGCACGAACGCGCAAGGCGGGCATGATCAGCCAGGGTGCCTATCTCCTCGAGGGTCGGCTGGAGCTCCTCAGCCAGGGCCAACGCCTCATGCTGGCGCCCGCGCAGATTCAGCAGCGCAACCTCCTCCATGCGCGTGCGGAGCACTTCATCATGCAGACCAGCCTCGGCAAACGCCTGAACCAGTTCACGGAGGGCGGCCAGCGGATCGGCGATCTGTTCAAGCATCCGCAGCGCCTGAATCCGTGCGCGCTGGACATAGAGTCCCGCGATAGATAACCCGAGCGTCGCACAGCCTTCGCGGGCAACCTCCAGCATCGCCAGCGCCGCGTGGATCTGATCGCAGCGCAGCAACGCAATCCCAAGCGTCATCGCCGCGTGGGCCTGCTCTTCGGGTGTACCATCAACCGCGACGTGCCAGGCTCTTTGCGCCAGTGCGAGCCCGCGTTGCGGCGCACGCGCGCTGATTGTCAAAATGCGGGCGCATGCCAGCGGCGTATGGGGGTGATCAAGGGTTAGCTGTAGCATCATTCACCGCTGTAACATCCACGGAGAACCCTGGCGTCGTAGCGCCCGGACAAAAAACACCAGCATGCCAACGAGCGTGATGGGCACAATAATAAAACCCAGCACCGAGCTAAAGAGGGCCAGAATGTTGTGCTGCATCGCATTCAAAATCAAAAACCCTGTATAGGCCAGATAATAGCCAAACAAGAGCACCCCTTCGCCACGCGAAACGGTATAACCAGTAAAGAGAATCGGCAGGCAGGCGAGCGCCACCAGAAGCATGACCGGAAGATCAAAACGCAATGCCTGAACAGGAATATCTACCCCATTGGGCATCAGCAAGCCGGTCAAACCCAGGATGGCGAGAATATTGAAGATATTGCTGCCAATCACATTGCCCACCGCAATATCGCGTTGACCCCGCAGAGCAGCCACAAGCGAGGCCGCAACCTCGGGCAGTGAGGTGCCAACCGCAATGATCGTCAACCCGATGATCAACTCGCTCAACCCGAAAAAGCGCGCAATTGCCACGGCCCCATCGACCAGCCACTGCGCCCCAAGCGCAAGCAACCCCAGACCGGCAACGGCAAAGAAGATATGCAGCACCAGTTGCCGTGGCTTCTCAGGCAGGACGTGGTGTTCAAGTGCCTTACGCTTTTCCTCTGCTTCATGATCGCAGCGACTCTGATAGATCAAAAAGCTTAAATAGGCCACCAGAGAACTCACCAGGATCAACCCATCAATGCGCCCGATATGTCGATCAAACGCCATCACAAAAATCAGCAGCGATATGCCGATCATCAGTGGAACATCAAGCCGGATCAACTGACGATCAACTGCCAGCGGCACAATGATCGCCGAAACGCCGAGAATGAAGAGCACATTGAAGATATTGCTACCAACCACATTGCCCAGCGCAATAGCCGACTGCCCATCCATTGATGACCGAAAGCTCACCGCCAATTCCGGCGCACTCGTGCCAAACGAGACCACCGTCAACCCGATCACCAGGGGCGAAATTCCAAAGACAGCGGCAATATGTGATGCCCCCCGTACTAACAGTTCTGCACCGGCTAACAATAAAATAAAGCCTATCGCAAATAAGCTAAGCGTCACTATACTCATAAATCGGTCTGACTACCTCCTTATTCCTTTATAGACAGCCTAACCGATTCACTGTCCAGCGTCAAGGCTCGCGACTAAAGCGTGCCAACCGCTCAGCGCCTCTGCGCCCGTTTTTTAACGCAGAGACGGGGAGGCAGAGAGGCGCAGAGGAAACGTACACGTTCACGACCTCTGCGCCTCTGCGCCTCTGCGTTAAAACCGCGTCCCCAGACGCTCTGCGGCCAACACAACGACCTCGGGCAAGACGAGCCCCGGAATAAAAACATTCCCACTGCGGATGCGCTGCAGCCGAATCGTAGGATCCTGGGCCATAGCCCGTGCTTGCTCACCCGTCAACCAAGTCAGCAGGGTCGTGAACTGTTCGGGGCGCATGGATTGTTCGAGCCCGGTGAGGACAGTGCGCGCAAGGCCGACCAGATCACCGCCGGACTCTGGGCTCAGTGTTGACGGGGGCAGAGCGATAATCATTGGCGTTGGCCCATCTGGTTGCACCAGCACCCGAATGAAATCCTCGCCTGGCCGTGGGCCACTCGCATCAAACCCAACCACACTTCCCGTCGTGACACCGCTGATCGGGATCTCGCGGCTGTCGGTAATCTCGACCCGCGCCCCGATGTCAAAGCCAAGCCCTTCGTACCAGACAATCCCTGCTTCGTTTGTATGCTCTGCCATACGCTCCTCTCTCTCCTTACCCAGCGCGCTTGCGCCCCGAGACGATCAGCAAGACGGCGGCTATTTCCGGTTCACCAATGTTGACCGGCAAGCCAGGTACCCCGGTTGCCCCTGACACGGTCTTCAACTGAACGGTGGCGGCATCCACCAGCGGCATCCAGGCAACCTCTATGGCCTGATCCGCTGCCTCAAGCAGATAGGCCGCGATCCGCACATCAGCAAAGCCCCTCTCTTCTACGGTACGCCGCAGCGTGCCTCCCAGATCATCAGCCGGTTCTGGCGGCTGCATCGCGCTCGGCACCGATCCGGCAGGCCAGGTACGCCGCCGGATCCAGTAGTCGCCGGCCACCGCAAGGACAACCGTTCCTCTAGGTCGCAGCGTACGCTGGATCTCGTCCAACACACCTGCGCGATCAGCAAAGAGGTGGAGCGCCGCGATACACCAGATCAGATCAACCTGCGCCGTGCCAAGCGGAAGATGGTGAGCATCGGCAACGAGGTAGGCCACACCTGAACTCTTGCGACACGCGATCTGTGTGCGATCATGATCAAGCGCCAGCACCCACGCACCGGGTTGAGCAACAGACGCAAGCCACGTCGTTTTATGCCCATCACCAGCAGCAAGATCAAGGGCAACGACGGCCCCCTCAGGGCTGGCCTGGCGCAAAGCCACCCGTACAAGCGCTGCGTATGGCTCGTGCAACACGGCATAGTCGTTCATGCTGGCTCCGGTTTTCCAGGAACGCGAAAAAATGATACCATACTGCTATGACTTCACCAATTGAAATCATTCAACTCGTGGCCTACGATGGCCCCAACATTCTTTCGCCCTCACCCGGGGTGATGCTGCTGGTGCGCTCGGATCAACATTGCGGCAACCGCATGCGTGCCGCCATCAAAGATGCGGCGCAGTTTATTGGCCTGGTGCTTGCCAATCTCGACGTCACTGCCGAAGCCAACGCCGGGGGGGTGCTGATGACAGCAACTTTTGATACCGCCATGCCCGGCATTGGTGCCGCACTCTGCGCGTATGTCGTCACCGGCATGAACCACGAAGCGCTGGGGGATGAGCAGTGGGATCGCAACGCCCCCCTCTACACCTTGCAAGCCCGGCGACGGCGCGAAGCACTCCCTGTGGCGATCCTCCAGTTGATGGCCGAAGCGTACCAGCGCGGCTTGCCAACCTTTATGCGCGAGGATGGCTCCCTACAGATCGGCTATGGCGCAAAGGGCTGGAGCATTGATCCCGAACAGTTGGCTGGATCTGGGGGAAATCCGCCCCCGGTACCCTGGGATGACCTTGGTGTCGTGACGGTGATCGCGGTCACCGGCGAAGAACAACGCGCCGCAACCGTGAGCCACCTGGTCAATGCATATCAGTCTATGGCCCAACAGGTAGTGAGCCATGCTGCGGCCACCTTTGACGAAGCCCGTCGCTTGCTAGCCGATCCATCGGCTGAGGTCGTTATCCTTGGGCTAGCAACCGGTGACCTGGTGCGGCGTGGGTTACCCTTTGACCGCTGCGAGCTCGCCTTCATCACTGATCGGGCAGGCGCACGCCCGCCTGAAGCCGTGAACGACGAAGCATGGGTGCGCGCCCTCGGCTTGCCCATGCTACTCTCGCCACAACCTGTACGGCTCAACCTGACTGACCCTGGCTTGCAATCACTGGTGCCCTATGCGCCCAATGGTGTGCTTGCGCTAGGCTAGCGCCTACACCCCACCGCTGCGCAGCAGACTCTTAATGGAAAGATTACCCTTGGGATCAAGGCGCATCGCCTGGGCAAGAAAGAGTTGCGCCGTCGTCAGGGCATCATTCAACGCATCGTGCTCACCGTATACCGGCAAGCCCATACTGGTAGCAAGCGCACGCAACTGAATTGTGGGGGCAGGTTGCTCGTGGGCAATTTCGCCGAGAATCTGCGCCCGATCATGGATCCGCATGGCCAGACGCGCCGTATCAATGATCGGCCCGGCCAACCGTCCTCCATAATTCGTGCGCAAAGCTCGATTCAAAAAACCAACATCAACCTGAGACACATGCACCACCAAGATGCGCCGGGCCAGATGATCGATCAGGGAGGGCAACACGGCGTCAAATGTCGGCGCCTCGGCCACTTCCGCACGTGTCAGGTTATGAATCCGAATCGAACTGGCATCAACGAGAAAGCCTTCAGGCGGGCGAACCAACGTGCGCCAGCACGTATCGAGGCGAATACGGCCCCCTTCAATGCCAACCAGACCAATCGCCAACAAGACATCATGTCGCGGATCGAGACCACTCGTCTCGACATCAAGCACCACATAACTCGCATCGCGCCAGTGCGAACGAGGATCAGGCCATGGCCCTGCTTCATACGCCTGTAAAACAGCTGGTCGTTCGCGTTTGCGGAAGAGATCCCAGTTCCGTAAAAATACCATATTCCCCCCCGGTTTGATGGCCTCTATGCCCCGCAGTCGTTGCGTAAGCAGGGGTAAATGGGTATCTACGCTTACTCTGGAGACCCATTTACCCCTGCTGAGAGGAGGTGTGGAGGGCACTGCCCTTCCAAAGAAAAAAACTTCGTCTGCGGTAATGTCTCAACGCTCCACCGACCACAAACAACCTGTCACTTCTAGTTCTACCCAACCCTAGCCCAAGCGTCCCGTCTGATAGGTCATTGCCACGGAACGTTGGATCCGGGCAATAATCTGCAGTGACTCTTTCAATTCACGGCGTTCAAGTGGACTCAACTGCGGAAAGACGACCAGATTTGTTGGTTCCTCACCACGGGCAACCTGGTGCTGCTGATGACGCAACCGCAACAGACTCAACAATTCAAAGGCATCGGCAAGCCCTTCGGCAGCCGGCTGGCTCACGCTCGCGGTTGGCCACGAGGCCTGGAGCCTGGAAAGCGTACCCGTTTCTGAGCGACCTGCTTCGAGGGCAAAGAGCCGGGCCAGATCGACGACCATGGCCGTACCGCGTGTCTTGAGATCAATGCGTTCGTCGTCAAGGGCCACCGAACGGAAGAAGGTCAGCGGTGGTGTCGCACGCAGGGCTGCCCGGGCCAGGCGGGCCAGGAAGATCGTATTGCCCTGAGTACGTGCGATCACCGGACGCAACCCCGCCTCGGCATCCAGATCGCCGTACAATTGACGGTAATCAAAAAAGATCGAACTACGCAGCAGTGCCTCTTCTTCGGGGACATCGATCCAGCGCCGGAACATCGCCTGCCAGGAAGCAAGCGGTTGACACCACTGCGGATTGGTCGCCATCACATCGCCGGGACAGCGCGGAAAGCCACACGCCACCAGGCGCTCGACCATCATATGGGCAAGCGTACGAAAATAGGCTGGTGCCCCGGGGGGTGCATCATCAGCATAGATCAGCGCATTATCCTGATCGGTGCGCAGCGTCTGCTCAAGGCGACCCTCACTGCCCAGCACGATCCATGCATACGGTGCAGGCGGCGACCCAAGCTCCATTTCGATATCACGCAAGAGACGGCGATGCAAGGCATCATGCGCCACAGCGACCACCCGCCCGATATCGGCAACCCGTGCTCCCGCATCAAGCAAGCCACTGACGGTCATTGCCACCTGATCCGTATAGTTGCGCAGTTCATCAAGCCCGGTCGCCCGATCAACCTGGCGGGGCAAAAAGACGGGGCTGCGACTCTGGCGGCGCAGGATATCGGTGTTGGTCACCATCCCAACCACAACCCCCTGCTCGCTTATAGGCAGGTGATGGATCCCCCGTTCGAGCATCAACAACAGCCCCTCGAAGGCCAGGCTGTCGGCTGACAACGAAAGCGCCGGAGCCGTCATCACCTCACGTACCAGCGTATCAGCCGGGAGACCGGCGGCAAGTACGCGATTTCGCAAATCACGATCAGTAATAATACCCGTATTATGATCAAGCACCCCAATGGGCGGGAGATCAACCAGGAGACAGGAAATACCCTCTTTGCTCATCAATTGAGCTGCTTCACGGACCGTCGCGTCGGGTGAAATCACCATCAGCGAACGTCGCACGAGATCGCCGAGGCGCGTCTGAAAGAGGGCCGGATCGGCTCGATCCTGGCGCACCTTCAGCGCGAAGCCGAGCCGATCAAAAGCGACGGCCGCAAAAAAGCGATGAAAGGCCGGATTTTCCTCACGAAGGCGATGAAACAGTTCAGAGGGGAGCAGATAGGCCAGGGTCTCGGTATGGGCGCGTACCGTCACCGCCGGAGCTTGATCGCGGATCAACGACGGGTACCCAAAAGCCTCACCGGGACCAAGCGTATCAAAAATCTCAATCTCGCTCCCAGTTTCGCGCAACAGATCAACGCCACCTTTGCGCACAACATATAAAAACTTCGCCGGAGCACCGCCGAATTCAAGAATTGTCTGACCAGCGGTAAAATACTCAATCTGCATCCCCCGTGCGGATCGTGCGACGGCTTGAGGAGGCAATTGATCAAAAGGTGGATAACTGGTCAAAAAAGACGTAATCTCTTCCATAAAACGCAACAACCTTTACCCGGCTCAACGCAGAGTGTATATGTAGTGCGGCGCTGACCGTGACACAACACACGCCGGTGCCCCAGGTACAGGCTTAATAGTTCTGTCCCGAGTCACCGGCGCATGCAAAGCAACCTCTTATCCCTGGCCGCACAGAAGGCTAACGACGCTCAATAAGCAAACGGATAGCAGTACGTTCTTCATCGTCAATCGCAACGTCAATAAACGAAGGGATACAGATGATATCAATGCCCTCTTCATTCAGATAGCTGCGAGCAATTGCCACGGCCTTGATCGCTTGATTCGTAGCCCCGGCCCCAATCGACTGAACTTCAGCCATCCCGCTCTCGCGGATCACACCGGCAATTGCCCCGGCGACGGCACTTGGTCGTGAACGAGTAGACACCTTTAAGACTTCGGCGGAACGCTGGACCTCACCCGTAGATGGTGAACTGGCTCCAACAGCGCGCGCAATGGGTAATGACTGAGCATTAGTCATTCTGTCCTCCTGAGGGTCGGTTGTTAATGATTCGATCGGCAGGTCATCAGACGGCATCCCAAGGCTCATAGTGCCCAGTCCTCCTTCCGGTTACGATGCTGTCTACAGAACATGCGGTACTCAGATTGTACCATGCTACCGTGCATAATCAACTGCACGAGTCTCGCGAATGATCGTCACCTTGATCTGGCCCGGATACTGCAGACTCTCTTCGATCTTTTTGGCGACATCCCGGGCCAGGTGGATGCTAGCAAGATCATCAATCTGGTCAGGCTGAACAAGAACGCGAACTTCACGCCCAGCCTGCACGGCAAAGGCCCGTTGCACCCCCGGAAACGATGTTGCCACGGTTTCCAAGGCTTCCAGGCGCTTGATATAGAGATCAAGCGTTTCACGGCGTGCCCCGGGTCGCCCGCCCGAGATCGCATCAGCGGCAATGACCAGAAAGGCCTCGATAGTCGTTGGCTCTTCATCGTAATGATGAGCCGCAATGGCGTGGATAATGCTGGGTGAACGACCCAGCCGGCGTGCAATATCTGCCCCGATGAGCGCATGCGGTCCCTGGACTTCGTGGTCGACCGCTTTGCCAATATCATGCAACAGGGCCGCAGTCTTGGCGACCGTAATATTCGCCCCCAACTCAGCAGCCATATGCGCTGCCAGCAGTGAGCATTCAAGCGAATGTTGGAGGACATTTTGCCCATAGCTTGTGCGATATTTCAGTCGCCCGAGCAACTTGATTAAATCGGGATGCAAGCCCTGTACATTCGCTTCATACGCAACTCGTTCACCCTCCTCACGCATAATATGTTCAATCTCAACCTGGGTCTTCTGCACAACCTCTTCGATGCGTGACGGATGGATGCGTCCATCTTTCAACAAGCGGGTCAAGGCAACCCGCGCAACTTCACGCCGTACCGGATCATGGCACGACAGCGTCACGGCCTCGGGGGTATCATCGACAATAATATCTACACCAGTGAACTGCTCAAAGGCACGAATATTGCGGCCTTCACGACCAATAATGCGCCCTTTCAACTCTTCGCCCGGCAAGTTCACCGTAGAAACCGTTATTTCTGCCACATAGTCACTTGCACAGCGCTGCACAGCCAGTCCGATAACTTTCCGTGCCGTCTTTTCGGCTTCTTCTTTGGCCTGTTGCTCAATTTCACGAATGAGCCGCGCTGCATCATCACGGGTAACTTGCTCAACCTGCGCCAGAATGATCTCGCGCGCCCCGTCACGCGTCAGTTGCGAGATCCGCTCAAGCTCTTGCACTTGCTCGTGCTTGAGACGCTCTGCCTCCTGGTGCAATTGCTCGGTCTGTCGTTCACGTACCTGAAGTTGCCGCTCACGACGTTCAAAGCTTTCCAGTTTTCGGTCGAGGTTTTCCTCCTTGCGCTGAATGCGCTCTTCCTGTTTTTGCAGGCTTTGCCGAGACTCGCGCAGTTCTGCTTCCGCGTCATTGCGCACTCGCAGCGCTTCGTCTTTGGCCTGAAGTAAAAGTTCTTTCTGCTGGGAACGCGCCTCTTCGAGGAGGAGGCGAGACTCAGCCGCTTTGCGCTGAACCAGGGCGTTGGCTCCATAATTCGTCCACGCGATCCCTATGCCCAGACCAGCGGCTATACCCCCTACCAGGGCCAGCGCAGCCCAGTATAGCTCGATCACAATAGCCTCCTATGCGGTTGTTAATGTGCACGATACGAGGCAACCCACGATGAAGCCACGCTGTGCGAAAATTGAAGGTTATGGATTTACGCTGCCATAAGTATGCTCATAATACTGATCTAGACTCCTGATGTCAAGAATTTCCTTGCGATCTGAAGGGAAATTCCCCTAATTGGCCCCCGGTTGCCCCGCTGCGCCGCTTCTGCTATAATCCAAGTGAGGCTGAGGCCCTGCTGCCAGCAGTTGTTTTGGCTCTCTTTCGTTGCACTATCCTGTGCTAGATGACACCTATGCGCCCGATTTGTCGGGAATCTACCTGACAAGCTGAGGAGGCTGTTTCGATGTTTTTGCGACCATGGCGGGCCACGTCGCTCGTTGCTCTTTGTTTGCTGCTCTTGCTGATGCTGGCAACGTGTACCTCTACGAGTCCCCTTGCCGGTTCAGCACTCTATGTCCAGCAGATCACCAGTAGTCCACAAGAGTTCAGTGGGCAAGAAATTACCGTTGATGGGGCCTACCTCTGGCGCCCCGGCGATCCGACCATTTCGGTGCTGGCCCTCGGTGTCAGTACCCTTGACAATGGCCTCGATGCCGAACCACTCGGTGAGGCGATCTGGGTTGAGGGCTTCCCTGCCGAGGTAACTGAACACCTCCATCGCCCCGGTGATGCGGTCTATGGCTTTGTGCGCGTGCGCGGTCGCTTTGACTCGGGCGGTAGCTTTGGCCCCAATGGGCAGTTTCAACATCAACTGACGATCACCTCGGCGGAACCAATTGAACGCATTCGTCGCGTCGAACATCGGATTGAAGATCAACCCCTCGGTGAGGGTAAGGTCAGTTTTTTTGAACTTCAGCGCAATCCGCAACAGTACCACGAGCAGACGATTACGACCCGTGGGTATTATTTCTGGAATTCGGTCATCTATGTGCTCGCTGAAGGTGTGAGTACCGAGGAAGGTGGGGCCGGGCCGCAACCGCTTGGTGCGCCTATTTGGATGGAGGGCTTTCCGCCTGATCAGTCGGCCAATCTGAATGTTGGACCCAATAATAGCTTTGTCTGGGGTCTCGTTGAGGTGACCGGTCGCTTCCAGACCGGTGGTGGCTTTGGACGTGATGGGGCCTACGAGAGTGTCTTTTTTGTTGAGTCAGCCGTGGCTTTGCCACAATAGGAATTTGTGCCGGCCAGATGTACTATTTTATTGAGCCAATGGTCGAGGATGATGTGCCCTACGTTCAGGCCATTGAACAGCAAAGTTTTACGACATCCTGGTCGGCCAATACGTATCGCCGCGAAATTCGCAATACCCAGAGTTGCCGCTATGTCGTTGCTAAGGCGAGCGGCGCTCCCCCTACGTCGCTTAGCAAGCATGGCGGGGTACCCAATGCACAGCGGACAGGTATCTTCAGCCAGCTTGTCAGCACGCTTTTGCTGGGTATGCCCGCTCAGTTGACCCCTCAGGTCACCAACCCTATCGTTGGCTACGGGGGGCTCTGGGTGACCCTCGAAGAAGCCCATGTGACAGCCATCGCGGTCGATCCGATCCATCGTGGTCGCGGCATCGGTGAACTGATGCTCACGACCTTGATTGACCACGCCTATGAGTTGTCGGCACAGATGCTTACCCTTGAAGTACGGGTAAGTAATCATACCGCCCAACAACTCTACCTCAAGTATGGCTTTCAGGTCGTTGGAAGTCGTCGACGCTACTACACCGATAATGGCGAAGATGCACTGATTATGTCCACCGATTCAATTCACACACCCGACTACAAAAATCGGCTACGTGACCACCGCCGCCACCTCTTGGCCCGCCTCCAGGCCCAGAGTAAACCGTAGGAGAGGCAAAGCCCGCTGCAGTGCGGGTGCTTCACCCCCTACCGAGAGGCGATGAGTCTGCGCACCTCGTTCGCAAGTGGGCTGCGCCTCAGGTCATCTGCAACCACCTGTTTGGTGTAGACCTGGTCGGCGAGCTGCCGGTGGAGCTCGGCCATCTGGTCACGTCCACCCACCCGATCACGAAAAGCCGCATGCTTCAAGAGCAAGGCAGCCTCGTTGTGCGGGGCTAGTTTGCCCGCAAAGATATGCTGCGGTACCCGCGCCTCAAGCCCGAGCCCGTTGCAGCGATCCATAACAACGGTATCACGATCATGACGGTAGCGTGGGTTGACAATAGCCTGATCGCCGTAGATATCGCGGTAGTAACTCACCGGGTATGAACCGAGCCGGGCCAGGATCTCGTTGATGCGCACCCGGTGTCGTTCATTGGCAAGGTGCAGATAGTCCCAGATCACAAAGTCAACCCCGGCATCAGCCGCTGCCCGTAAAACGCTGCGAATGTTGCTGTTGGTATCGTTGACATAGGGCATGATCGGAACAAACGCCACCCCCACCGGGATGCCTGCCCGCTTGAGTTCGGCCAGCATATCGAGACGCACCGCCGGCGCGGGGGCTTTGCCTTCGAGCCGTGACGCCATGTGCTGATCAACCGTCAGCAGGGTCGTCACAACGAGCGCAAGGCTCTGTTCGTTGATCCGCTGCAGCAGCGCGAGATCTTCGAGGATCAACGGACTCTTGGTCATCACCAGGGTCGGGCGTTGCTGATCAGCCAAGATCTGCAACGTCTGACGGGTCAAACGGTAGGTCTGCTCGGCAGGTTGGTACGGGTCGCTCAACGCGGTGATCGCAATCAGGTCGCCCTGGTCAACGCCAGCAAGTTCGGCGGTCAGGTGTTCGGCAAGATCAACCGGCACCCGAATGGTTTCATTCAAGGGTCGTTCACTGTAGACCCAGCTATCACAATACGGACAGCCAAACTCGCACCCGTTATAAATACTGAGGGTATAGCTCGAAAGAAAAAATTCATTGATGGTTGGACGCCGCACACTCAGGGCTGGCATGCCTTTGAGCGGTTCCCGAACATAGTAGGCCATACAAACCTCAACTAGAAAAGGTCTCAGCCTGCGGCACGTGCGGCAGCCAATTCCTGGATCAGTTCGGCGTGAATTTTACCATTCGAGGCCACCATCCGTTCCTCAGCGGGGTGCCACGGTTGCCCCTGCCAATCTGTGATCATACCACCGGCTTCTTCAATCAGCAAAGCCCCTGCGGCAACATCCCACGGACTCAAGCCCAATTCCCAGTGAGCATCGGTACGCCCTGCGGCAACATAACAGAGATCCAGGGCCGCTGAACCTGGGCGGCGGATCTCCTGCGCTTTGAGCAACATATGATTGTGTTCGCGCAGATTATTGTCGGGTTGGGTGAAGCGGTCGTAGGGAAAGCCGGTGGTCAAGAGGGCATCATAGAGCGCATCGACCTGTGAGACGCGCAAAAGCCGCCCATTGCAATAGGCACCCTTGCGACGTTCGGCTGCAAAGAGCTCATCGCGGCACGGGTCATAGACAACCCCGATCTGCAAACGCCCCTGATACAGAACGGCTAGTGAGACACTGAAGGTTGGATTGCCATGCAAATAGTTCATGGTGCCGTCGAGCGGATCGATCAGCCAGACATAGTCGCTCGGCCCTTCGTGCCCGCTGCCCTCTTCGGCGATCAGGGTATGGTCAGGAAAACGTTGCTTGAGCGCCCCAACAATCAAGGCTTCACTGGCCTGGTCAATATCAGTGACGAGGTTGGCCCGTCCTTTCGCTTCAATACGACGTTCCGAGCTCAACCCGGCGCGCAAGAGTGCCCCGGCACGCAAGGCGAGATCAATGACAAAATGCAACATAGGTATTCCTCCAAGAGGCTATTATACCCTCAATTTGCACCCGTAGAGATTCCGCGCTACAATCGAGCCTGTTATGCACGTCTGTTCCGTCATCATTATCAGCTTCAATACGGTCACGTTGTTGCGCACGTGTCTGGCCTCGTTGCGTGCATGCCAGCTGGTCCTCGAAGTGATTGTCGTTGACAATGACTCGCACGATGGCAGCCCAGCGATGGTACGCACCGAATTTCCCGAGGTGCGGCTACTGGCCCTCGACCGCAACCTGGGCTTTGCAAGCGCAACCAATCGTGGCCTTGCCGCCGTGACTGGTACGCCACCCTTCTGTCTCTTGCTCAACCCCGATACGGTTGTGCATCCCGGGGCCATCGAGACGCTCGTGGCTTTCCTACAGGCCCATCCTCGCGTTGGCCTGGTTGGGCCACGCCTCTTGAATCCCGATGGCACCCTCCAACCGGCAGCGTTTCGTTTCCCGACGCTGGTGATGACCTTGCTCGATCTCTTCCCTCCCGGCGAAGTCTTGCCAGGCCGCCTCTATGGGTCATGGTGGCATGGCCGCTATGCTCACGAAACGGGGACGACACCCTTTGCCATTGATCATCCGCTCGGGGCGTGTATGCTCGTGCGCCGCGAAGTAGTTGCCACGGTGGGGACACTTGATCAACGCTATTTTATGTATAGCGAAGAGATCGAATGGTGCTGGCGGATCAAAGCAGCAGGTTGGGCGATCTGGCAGGTTCCCGCTGCCACTGTTACGCATGTCGGTGGCGCGGCGACTAGCCAGGTACGCCCGCGCATGTTTGTCGCACTCTGGCAGAGTCGCCTCCAATTCACCGCACAGCACCGTTCGCCGCAGTCTTTGCATGCCCAGCGAAACCTCGTACGCCTCGGCATGCTCCGCTTGACCCTGCTTGCCTGGTTGGCCTATGCCCGTGGCAGGCTCTCATACGAGAACCTGCGCAGCAATTTGTGGGCCTATGGTACCGTTTTCCGCCTCTAAAAGCCCGAATCACATCTTGCAGAGAAGGTATTCCAATGCTATAGTAACAAGCGCAGAGAGTAGTCTCGATCTTGACCAGGCAATGGCAATCAGCTACTCATGCATGGATGCAGTTGCAGAATAGTATGATGAGGTCGCTCACGAGAATTTTCCCGGTGCTGTGCCCCTGGCCTGGTTTGGTTGTGTCGTGATCCGCTTGTGCGAAGACTGGCAGTTAAAGACTGCCCCTGACTACGATAGTCGTCGCCTGGCATGCTCCCTCAATCACATGCACATCATGGTGGTAGCCAACTCTCGCTCTACCAGATAACCAGAAACGTTGCCTCGTGCTGGCCCCGAAGTATCTCTCTCCGCACCTCACCTCACCCACACAACAGGAGTAAGTTAGTAACCAATGTATGAGCAGAGGCGACCTGATGTCGCGGTCTTTATCGACTTCGAAAACGTCTATGTCAGTGTCCGTGATAAGTTAAATGCGAATCCCAATTTCGAAGCGATAATGGATCGTTGTAGCGACCTCGGACGTGTGGTTATTTCACGGGCATACGCCGATTG
Organism: Candidatus Chloroploca sp. Khr17; assembly: GCF_004138165.1. Taxonomy (GTDB): domain Bacteria; phylum Chloroflexota; class Chloroflexia; order Chloroflexales; family Chloroflexaceae; genus Chloroploca. The sequence goes on from NZ_RYFF01000016.1 coordinate 66,166, forward strand.
GTATCGCTATCCACGGGTCACTAGTGCGCTCTATGCCAATGCGATAGAGCCTATCTATGTGGCTACCTACTATTACGATAAGGATATGGGCCGCACAGGGCGGGCAATTAAGAATAGCGTTGATATGAATCTTTGTATCGATGCTATGAAGACCCTGTTTGTCAATACGAATATCAGCAAGTTTGTCCTTGTCACTGGGGATCGTGATTTTATCCCGCTGGTCAATAGTATTCGGCAGCAAGGCAAAGAGGTCTATATCATTGGCATTGGCGGTGCGGCCAGCACCCACCTCGCGCAGAGTGCCGATGAGTTTGTCTTTTATGAGCAACTGGTAGGCCGTCAGACCGGTGGTTCAGTGATGGCAACCGCGATTGCCAATCGGGCGACGGAGATCAACCGTGGTCTTGATGCCGCCACCTTCGAGCCAGCACCCCGTGAGCGGAGCCGTGAACCGGTGGCTCCCGAACCAGTGGCAACCCCAGTCCCACCACCTCCAGTCCCAGTCCCAGTGGTGGCTGAAGTTGATATCTATGCCGTACTGGTTGAAGCAATCCATCTCGTCCGCAAGCGTGGCTATGTCTCGACCCTTGGCTCGATCAAACTGGTGATGAAAGAGTTGATGGGCGGTGACTTCAAAGAGAGCCGCTACCGCGATGTGAATAATCGCCCCTTTGCCAAGTTCAAAGACTTTGTCGTTGATGCCGAAAAGCGTGGCAAAGTGCAGATCTTTACGAGTGGGACGGTTAATGAGGTCTTTCTTCCCGGCGAAGACCCCTACAAACTCTCGCAGTTTGCCGCTGCGCTGACCGATGAATTACCGCTTGAGCCGGTCATTGATCCTTCACTAAACTTGAATGGCCGCAGCGAACCGCTCCCGATCGAGCCACCTGAACCCGAGCCACCTGCATCAAGTAGCCGCCGTCGCCGCCGCCGTTCCCGCCGCCCGCAGAATGTGACCCATCCATCAACCGAGGGGGTCAATCCACTGCTGGCCGCTGAAAGTGCGCTCAATTTTGATAATCCTGACTATGCAACCCCAGTTGATGATGATGAACTGCTCGCGCTTGATCAACTGGAAGAGGCGGCTGAAGTCGTTGCTTTCTTTGAAGAGCACGCCCCCGATGAACTGATGGGTGCTGATCTGCGCGACCTTCCCTCCGCTGAACCACCCGTGGCCGCTGAGTCACGAGATTTCCTGGCGTTCGACAGCGCTGGTTCTGATGATGCAGCCTGGGAAGCAGCAGCCAGTGCGCTTGCCGCCCAGTTGCTCGCCCCAGCCGAGGTTGACTGGGAAGCGATGGCGTCTGAACCGCAGGTTCCTCACGAAGAGGCCTGGGAAGCTGTGGCTCACGCGGTTGCCGCTGAGGATCAGGCCCGCCAGGCAACTGATCTTGAAGAGGTTCACCCGAGCGAAGCCACGCCCGTAGCTGAACTCGCCGAGGGGGACGCTGGGTATGCGCATGATGCGGTGGCGGTTGCCACGCACCCCGAGGAGGTTGCCGAGGCCCACCCCGAGGAGGTTGCCGAAGGACGAAAGCCTGCATCCACCGAGGTTGACGAGACGGAAGACGCCCCTGAGGGTGAACAAGAAGCGTTTGAGCCAATCTTGTTTACCGATGAAGAGTGGGACGTCTTTCGGCAGATGATGGCGAGTTTTGCGAAGCCGACCTCATTCCAGCAAATCTTCGATACACTACGTGGCTGGCGCAAAGAACACAACCTTGTACGCACCAATGAGCAACTCCGAACCATGGTCAAGCAAGCCATCAATAATGGCATCCTTGAACGGAGTGGCCGTGGCAAACGTATCTACTACGTGCTCAAAGAGGAAGCCCCTCTCGCCGCAGAGTAGAAATGACCCGTACGATGGTGCGGAAAAGTGCCCCCAAAGCTCATCAGTGCTCTGGGGGCATTTTCGCAGAAGGTGGGAGACTTGCGGGAGGGTACCCCGACGTTGCCTATGCTGATCAAAATTTGTGGCTTACGTACGCAAGAGCATATGCGTGTAGCCGCGCTGGCAGGTGCTGATATGCTCGGGCTTGTGTTTGCGCCGAGTCGCCGCCAGGTAAGCATAGCCGAGGCCGCGCACCTTGTGGCTGCACTTCGCGCAGGCCCGCCCCCTTACCCACGCCTGGTTGGCCTCTTTGTCAATCGCACACCTGCCTTCATTCAAGAGGCTGCCGAGCACCTGGATCTGGATCTGGTGCAACTCAGTGGTACCGAGCCCGTCAGCGATGCCACAGCGATCAAGCGCCCGATCATCAAAACGGTGCGCCTTGACGGTTCAGTTGACGAAACAGCCTGGCTGGAACTGGCCGAGCGTGAAGCGGAAGGAGGCAGTGTAACCCTGCTGATTGATGCCCATGTTCCCGGTCATTATGGTGGTACCGGCGCCCTGGCCGATTGGAGTCAAGCGCGTGAACTGGCCGCACGAGTACCGGTGCTTCTGGCGGGCGGGCTGACACCAGGGAATGTCGCGGCGGCGATTGCTGCAGTGCAACCATATGGGGTCGACGTGAGCAGTGGCGTTGAGACCGATGGTGGAAAAGATAGCGCAAAGATCGAGGCTTTCATTGCAGCAGCACGTGCCTCCTAGTAAGTTCTCATTGCTTCGTCTTCTCCTACGGCTCAAAGCGCTGGTGCTGGGGCTTGCGGTTGTCATCTTGCTCTTGCGCCGTCTGGTGATGCACTTCCGGCGCATTATTCTCCGTCCCACGGGATATACCACCGGCCAATTTGATCCGGCCCTGATCCAGGCGCATCAGCGCCGCATTGTGCTGAGCGATCTCCATATGGGAGGAGGAGATCTGCTTGATGATTTTCAAACTGATGCGAGCTTTGTGCGTTTTGTTGATCAGTATGTCAAAAGTGATGAACCAACGGATCTTATTTTGGCCGGAGACACCTTCGAGTTTCTGCAGGTACGTCTGCCCGATCTGCGGGATGACGAGTATAGCGATAGTGCCGCTCGCCAGCGCATGGAGGCTATTCTTGAGGCGCATCGCCCGGCGATTGAGGCCCTGGCACGCTTCATTGCACAGCCGCGCCATTGCCTCACCATTCTCGTAGGGAACCACGACTTCGAGTTGCACTTTCCGAGTGCCCGGCAGTGCCTCTGTGAGGCGCTGGGGGTCAAGATTGATGATCGACGGTTGCGTTTCGGGCTCCACTATCATGGCGGTGGTGTCTATATTGTGCATGGCAACCAGTTTGACCCGTGGAACCGCTTTGTTCACTTTAATGGTGTCAGTGAACCATTTGAAATGATCCGTGGGAGTCAACTCGTCAAAGAAGTCATCAACGATCTGGAAGATGATCCTCTTCCATTTGCCCATTTGATTGACAATATCAAGCCCTCGTCTGCACTCTTCTGGTATCTGCTTGCCCTACCGCGGCTGCGGAACCAGGCGTCCCGACGTTTTTTGGCGCGTGGAGTGACCGGGTTTCTCCAGGTTGTCGCCTGGCCGGCCTCACATCAGTTGTCGCCAGTCGGTGTTGAAAGCCTGCCAGAAGCCATGCCAGACCTCCCGATCCTGCATCGGCTCTGGGCGGCAGTGGTACGGTTCCGCCGTGGGCGGGTGGCACGTCGGCGCGAAGTGGCGCGCCAGGTTAGCAATGTAGCGGGGGCGGTCAACCCTTCTGCTGAAGTACTGATGCAACTGCAGAGTGAAGCAACGCGCCAGATTGCCCGCGAACAACGCACCTTCAGCGATCAGTCAACCCGCGCCATGCTTGAAATCGCCCGTCGCCCCGCACATCAGCATGACACGCTCTTTGTTTGTGGTCATACGCATCTTGCCCGCATCGTGCCCCTTGGCCTTGGTCAATTTTATGTAAACACTGGCAGTTGGATCGAGATTATTCTCGATATTACGACGATGCGACGTCAAGAGCAGCGCTTTCCCTTCCTCGAAGTAACCTACCCCCAGGGATCACGTCCGGTGGGGCGCCTGCTTGTGTGGGACGATGCTGATCGCATCGCCCATCCGTGGCATGAGGAGGTGACGCCGGTACGTGGGCGGACGGTACGCCCATAAAAAGATGTTCCAAAGTAGCACTCTTGGGGTATAATTGGGGGGAGTATGTTCGTGCTACGGTCGTAGTTCGTACTTCAGTACAGGTTTGTGCCGTCTATATATGAGGAGGAATCAATGAAAGGTTGGCTACGTCTCCTTGGTCTTGTCGCATTTGTGGGGCTTGGCATTGTGATCTTCCGAGCTATTCGCCAGTATCGCGAAGATAGCGCATTTGATGTTCCACAGGCAACTTCGCTGCCTGGTGAAGGGAGTCGGCGGGTCATTAGTCCTGAATTGCTCAGCATTCTTGCTGATCCAGGCGACAAAGGGCCGGTTGAACTGATCACTGATAGCAGTGGCAAAGAATGGCTCGTGAACCGGCGCAACGGCTTCCGCTACCCGGTTGAAGATGGCATTCCCATCATGCTGCTTGAAGAGGGTGAGAAAAACAAGGACGAAGGTCTGATCCAGAAGTAAGCCTTGTCCGCGTTTTGTTGAAACGTAGGGGTACAAGAGGTGGTTGCCAGAGGCAACCACCTCTTGCGCCACCCCCTACTTTACCTTGAGAGAGAGTGTAACTGCTATGATCCCAGGCTCAGCCGAAAGCATTGGCACAGGGCGTTTTGGCCCTTATGGTGGGCGGTATGTGCCCGAGACGTTGATGCCGGCAGTGACAAGCCTAGAGGCAGCCTATCAAGAAGCCGCTGCCGACCCGACGTTCTGGGAAGAGCTTGATCACCTGCAGCGCACCTATACGGGGCGACCAACGCCGTTGACCTTTGCGGCACGCCTGACCGAGCAGTGTGGGGGGGCCCGCATCTATGTCAAACGTGAAGATCTGGCGCATACGGGTGCCCACAAGATCAATAACGCCCTTGGGCAGGGCCTGCTGGCCCGTCGGATGGGCAAGCGGCGCATTATTGCCGAAACAGGCGCGGGCCAGCACGGGGTCGCGACGGCGACTGTCTGTGCGCTGCTCGGCCTCGAATGCGTAGTCTATATGGGTACCGAAGATATGGCCCGCCAGAGTCCGAATGTCTTTCGGATGCGCTTGCTGGGGGCCGAGGTACGCGGGGTCGCGAGTGGTTCGCGTACATTGAAAGATGCGATTAACGAAGCGATGCGCGATTGGGTAACCAATCCCGATAGCTACTACCTACTCGGGTCAGCGCTGGGCCCACATCCTTACCCAACGATGGTGCGCGATTTCCAAAGTGTCATTGGGCGTGAGGCCCGGGCCCAGATGCTCGCAACCGTCGGGCGGTTGCCCGATGTGATCATTGCGTGTGTTGGGGGTGGCTCGAATGCGATTGGCATTTTTGATGCCTTCCGTGATGATCGCGAGGTGGCGTTGCGCGGCGTCGAGGCCGGTGGCCGGGGAACAGTGCTTGGCGATCATGCCGCACGCTTCCTCGCGGCCAGTCCCGGCGTGTTGCAAGGAACCTACTCGTATGTGTTGCAAGACGAGGCCGGCCAGATCGCCTTGACCCATTCCGTCTCGGCGGGGCTTGATTATGCCAGCGTGGGGCCTGAACATGCCTGGTTGCACGATACCGGGCGCGCAACCTATACCTCGGCTGACGATGAAGAGGCCCTTGATGCCTTTGAGACTTGTTCCCGCCTCGAGGGCATTATTCCAGCGCTCGAAAGTGCGCACGCCGTCGCCGAGGCGCTGAAACTCGCGCCAACGATGCACCGCGATCAGATTATCTTGATCAATATGTCGGGACGAGGTGACAAAGACATCTTTACCGTTGCTGATGCGCTAGGAGTCAAGATCTGATGAAGATCTGCGTCATCCTCAATCCAGCCGCCGGACGCGGGGTGGCCGGTCAACGAAGGGCCGAGCTTGAGGCTGCCTTGCGCCGGGCCGATCTTCCTTATACCCTGGTCGCGACTCATAGTCGTGGTGGGGCAACTGAGCTTGCCTTCCAGGCGATCGACCGGGGCTTTGATTGCCTGGTGGCGGTGGGTGGCGATGGCACGATCAACGAGGTCGTCAATGGCATCATTGGCAGCCGCCAGCGTGACCTTGGCGATGCGACGCTGGGCATTATTCCTCTCGGTACCGGCAGCGATTTTGTCAAGGCTCTGGCGGGTTTTAACGATGGCGACCTCAATAGTTCGGTGCAGCGGATCACAGCGGGGGTGACACGACCGGTTGATCTTGGGCAGATTGTGGTAGAAGCAGGCAACCAGGAGTTGCACCGGGTCTTTATCAATGGCTTCGGGGCTGGCATTGACGCCCAGGTTGCCGTTGAGGTGCCCAAAATTACCTGGCTGAGTGGCATTGGGGCCTATATCGTCGCCTCGATGCGCGCCCTCGCGACCTATCGCCCTGGCGTGATGTCGGTTCGCTACGATGGCAAAGAATTCCGCCGCAAACTCTATTTTGCGACGATTGGCAATGGGCGGTTTCAAGGCGGCGGTTTTTTGATGACCCCGTCGGGCGTCATTGACGATGGCCTGCTTGACCTGTGCGCCGTGCAGAGCCTGCGGTTTGACCAGGTGATCCGCTATTACCCCAAGCTAATCGAGGGAACCCATGTCAGCCTGCGGGTGGTGACGACGGCCCAGGCGCGTTCACTGAGCATTGCCTCGTCACGGCCTTTCCCCGTTGCGACCGATGGCGAGGTCGTCGCGACTGATGCCTCGGCTGTGCATATCGAGGTCATGCCTGGTGCGATCAAGTTGCTCGCCTGAGTGCTAGAGGGCTAAAGCCAATAGCTTGCAAATAAGGCGGCTATTTTGGCGCAAAGGCGCAAAGTTTTTCGCGTAGGTGAGCTTAATCCTTCGCGTCTTCGCGTGAGCTTATTTGATTGAAAAGTATTGGGGCTAAAGCCCTAAAAAACTGATCGTTTTGAGATCGGCGAGGCATCCTGTACGGCTTTAGCGTGGCGTCGCAAAATCTTGCGTCCAGTAATATTTGTAGAGGCTCGCCTCGTTGTGCGTATAGCCGACCCCGATTTCGGTGAGGGCACAGTTGAGCATGTTGGCGCGATGACCATCGCTGTTATACCAAGCCTCGGCAACCTGCTGCGGACATGTATAGCCCGCCGCGATATTCTCGGCGGCTCGGCTGTAGGTGTAGCCTGTGGCACGAATGCGATCCCAGGGTGATGACTCATCAGAGCCGGTGTGCGAGACAAAATTGTTGTACGCCATATCGTCGGTATGGCGCTGGGCCGAGGTCGTCAACAGGGGGCTGAGGATTAACGGAGCACATCCAGCCTGCGCACGATAGGCGTTCGTCGCCGCAAGAACCTCGTTCACAAAAAGTTGCTGTTCGGGAGGGATAGCAATTGGATCGAGTTCAATCCGCGCAAGGAAGGGAAGATAGACCGTTGTCGCAAGCGTGAGAGGCACATCAGTTATCGTCACGGCTTCGGTTGCAAGCGATTGCACACTTGAGGTGGCATACAGACCATGCTCAGGCCCACCTGCCCCTGCTTGCACGACGGGCAAGATGAGCAGGAAGAGCATGAGGAGATGTGAGGTGATCCGTTGATACACGAACTGGTTACTTCTGGTTTTCATAGAAAATACCCCGGGCTACGTTGAAACAAGATGAAGGGTAGTACTACTTCTAGTATAGCACCGCAATGGTACCAGGAACATCCCTGCTATCATCGCAACTTGCCGCTGCTCGGCTTCTGTACTATGATGAAACAGCGTGTGCTACCTAGCGAAGAGAAGGAACGACAAACCCAATGAGTACGACCATCTTGCTCATCCGCCATGGTGAGACCGATTGGAATATGATAGGCCGTTGGCAAGGCCACGCTGATGTGCCACTCAATGCGATCGGGTTGCAACAGGCTGAACTCGTTGCCAACCGTCTCGCGACTGAGGGCCACCGTTTCGATGCGATCTATAGCAGCGATCTTGCCCGCGCATCCGCAACCGCCAGGGCGATCGGGGCGGACGTCAAGGTTGACGTGCAGCTGCTGCCGAGCCTCCGCGAGATCGATCTGGGAACCTGGAGCGGGCTCACCTACGAGGAGATCAAGGCGAAGTTCCCCGAAGAAATAGCCCTGCTCGACCAGAACATCGACATGCCCCGTGGTGGCGGTGAGTCGCTGAGCGATCTCCGTAACCGGGTAGTCGAGGCAGTTACGGCGCTTGGCAACGCGCATCCAGGGCAAACGCTCGCCGTAGTCACGCACGGTGGGTGCATCCGTATGTTGCTTGCGCACGCGGATAATTATGCTGGTGACGGCTTCAAGCGCTTTCCCCATATCGGCAACACCTCGATCAGTGTCATCGAGGTTCAGGGCAATCACTGGACAATGGGCATGGTGAATGATATGAGCCATCTGACCGCCACCAATGAAGCCGAACTCATCTCAGCCCCACCTGACGACGCGGAACGGCCCGCCTTGTAAGCGGGAGAAAAACCCATGCCTGGCTGGGGCAAACAGCCAGGCAGATTCTTGGAGGCCGACGACCCCCAGCAAAGGAAGCGCAATGACCTCGGCAATGCAGAGCGACAAATATACTGTCGAAACCCCCGAGGTGGTGACGATTGAATATGTGGTAGCCGGGGTTGCCTCGCGGTGCCTCGCCGCAACCGTTGATACAACTTTGATCCTGTTGCTTCAAGCTACACTCAGCCTGGTGATGGTTCCGCTCGCGAGTAGCAACGATTTTGGCACAATCATCCTCGCGCTCTGGGCAACGCTCGCCTTTGCGCTGCTCTGGGGTTACTATGTCAGCTTCGAAATGCTCTGGTCAGGGCAAAGCCCAGGCAAGCGCATCTTTGGCTTACGGGTCATGCGCGAAGGCGGACGGCCCCTTGATTTCAGTGCGGCGGTGATCCGCAATCTCGTGCGGATTGTTGATTTCTTGCCGTTTGGGTATGGCCTGGGCGTCATGGTTATGTTTGCCGATCACCGCGCCCGCCGTCTCGGCGATCTTGCGGCGGGAACGCTCGTCATCCGCGAAGATTACCCCTTGTCGCTGGAACAGATCGCCCGTGGCCTTGCCCCCGTGGTGGTACCTCCACGCAACAGTGCAGCGCCGGCATCACCGTTGCTGCCCAATCTGCACCAGGTCGGCCCTGACGACTACACCCTCGCCGAAGCCTTCTTGCAACGCCGTGAAACTCTTCACCAGGACGAACGCCGGTTGCTGGCAACTGAACTAGCTAATGCGCTTCGTATGCGCCTCGACCTGCCTTCTGATGGTGATCCCGAACGTTTTGTTGAGCACTTTGTGCGTGAGTACCGGATTTTTTATCTGGTTCGTCAGGCGTAACTTCTTTGCTCGCGTGAAAACAGCCAGCAATGCTGGCTGTTTTCACGCGAGCAACAAGGCTCGTTGGTGACACGCGGCTCAATCAGCGTTGGCGACAAAACGAAAGCCGATGATGACCTTATCTTCGGCGCGCAGGACACCAATAATGTCGGGGGGATCAAAGCCAAAGTCGGTCATATTGATTTCGCTGCTGGCATTGCCGATCAGCTGCGCACCATCGAGCTGGCTAGTGACGGTAAAGGTGACCGAGTTGGTCACATCACGTACCGTCAAATCGCCGGTAATCATCAGGGTAAGCTCTTCGCCATCAGTGTATTGCTCAGGCAAGCCCTCGATCAGCGTAGGCACAAAGGTAGCGAGGGGAAAGCGAGCCGACTCGAGCCAGCGATCACGGATTGCATTGTCACGACGAGGGCTATCCGAGGCAAACGCACTGATATCAATTTCAATCGGCCCTACCGTACTGTTTTGCGGGTTGGCACGATCAAGCTCTATTTCGCCATTGATCTGCTGCGTTCGGCCTACCGCGAGCGCATACCGGTTGCCCTGATTCAGAAAAACCTCGCCAACCTCATACGTCACCTCGGAGGAGGCAGGATCAATGCGAAAGAGCTGTACTTCACTCTCTTCACTGGTCGCTGGCGCGGCGGTAGGCGTTGTTTCATCTGACTGAGCCACTGGTTCAGTTGGGGTGGTTGCCGCCGGGACAGTGGTAGGGACTGTCGTCGCGACGGCAACCGGGGCCTCGGTTGCGACCGGGGCTGCGGCTGGTGCGCTGCCACATGCGGCAAGCAACCCCGCCAGCAAGACAATCACGATCATCTGTAGACGCATCAAAGCCTCCTGATATCGGTAGCATACGTTGACATGCTCATTTCAACGTACACCGCTTCACAAGTTGCGTCAAATGAGCATTTGCTGAGAAGATGGCGCAGGCCGCCAAGATCAACAACATACATCCAGTCGCGCGGCCCTCACGTACCTACTACGATGACGAAACTTGTCATGCGTTCCGACGGCAGCAAAGCATCGCTGCCGTCGGGACGTATAAAACCCTGGCGAAGAAACAAAACCGGCCTGAGCAGTGTGTGAAATAAATTTCCCGGTAGCACCGCCGACCACGAATAACACGCACGAATAAACGAATATGGGCTGCCCCATGCGCTCTTCGTTTATTCGTGGACGGCTGAGGACGCCAGAAAACTTCGTTGACAGACTAGTGAGTGCTATAATAAAAACAATGCCTATGTTGACACAATCAAAAACAGCTATGCAATCTAGACAGACACATCGGCGCGAACCGACCACGCGCGCCGCACGCATCTACTGGACGCTCGGCAATCTCTTGCTGGTGAGCGGCCTCTATCTGCTCGTCTATGTGGGTGGCCTCTACTTCTATGTTGAACACCTGCGCCTCGCAGCACGCGGTGATAATGATATCGAGGTGCCTGCGCTAGTGATCAATGCGCCGAGCATGGCAGTGCCTGATCTGAGTAGCCTCAATGAAGCCCGTTCGACCAGCGTACCTACGGGCAGTGGCTTGCCGTTGATCGATCCACCTGATCCAGGGGTGCTGACGTCACCACTTCCCGCGCGATTGCCGACGGATCATGTCTCGTACGTCGAGCGTCTGGTTATTCCGAGCATTCAGGTTGACGCAAAGGTGATTGAGGTTGGCTGGGATGTGATCGAGCAAGGCGAGCAACGCATCGCCGTGTGGCAGGTGGCCGAATTTGCCGTGGGCCACCACAAAGGCTCGGCGAACCCTGGTGAAGACAATAATATTGTACTGGCCGGGCACGTCGGGGGCTATGGCAAAGTCTTTCTCGATCTCTATTATGTGCAACCTGGTGATCCGATAATTGTGTATAGTGAGGGTCGCGAGTACCTCTACATTGTCACCGAACGCCTAGTCGTTGATGAAGAGGGCGTGCCAGCTGAGCAGCGGCTGACGAATGCGCAACTGATCGGCCCGACCGATCGCGAAATGGTCACGATGGTCACCTGCTGGCCGGCGACTGGCCCCAACCGCTTTACCCAGCGGGTGATTGTGCGCGCCGAACCGCCTGGCAGGGCGTATGGTGAGCAACCCTGACGTTGAGCGGCGTCAGGGCTACCGCTGTTGGGCGCGGCACCGCCGTGCCCCAACAGATCAAAAGGCGCCTTTGCCTTGAAGGACAACGCTGATCGTTTTGAGTAAAATTTGCAGATCGAGAAAAAAAGAGTAATTCTGAATATAATAGAGATCATCTTCGGTGTGGAGGTGCATCGGGCGGTGGCTACGGCCATTGATTTGCCACCAACCGGTCATGCCGGGGGGGACACGAAAACGCTGCCATTGCCACGGTTCGTAATCAGCCGCGACGACCGGCACTTCGGGGCGTGGCCCAACGAGGCTCATTTCGCCACGTAGGACATTGATCAACTGGGGCAATTCATCAAGGCTGCTCCGACGCAAAACGCGCCCAAACGGAGTGACGCGGGGATCGTCGGCTAATTTGTAAATCACCCGGCCATCTGCATCGTGTGTGACCACCTCTTGCCAGCGTTGCTCGGCATGCTCGTACATACTGCGAAACTTGAGCATACGAAAACGCCGCCCCTGTTCGCCCAAGCGTTCTTGCAAAAAGAAGATCGGGCCAGGTGACTCGAGGCGAATCCGTAGCGCAATGACCAGCATAAGCGGGGCGAGCAGCAGGAGCAAGAGGCTGCTTGCCGTCAGATCAAAGAGGCGCTTGAGGACACGCTGGGGATAGGTGAGGGCTGGTTCGCGCAGGCTGATCAAGGGAATGCCGCCCACTTGCTCGACAGGGGTACGGGCAAAAGCGAGGTCAATCACATCGGGGATCATATGCACCATCACGGGTTGCTGCAACAGCTCCAGCGAGATATGGGCAACCAGCGCGTGTTCTTCGGGTGAGAGCGCAAAGATAACCTCATCAATCTGGTGTACCTTCACCAGATCAGGTGTCGCCTGCACCACGCCCAGGTAGGGCAACGCGATCTTTGGGTCAGCCGTTGCATGTACATAGCCAGCGACGAGCATCCCCGACCAGCGTGGAGTCGCAAAGGTCTCGGCGAGACGCTCGGCGGTACTTGCCTCGCCCACCACCAGCACCCGCCGATGCAACGTCTGTGGCGTGCGTCGATGCAGATAAAAGCGGATGCCGATGTGGATCAAGACAAGGGTACTTAGATTCAGGCCAGCAAAATAAAGAAACTGGAGCCGTGAGACATCGCGAAGCGAGAGGTAGAGCATGCCGGCAAAGGTGAGGGCAGCAAGGGCAAGCGAGGCGACTAGCCAGCCAATGGCCTCGACGAGACTACTGCGCAAAATCCGCCGGTGCGGGCCAAGCAACCCAAAGATGATCGTCCAGAGGATTGCGACAGCGAGATAGAGGACCCAGGGAAGGGCGGTTTGCGCTGAGGTGATCTCGCGGCCAAATTCAAGATAGAGACGCAACTGCGAGGCAACCCAAAGACAGCCCAGGGTTACGATGATATCAAGCACTAGAATGAAGAAGGCTAAACGTGCCTCGATCCGTTCGCGCATACCACATGCCCTCGTTCTACGTGTGAGGGCGCGACGCCCTCGCTCCCCTGATACGTGTGCAGCATTACCCGCGATGCGTGATCTTCTGACGAAGAATCAAGCCAAAGAAACGTGGAATGCCCAACAAATAACGTCGCCAAAGCCGACGTGGCTCGTACCAGAGCCGACAGAGCCATTCGAAGCCATGGTCAGTGAGCCAGCGCGGTCCACGTGGCACCGTCTCGGCGAGATAAGCAAAGAGCGCGCCAACGGTCATCACCACAGGCACTGCAAGGTCAATGCGGCGTACTGCAACCCAGCGTTCCTGGGTAGGCATGCCCATCCCTACCAGCAACAGCGAAGGCTGAAAAGCGGCGATGGCCTCTAGCGCGGCAGCTTCGACCGTCGGGTCAGTGCTAAGATAGCCGTGGTGACTGGCAACCCGTAGACCGGGATGATGCTGGAGAAGGCGGGCAGCTGCGGCTGCGGCGACGCCCGGTTCGCCCCCAAGCAAAAAGATACCATAGCCATGGGTCGCACAGCTTGCTGCCAGACGATGAATCCAATCAGGGGGAGTAAAACGTTCAGGGAGCGGCCTGCCAAGCAACGCAGCCCCGAGGCGCAAGCCCTGACCATCACAAAAAACCAAATCAGCCTGAGCAAAAGATTTTTTGAAGACAGAATCATGCTCGGCAAGATTTACCGCGTAAATGTTCGCATAAAAAACAGTACGTTTTTGCGTGCAAGCAAGAGCATATTCAAACCAGGCGAGCAACTGGCCGAGGCGTACAGGATGCACATCAAGCTGCCCGATCCGCTGTGGATCAGGCAAACGCATCGCCTCGTCTGGTGAAGGTGAAGGATCGGATCGCATAGGCGGTCTCATTGTTTAGGCAAAGTTTCAGGCTGCTTTACCGTGCTCGGGCGGGCCTTCTTGTCCTGGAGATTGAGCCAGAGGGCGAACAAGCCAGCAATGATCGGCGGTACAAACGTCAACACATGCAACAGCACCCCAAAACTGAGAGCGGGGGCCTGTTCAACGCCGAAGAGCGCGAGGGAAAGGATGCAGAGGTACTGGAAGAGACCGATGCGCCCAGGGGCTGAAGGGACATTGATCCCGGCCATCAGCACAAAGAGGACAAAGAGGGACGCAACGAGTGGCACATCAATGGACAGTGCCCGCAAGACCAGATAATTGGTCAACGTAGCAGTGATCCAGACCACGGCTGACCAGAAGAGGATCTGCCAGCGCCCGCGGGCATCGGTCAACACGTGCAAACTTGCGAGAAGATTAGCAAGCAGAGCATCAGCGCGCTGCTGGAAGCGCTGGGGGAGCCAGCGAAGCACCGAGGCCGGCAGTGGCAGACCACGTCGGTAGGCGACAAGGCCAGCAAGCACCGCAGCAAAGGCAAGCCCGGTCGCAACAAGCATCAGATATGCTGGCTGACTAACCCAGGCTGGCAACGGCATCAACAGAACCAGCAGCACAAAGATCATGGCATAACAGAGCATATCCACGACCTTCTCGAGCGCCACCGTACCGAGGACAAACGACCGCGAAACCCCGAGTTCACCCGCGAGATAGACGCGACTCACATCGCCAACGCGAGCCGGCAAAAGATTATTGATCATCTGACCAACGAGATGCAAGCGCAACGCCTGCCACAGACTAATCGGCGCACCACGCTCACCCAGCAGCACCTTCCAGCGGGCGGCCTTGGCAACGTTATTGAGCACCACACTGCCGAGCGCCAGCCCAACAAAGAGCAGACTCGCCTCACCCAACGACTGCCCAACGCTTGCCAGATCAACCCCTTTGAACGCCAGATAGATCGTCACAAGGCTAATCACGAGCCCGAGGCCCAGGCGGAACCACTGCTGTCTCTGGAGCCGCCACATTGCCATCTCCCTCTCCTCGTGGGGATCTGCCAGGCACGAGAGCGCATCCCAATGCGGTACATCGGCATACGCAACCTGACGCATCAGCGACAGATGGAACTGAGCGCAGTATACCACCAAACCTGAGGTAACCGTTCACACTTGGGGTAAAGCGCCACCCTGGGAGCGCGGGCGGCTCGCCCGCATCCAGACCAGAGCGGGCGAGCCGCCCGCGCTCCCAGGAGAAGTGTGAGCACTTACAACCTGAGCCGGGTTTGACGGGAGACACATGCTTCTGCTACAATCTGCCGTCAGGCCACTAATCAGGCGGTATCATTGTGATTTTAGATCACAAATATAAATAAAAATCGCACATCTTATGGATCAACACAACGAACGCCCTTTGCTCTCAATCATTATGCCCTGCTACAACGAGGCTGCGACCCTCCCGCAGATCCTCGAGCAGGTGTATGCCATTGAGCTAGAAAAAGAGGTCATTGCGGTAGACGATCATTCGTCGGATGAGACCCTGGCCGTGTTGCAAGCAGCAGCCGAGCACTACCCTCGGATGCGCGTGATCAGCCATCCCGCCAATCGCGGCAAAGGAGCAGCGGTGCGGAGCGGGCTCGCCCATGCGTGCGGCAAGATCACCATTATTCAGGATGCCGACCTGGAATACGATCCGCATGATTATTATGCGCTCGTCAAGCCCATTGTCAAAGGCCAGGTTGATGTCGTCTACGGCAGCCGGTTTATGGGGAGTCACACCGGCATGTACTTCTGGAATGCCATTGGCAACAAAGGGTTGACCTTCCTGACCAATTTCCTCTTCAACTGCTGGATCTCGGATATGGAGACCTGTTACAAAGTGATGCGCACCGACATCATTCGTGATCTTAGCCTGGAGAGCAACGACTTTCGTCTCGAACCCGAGATCACCGCCAAAGTCTTAAAGCGAGGTCATCGCATCCTGGAAGTGCCAATCTCATACATCGGGCGCACCTATGAAGAGGGCAAAAAGATGAAACCGAGCCAGGGATTGTATGCCATTCTGGCCTTGTTTCGCTATCGCATTACAGATTAGATTTGACGCAAAGGCGCAAAGGCGCAAAAGGTGTTGAGAGCGTAACTGAAGGCCAAGCGGAGATAGATCAAAAACAGACCTCACAGGTCTTCAAGACCTGTGAGGTCTTACGTTAGCCATCGGTGAGGGCGGCAAGCGTATGCAGGGCGATCATGCGCTCTTCGTTAGTAGGCACGACCCAGGCTGAAACGGCACTGGCAGCGGTGGAGATCCGTGGACCGTGGTGGGCATTCGCGACCGGATCAAATGCGAGGCCAAGCCAGGCCAGGCCGCGACAGACACGTTCGCGGAGGCGACCCGAATTCTCGCCAATGCCCGCCGTAAAGACGACGCCATCGAGCCCACCCATCACCGAGGCCAGGGCACCAGTTTCACGAATAATCCGGTAGACAAAATAATCAATCGCCTCGGCGGCTCGCGGGTCATCGCTGGCCTCGAGGTTGCGCATATCGCTGCTGACCCCAGACAGTCCAAGAAAACCCGATTTTTTATAGAGCAGATCCTGGATGGCGCTGGCATCCATAGCCCTGGCTTGCATCAGATAGAGCAAGACCCCCGGATCAATCTGGCCGCAGCGGGTACCCATGGGCAAGCCATCGAGCGCCGTAAAGCCCATCGTGCTATCCACACTACGCCCGGCCTTGAGAGCGCACATACTCGCCCCGTTGCCCAGATGCGCCACAACAACGCGACCCTGAGCCAGCTTGGGGTCAAGCTCGGGCAGCGTGCGGGCAATATATTCATACGAGAGACCGTGGAAGCCATAGCGACGCACACCCTCATCATAAAAAGCATAGGGCAACGCAAAGCGGTCGGCCTCGACGGGGTGCGTGCGATGAAAGGCGGTATCAAAACAGCCAACATTCGGGACACCAGGCAAGAAGGCCATGGTTGCTTCAATCCCGGCGAGATTGGCCGGCTGGTGCAACGGAGCGAGGGGGATAAACCCGTGCAGATCGTGCAAAACCACGTCGTCAATGACGACGGGGGCACTATAGCGCGCCCCACCGTGGACGACCCGGTGGCCGATACCGAGCAGACCAGCCTCGGGCAAACGGGGATCAAGCCATGCGGCAAGCTGTTCGAGCGCATAGGCATGACCTTTGCCCGAGGGCGGATTGGCCCAGGTGGTCTCAAGGAGCACCTCACCGGCCTGATCGGTCATTTTGAAATGGGGCTGTGTCCCGATACCCTCGATCTGACCCTGATAGCGTACGGTCAGCGTAGTACCGACATAATCAAAGATCGTACACTTGATACTCGACGAGCCTGCGTTGAGTACCAGAATGACTTTGCTCATCATTGAAATCCTTATGGTGCGCGGGCGTAGCCTGAGAGGCGATCCCTTGCCAAGAGGGTTGACCTGTGTTGACGCAAAGGCGCAAAGGCGCAAAGCTACGCATAGACTTACATCAAACCTCTGCGCCTTTGCGCCTTTGCGTCAAAAAACCAGCTTCTTTGAAAAGGATAACGCCTAGACTGGTGATTTCAGGGTCGCACGGCGAGCATAGACAAGCAAGACAGCGACCGCACACGAGGCCAGGCGTGCCCGGAGCGTATCGGCGCGACTGGTGAGGATAATCGGCACCCGTGCCCCCATGATCACCCCGGCTGCTTCGGCACGGGCCAGGAAGGTGAGTTGCTTGGCAAGAATATTGCCAGCCTCAAGGTTTGGGACGAGGAGAATGTCGGCCTGACCAGCCACGGGCGAGACGATCTTCTTCGTACGGGCGGCCTCCATATTAATCGCATTGTCGAGCGCCAGAGGCCCATCAAGAATGCCGCCGACAATTTGGCCACGGTCGGCCATCTTGCACAGGGCTGCGGCATCAATGGTAGAAGGGATCTCGGGGTTGATCGTCTCAACGGCCGACAGCACCGCAACCTTTGGGTGTTCGATGCGCAACACCTGGGCCAGTTCGATCGCATTCTGGCAAATATCGGCCTTGGCCTTGAGGTTAGGGGTGATATTCACCGCACCGTCGGTCACAATCAAGGGTTTGGGATAGGTCGGCACATCCATGATGAAACAGTGACTGATGCGGCGCTCGGTACGCAGACCAGTCACCTTATTGACCACCTCGGCCAGCAGCTCATCGGTGTGCAGGCTGCCTTTCATCAAGGCCTCGGCGGCACCGAGCCTGATCAGTTCCACAGCCTTGGCTGCCGAAGCATGGCTATGTTCCACATCAATAATCTTGTACGGGGTCAAGTCAAGCCCGTGTTCTTCGGCGACAGCCCGAATCCGAGCCTGAGGGCCGACCAGCAAGGGAATAATCAAGCCCTTCTCGGCTGCATCAATTGCACTGGAGAGCGAGACATCGTCACAGGGATGGACAACCGCAACGTTGATGGGATCAAGATCCTTGCATGCATCCATCAACATTTCATAGCCATTAAAAGCATTGTCTTCGGGAAAATCGTTTGCCTGATGATACAGACCCATGGTAGTACTCCTGACTATATCGTGAGTCGTCTGGTATACTAGCGACTGGCACACCAGACTAAAGAGCGTAGGCAAAGTCTGCGCCAATCTAAGCGTACTGGTTCAAGTTACAGCGTAGGTGGGGCGCTGGATGGCACAACCTAGCCACCCCACCCGCCCGTTCCTCAAGCTTGCCAGCAAGGAGTTTGCATATGCCCGTCTCGATCCAACAGGTGCGTGAGCACCCGACCACGCTTGCGTACCTCAATGCTGCCAACGAAAACTTGCGGCAGATCGGCTACACTGAACACGGTGTACGTCATGCGACCCGCGTAAGCAAAGCGGCGCACAGGGTGCTGACCGGGCTAGGGTATCCTGAGCGTGAAGGTGAACTAGCGGCCATTGCCGGGATGCTGCACGATATTGGTAACCTGATCAATCGCCAGTTGCATGGTCAGACTGGGGCAATGCTGGCGAAGGAGTTGCTTGGTGAACTGGGGATGGAGTTATCAGAAATCCTTGTCATTATTTGTGCGATCGGCAATCACGAAGAAGAGTATGGGCATGCCACGAGTGCGGTCGCGGCGGCCTTGATTCTTGCCGATAAAGCCGATGTGCATCTTTCACGGGTACACGAACCTGATCCGGCGAAGCATGACATTCATGATCGGGTCAATCTGGCGGTCACTCGCTCAACCCTTGAGGTGCTTGCCGACGAACGACGCATTGTGCTGAATATGACGATTGATGCGTCAATTGCGACTGTCATGGACTATTTTGCGATCTTTCTCTCGCGGATGGTGATGTGTCGCTCGGCGGCGGCTCGTTTGCAGTGCAAGTTTGGGCTGGTGATCAATGGGACGGAGCTTGAATAAGCGTTGCCTTATTTGCAATCTTGTGAAATCTGGCTCATAATCATGGCATGGCTGTACCGCATCACCAACAGATGTCACGGCTGATCCGGCTCGCTGCGCATCGTACCTGGATCAGTGCATTCCTAATTTTTCTCTTGCCAGGCACATTGCTTGCCTGTATTCTGCACTGCTCAGTACCGTTTCCCCTGGTTGCCCCTGTTGATGAAGCGTCGCCCTTTGTTTGCGGCCACACACTTGCGCTTGCCCAGAACCTCTCCCCGGCGCTTAGTCCAGAACTGATTCAGAGCCTGACGCAAGGGAACTTAGCCCTTGCGGCGCTGCTGATCCTGGCTCTGCGCCTGCAAGATAGCCTCAGAGCGCATACACCCCTCTGGCAGAGGCGGATCAACGACGCTCCGCCGGTGCCGCCTCCCCGTCGGCTGTGTCAGCGAGCTTGCTGATGATTTGACGCAAAGGCGCAAAGGCGCAAAGGGTAAGGGAGAAAGCAAACAACGATGCGAAACACAATAAGCGTGATCCTGCTGGCAATCAGCAGTCTGATCCTGGCGGCCTGTGGGGCTGCCCCGACGACAACACCTGCGGTAGCCCCTGCGACGGGGATGGCGCTTGAAATACGTGATGCCTGGGTACGGCCCGCCAGTCTTGCTGCGATGCCGATGGAGGGCACTGCTGAGAGCGGAAGCGGGCATGGGACGATGGAGGGCACTGCCGAGAGCGGAAGCGGGCATGGCACGATGGATCAGACAACGGAACATGGGGCTATGTCGGCAGGAACGACGACGGCAGGGTATATGGTCATCAAGAACAGTGGCAGCGAACCCGACTATCTTGTCGCAGCCGCTGCCGACATTGCCGAGACCATTGAACTGCACAATGTCTTGATGGAAAACGATGTCATGCGCATGCGCCCGGTCGAGAAGATCGAGGTTCCTGCCGGCGGCGAGGTGGAACTACGTCCGGGTGGGTTTCACGTGATGTTCATTGACGTTACCAGGGATGTGAAGGAAGGCGAGAGCATTCCGGTGACGCTGACATTTGAGCGAGCAGGAACCGTCGAGGTAAATGCCGTTGTACGTCAGCCCTAAATGTTCATGTGGATGGGGCGCTAGCGCCCCATCCACATGAACATTTAGGGCTGACGCCGTTAAAACCTGTTGCTTTGAGGTGTTGATAATGAAAAAATTCTCCTTCATCCTGCTAGGGATGCTGCTCTTGTTGCTGGCTGCTTGTGGACAGAGTGCGCCGCAGTTTCGCGGGACGGTACTGGAGCCAGCTGAGCCAGCCTTTGATTTCACATTGATTGATGAACAGGGCCAACCATTTACGTTGAGCGAGCAGAAAGGGCAGGTGGTTGTGCTCTTTTTTGGGTTTACGATGTGCCCTGATATTTGTCCGGCGGCGCTGGCCGATCTGTCGGCGGTGAGTCGGGAACTCGGGGCGGATGCCGAGGCGATTCAGGTCGCCCTGGTCAGCCTTGATCCTGAACGCGATACGAGCGAACGCTTGCAGCAATATGTCACGGCGTTTGATCCGCGCTTCAAGGGTTTGCGCGGCGATGAAGCAACGCTCGCGCCAATTCTGAAGTCGTACGGGGTCTTTTCCGAGCAGCGCGCATTGCCGGATTCGGCGATGGGGTATACCATCGATCATTCGGGGTTTATCTACGCGATTGACAAAGCCGGGAACTGGCGGATCCTCTTTGCCCACGGTACTCCGGTAGAAGATATTACCGCTGACCTGCGCCTACTCGCCCGTGAGGGAGGCTGAGGTGCAGCGTCGGTCTCTACTGCTCAGTCTGGTGGGGCTCGTTCTGCTGGTTGGCGTGGGCATTGGAAGCATCTGGTGGCTGAATATGCGTGACGAAGCCCAACGCACGCTAGTGATTAGCGTGCCACCCGGTACGGCAGTGCGGCTTGCCGCCGGGGACGAAATCGAACTCTTTCCCCAGGAGATCGTCTTGCACCTGAGCGAACAGGATACGCTGGTGATCCAGAACGACGACGACGAGACGATCACAATTGGGCCATATCGGGTGGCCCCTGGGCAGCGCTTTATCCAGCACTTTGCCGGCCCCGGGACGTTCGATTTGGTCTGTTCGCTCCATCCGAGTGAGCAACTGCGCATCGTAGTAAAACGGTGAGAGGACGTTGAAAAAAGCCAGCATAGCTGGCTTTTTTCAACGAAGCGCATCAGAGTGGTGCCGTCAACAAAGCATCGAGTTCGGTGCCGACAGGATAGATCGCCTCGCCGGGGGGGACAAGCAAAAGCCCGTTGGCGCCGAGCAGCGACATCAGGCGAGAGCTGCCTTGGCCGCCGGTTGTTCCCGCCACCAGATGCACGCCTTCTTGGCGAATGGTGACCCGCTGATATTCGGGGCGATCGTGGGAGGGGCGGATCGGGGTGCTGAGGCGCACGCGCACCCGTGGACGCCAGGGATGCGGATCGCCCTGCAAGGCGCGGAGGGCAGGGCGCACAAAGACTTCGTACGAGACAAGCGAAGAGACGGGATAGCCGGGCAACCCGAAAGCGAGCTTGGAACCCACCGTGGCAAACGTGGTTGGCTTGCCCGGCTTGAAGGCGATGCGCCCAAAGTGAACCGTGCCAAGTTCGGCGAGCAGGGGCTTGATTAGATCGCGTGAACCCATGCTGACGCCGCCGCTGGTGACAAGCACATCAGCCGCTTCGAGCCCGCGGAGAAGGGCGTCGCGCTGCTTGGTGTGGTCATCAGGGGCAATGCCGAGGGAGAGAACCTCGCAACCCGCCTCGCGCAACGCCGCCATCAAGGCGTAGCGATTCGAGTCATAGACTGCGCCAGCAGGGCGAGGTAAGCCTGGCTCGATCACTTCATCACCGGTCGCCAGCACCGCAACCCGTGGGCGGCGATAGACCTGCACCCTGGTCAGGCCAAAGGTAGCGAGCAAGCCAAGTTCCGGCGTGCCAAGCACGGTGCCGAGCGACAGGATCGTCGCGCCCTGAGCGGCATCCTGGCCCACGGTATGCACATGCTGACCAGATTGCAACGTGTGGTGCAACGTCAGCCAGCCAGCGTGCTCCTCGGCGAGTTCGACAGGAATCACCGCATCGGCACCAGCGGGCATTGGCGCACCCGTCATGATGCGCACGGCTGTGCCTGGTTCGAGCGACACCCCGGCAGTCGAGCCAGCCGTCAACTCGGCGATGATACGGCGCGGCTTCAGGCCATCGTCAGTGCGCAGTGCATAGCCATCCATCGCCGCCTTGGGCACATCGGGAAGATTGAGCGGTGCCTGGATCACTTGGGCAAGCACACGCCCATCGGCGGTCAGCGCATCAACTTCTTCGGCTTCGAGCGGCAGCACCCGGCCCATAATCACCTGCTGGGCCTCGTCAACTGACACCATCGGATAGGGCGACTCTGGCATGCCATTCCTCACGCTGGCAGGGTTTGATCGTCTGCGCTGCCTTGATGGGGCAGCACACGATCTATTGTACCATCGCTGGCCGGTTCAAGGGGCAAGACAAAGCGCATCGTCGTGCCGTCGCCGAGCGTGCTTGTAACATTGATCGTACCGCCGTGGGTTTCGATGATACGGCGGGCAATGGCAAGACCGAGGCCGGCCCCGCCGGCGCTACGTGAACGGGCGCGATCAACGCGATAGAAGCGGTCGAAGATATGGGGAAGATCGGCGGGCGCAATCCCGTGACCTGTATCGCTCACCGCAAACGCAACACCCCCATCAGCCACCAGCTGTGCCGCAAGGGTTATCTGGCCGCCGGTAGGGGTATGGCGCAGCGCATTGCCGACCAGATTGCCGAGCACCTGACTGATCCGCTGGGGGTCGGCCAACACCTCGGGCAGCGGATCGGCGGCTTCCACGTGCAACGCGACCGCCTGCTCCTCGGCCTGGCGAGCAAACGAGCGTGCCGTATCGTATAAGAGTTGGGCAGGAGCGCAGAGTTCGGGATAGAGCGCGAGCTGGCCGGCATCAGCCAGGGCAAGCAAGCGCAGATCTTCGATCAAGCGTTCGAGCAGGGCAACTTCGCCGAGCAGACCAGCGATCTGCGGTTGATCAGGCTCATAGACGCCATCCTGCACCCCTTCGAGGCGACCTTTGATAATCGAGAGCGGGGTACGCAACTCGTGGGCAACATCGGCGGTCAACTGACGCCGTTGCTGGTCAGCCGCAGCCAGGGCATCAGCCAGTTGATTGAAACTCAGCGCCAGATCGGCCACCTCGCGCACGCGGCCCGGCTCTACCCGCACCTGCATATCACCTGCCGTCAGCGCCCGGGCCGCCTGGTTGAGTTGCGCAAGGGGCGTGCTGATCCGGCGCGAAAAGAAGATTGCCAGGCCAAGCAAGATCCCGGCCAGGGCCAGACCGGCGGCACCAACCCCGCGGGCAAGATTAGCGAACCCGAACGTCCGACCTTCGCCACTGGCATAATCGATCACCAGCGCCCCCACGGTCTCATCGCGCAACTGAATAGGAATCGTCAAGAGAACCTGCCCATCGGCTGAGATCATCTGCACAGGATTGGCAGGCACAATGGCAACACCAGAAGCAGTCACTGTGCTTGACAGAACATCTTCGGGAGGAACAGGCCCAAGCGGCAGCGTCGCGCCACGTGGCGGTCGATCTGGCATGCTTTCAGCCGAAGCCATCATCGGCATCATCGGCATCATTGGTTCAGCCCCAATGCGACGTGAGACAACCTGCCCATCGGCATCAAGCAGCGTAATGCTCTGCCAGCGATCATCGCGCAACTGGCGCTCGATCACATCAAAACGTGGCTCGACCCCCTCCCACGAACCCTCGCGGCGATAGACCTGGGCCAGACGTGCAGCCTCGCCGCGGGCGACAAACTCGGGCGGGGCCCCCCAATCATCGTGCCCACGCTGAAAGCTGAGCACAGCAACCCAGAAAAAGAGCAGCATGCCACCAATGCCCAGCACAATGACCAGGCTAAAAGCGGTGAGCATCAGACTAAAAACACGGGGTTGTTTACGCATATGTTTTCACAATTCAAGACATTTATACCCAACCCCATAGACAGTGACAATATACTGGAGACCCTGGGGATCAGGCTGAATTTTGCGGCGCAGATTTTTAATATGGGCATCAACCGTGCGATCGTACCCAGCATAGCTCAGATCAAAGACCAGATCGAGCAACTGACTACGGGTAAAAGGCCGTCCGGGTTCACGCGCAAGCACCGCAAGCAGGTCAAACTCGGTAGCCGTGAGATCGATAGTGATCGCATTGCGACGGACGATGCGCCGTTCGAGGTCAATGCTCAACTCGCCGATCTGGATAAGAGCAACCGGGGAAGGAGTATCTTCGGTACGGCGCAACACCGCGCGCACGCGGGCGACAAGCTCACGGGGGCTAAAGGGCTTGGTCATATAATCATCGGCGCCGAGCTCGAGGCCAATCAAGCGATCCGCCTCTTCGACGCGGGCGGTCAGCATAATGATCGGCAATTTGCGGGTCGCCTGATCTTGCCGCAGCGCCCTGGTGACATCGAGGCCGTCCATCCCTGGCAGCATCAGATCAAGCACTAGCAAATGTGGGCGCTCGGTACGGGCAAGGCGTAAAGCCCCAGGCCCATCATCAGCCATCAGCACACGAAAGCCCGCACGATCAAGGTAATCGCGGGCAATCTGGACAATGCCAGGTTCATCGTCTACCACCAGGATTGTTTTCATCGTTCCGCTCTCATCGCGACTTTGTCATAAGACCTCACAGGTCTTGAAGACCTGTGAGGTCTCAGGCCGGTTTTGTTTCTTAGGCATGGTTTCAGAATGGCCCGATCAGCTTTACCGTTTGGTAGCACCGGCTTCCAGCCGGTGGGGCTTCCTGACCGGCTGGAAGCCGGTGCTACCTTCGCTGCGAACGGTCAAGACCGGCTGGAAGCCGGTGCTACCTTCGCTGCGAACGGTCAAGACCGGCTGGAAGCCGGTGCTACCTTCGCTGCGAACGGTCAAGACCGGCTGGAAGCCGGTGCTACCTTCTGCCAACGATGCGCGTTGGCAACGCCTTTGCCCCCCACCCCCGGCCCCGCCCCCACGAGGGGGGAGGGGAGGTTTCGCGCAGCGCGCGGGTGCTTCGCCCTTACTCGACCCGCGGATCGTGGCCTGCGGGCGTCAAAGGTTGAGCTGGCGGGGTGCCACCACCATTGGCATTGCGCTGCTGGAAGAGCCGCAACAAGAGCCAGGCCAGCAAACCCAGGGCAACCAGTTTGCTCAGCGCGTTGAGCAACCCAAAAAACATACCAGCCATCCCAAAGAGGCCGGATCGCCCGTGATCACGGGAAGGATGAGCCATCTGCCCCATGTCCATCCGCATGTCGCCACGATCCATCCGTTCGCGCATATCCTCATTGCGCTCCTGCTGACGTTCAAAGACAAAAGACGACGGCCCGGTATTTCCACGGTCGCCGCGCACGCTCGACCCTTCTGAGGGTACCACCAGAACACCGGACGGTGGGGCTGTCTGCTGATATCTCATTGTGCGCATTTGCATCATGGTACCACCAAAAAAGCCACCAAGGGCAACCATCAAGGCCAACCCGGCAAGACCAAGGGCGAGCCATCCGAGCCAGTTTTGCTGTTTCAATGCTTTCTCCTTGTTGCGCTGGCACAATCAGCCAGCTAAATGAAGGTGTTTCTCGGGCCTCTGCCCTCCCGCTGAAAGGAGTATGGATAGGCCTCGCGGACGATGATTTGCGTCCTGACAAGAGGTATAGTACGGAAGAATTGTGAAGGAGTTATGAAGATCCTGGGGAGAAAGATGATGAGCGCACCTACGGTGAAATGCTCGGTGTATATCGCAACGAGTGTTGATGGATTCATTGCCCGCCCTGATGGGAGCATTGATTGGTTGCAGCGGCCTGAGTATGCGCTGGCTGAGTTGCAAGGGTTGCGCTATGAGGATTTCATTGCTACGGTGGATACGATCGTGATGGGACGCAAGACGTTTGAGCAGGTGCTCACCTTTGATCACTGGCCCTATGAGGGGGTGCCGGTGATTGTGCTGACAGGTGGGCAATTGGCTGTGCCAGCCCAGTTAGAGGGCAAGGTGCGCCTGATGAACGGGACACCGGCAGAGCTTGTTGCGCGACTGGGTGCCGAGGGCAAGCAACATCTTTATATTGATGGGGGCAAGACGATCCAGCGTTTTTTGGAGGCCGGGCTGATTGACGAGCTAACGATCACCCGTGTCCCAATCGTACTCGGGGCAGGCATCGGACTCTTTGGTGATCCTGTGCCTGAGCAACGCCTACACCTGCTTGGATGCAGTGTCTCGGCGAATGGTTTTGTGCAGGTCAGGTATGCAAAAGTGAGGTAGATCCAGACCGTCTCATCGCCGCAATAGTTGTCAAGATGCCAGGCTGAGAGCAGAGTCTCAGGCGTCCCGACGGCAGAGATGCTTCGCTTCGCTCAGCATGGCAAGGCTGCGCGCATGCCAGAAAATTTCGCGGCCTGGGAGCGCGGGCGGCCCGCCCGCTTCGGAAGCAAAAGCGGGCGGGCCGCCCGCGCTCCCAGGGAGACCAGCAAACGTCGTTGACAGACTACCTTCGTTTCGTGTTTCCTCACGAGGTGGGATCAGGTAGAATCATGCCATGCGTAGATGGAAGATTCTCTGGCTCTTGCTCTTGCCACCGCTGGCGGCGCTGCTGTTGTGGCAGTATCAGGGTGTTACGGTTATGTACCCTGCGTCACTGCATAGCTTTGATCAACTGGCAGGCTTCGAGCCGGTTGAACGCAATGCGATTGGCGCGTATCGCTGGAGTGGCCCCGAGGCGCGGTTGAGTCTGCCGGTGCGGGCGACGCAGCGCAGTGCGTTGAGCTTGCGCGGGGCTGTGGCACCAGGGGCCACTATTGCGCTCAGCGTTGGCGCGACACCACTCGTCACACTTGTAACTGACGAAGGCGAACCAGAGCTGCGCCACTATCATCTGCTCAGCCCGCTGCCTGCAGATCACCTCGGGTGGGTTGATCTGCACCTGCGCGCCGAGCCGCCAGCAGTGGTCGAGAGCCGGCAGATTGGGTTGGCACTCTTTGAAGTTGAGGTACGTCCATTTGATCCGGCGCTTCGTCTGCCGCCAGGCTTTGCCTGGCTCGCCCTGAGTATCTTGCCCGTGCTGCTGGCTCTGGGCCTTGCAGGGCTGGGCCTGACGCGGGCGGTGACAATCGCCAGCGCAGCCGGGGTTGCGCTGGTCTTCGCGTGGGCGGTGCGTCCCGAATTGACGGGTTCCTTCTTGCGTGACCTCCAGGCCTTCGCTGATCCGCTCGTATTGCGCTGGTGGCTGGCCCTTCAACTCATTGGCCTGGCCGGGCTTCCCATAACGATGCTCGCCTTGCGCTCACTGCCGCTCGCCGGGTATCCGCTTGCTAAAAGCCTCGGTCTCTTGTTGGTCACGCTCGTCGCCTGGGTTGGCGCACTGATTGGCCTTGCGCCATTCGAGGTACCGCTGGTGATAGGAGCAGTGCTGGCGGTAGCCCTGGTTGGCATCGGCGCGTGGATCATCGCCCAGCGCCGGGGGCTTGACTGGCCGCGCCTCAGCTGGCAGGCCATCGTCGGCTGGGAATTGCTCTTGCTGGTCGGCCTCTTTGCCGGGTGTATGTTTCGCTGGCATGGGTCAGTTGGTCCGGCCCTGACGGGTACCGAAAAACCAATGGAGGTGATGATCATCAATGCGCTCTTGCGGTATGATCAGATTCCTCCGGCCTCGCCCTGGTTTGCTGGGTATCCGTTCAACTACTACTACCTCGGCTATGTCGCGATTGGAGCACTGGCGCTGCTCACAGGAACACCAGGCGCATATGCATTCAATCTTGGCTTTGCGGTCGTCGTCGCGCTGATCGTTGTCGGGGTTGCCTATCTTGCCGTCGCGCTGGTGCGGCTAACGCACGTGGCAACGCGGCCAGTGCGTCAGGTAGAAGCCCTTGCCGTTGGATTGCTCGCGCTGATCTTTGTCATTCCGCTTGGCAGCCAGGCGTCGGCGATCCAACTCGCGGTTGGCACGCAGAGCTGGTGGGTACTCGATATCGATCAGCTTGGCGAAGCATTGCAGCAACGGCTCGCCGGGGCCGAGACGATCACGCTCAGTCGGCCAACGGTGCGCGGATGGCAAGAACCAGCGTGGAGTGAACTGACGGTCGATCCGTGGCCTTCGTTTGCTTGGTTTCGGCCTTCGCGGGTGATCTTCGATGAGATGCCGCTGCCTGAAGGCGGCGTTGAGCGGCGGCAGGCGATTACCGAATTCCCCGCTTTTACCTTTTATCTTGGCGATCTGCACCCGCACACCCTGGCACTCCCGATTGCCCTGCTTGGGCTCGGGTTGGCGCTGGCGCTGGTCGCAGGTGGCACCCAACCGCTCACAGCGGCGGTCGCGGGGATCGTGGTCAGTGCGCTCTACTGCATCAACTCGTGGGATGCCCCAACCTACGCGCTGCTCTTTGGGGGAGCGATGGTGATAGGCGCATGGCGCACCGGTGAAGCGCAGCGCTGGCAACGGCTGATCATCGCGGCCTGTTGCTTTGGTATCGCGGCAATGCTCACCATTGCACCATTTCTGCTCACCTTCACCGCGCCAGCAGGTTCGGTGCTTGATGAAAGCCTGGCCGACCTCCCGATCATTGGGCGGCTGGCAACCATGCTGGCCTGGTCACAGCATCGGTCGCGGCTGCTCGGCTTTGTGGTGATGTTCGGGCTCTTTCTCGTGCCGATGCTGGCTGCTGCCTTGCGTGGTCCTGGTAAAACCGAGGCGCGGTCGCCGCAGGATCAAGGCGATCATCTCGCGCAAGCCAGGTACACGTATGTCCCGGACTGGCTTGTGCGGGGAGTGATCTGGGGTGGCATGATCACGCTGGTGGTCGGCCTGGTCATCGGTTTCCCTCTGCTCTTCCTGCTCCCCCTGATCGTGCTGCTCGCCTTACGAGCCTGGCAAGCCCAGAGTACGGGATTAAGCGTGGCCTTCTGGGCGGCCGCAGTCGGTAGCGTCGCGCTCTTTGTGCCCGAAGTGGTCTATATTGAAGATCATCTTCAGACCATCATGAGCCGTCAGAATATGATCTTCAAATTTTACTATCAAGTCTGGCTCATCTGGGGCATCGTCGCCGCCTATGCCGTCTGGTGGCTGATCGTGCAGATCGGGCTTGAGCAAAAGCAGGTGCATGATCAAGCGAAGGCAAGCCTGCCCGTATGGCGCACGTGGCTCAGACGAAGTAGCCATCTGGCGTGGATGCTCCCGTTGATCATCTTGCTCGCCGGGGCATCGATCTACCCAATTGGCCTGGCCCGCTGGACGGAACCGGTACTACCGGGCGAGCGCACCTTTGACGGGATGGCCTTTTTGGGGCAGACCGCCCCCGACGAACTGGCTGCGATCCGCTGGCTCGAGGCCAACGTGGGCCTCGAGGAACGGATGGTGAATGGCTTCTGCAACTGCGAATACGAACGACTAAACCGAGCCTCGGCGTTCAGTGGCGTGCAGAGCGTGCTAGGCTGGCTTGTTGGTCACGAGCGGCTCTGGCGCAGTGGCCTTGCCGAGCAGATGGCGGTGATGGATGAACGGCAGCGTGACATACCAGCGATCTACCAGGCGGCTACCCTCGAAACAGCCCTCGAATTGCTGCATAAACACAACATCAGCTACATCTATGTGAGCCCGCTTGAACGTGAATTCCATGGCACGCAAGGCGAGCAACTCTTTGCCGAGCACTTTGAACTGGTATTTAGTCAGGGGGAGTTTCAGATCTATCGTAGGAAGTAGGAAAGAGGAAATAGCAAGTAGGAAACATGGAAACTTATTAAAGGCTGTCTGAAAAGGGTGTCAGCATCGTTCTCCACCACGTGGCAAGTCCTGGGAGTGCCGGCTTCAGCCAGCTAAAGCCGGCACTCCGGAGCACAACCCGTCAACTTTTCAGATAGCCTCTGAGGAGGCTGTGGACGTTTCTGAGTAGTAACGTAGCCTGAACCATGCCTTACCAATAATAAGCACGGTGCTCGCGGTAGAAGACGAGGCAGCGGGCCAAACCCTCGCGGAGCGAGACCTGGGGCATCCAACCGAGGCGCCCGCGGATGAGGCGATAATCGCCGTAGTAGTCGCCGATATCAATCGGCTTGCGGTCACTCGGGAAGGGAATGATTTCGTACTGACCTTCCCCATAGATTTCGACCATCAGTGCGGCGAGATCACGCAGATTGATCGTCTCATCGCTGCCCAGGTTAAAGATCTGCCCATGGGCATTGGGACTCGCCGCTGCGAGCAAGAGCGCCTCGACACAATCATCAACATAGGTGAAATCGCGGATTTGTAAGCCATCGCCCCAGACCTGGATCGTCTGGCCTTCGATCAAGTGCTTGATCCAGATGCCAAGAAAAGTCTGACGGGCATCTTTTACCCGCATCCGTGGGCCATAGGTATTGGTGAGCCGCAAGGCGCAACTGCGAATTCCATAAACATTATTGTAAAGAATATGATACCACTCGCCAGCCATTTTGTTGATGCCATTGACATCAACCGGGTGCAAGGGGTGGCGTTCATCAACGGGCAGATAGTCCGGCTTGCCGTAGATCTGCCGGGTTGACGCATAGACAACGCGAATAGCTTGATTATGCTTGCGACAACTTTCCAAAATCGAAAGTTGCGAACGTACATTAATTTCAAGATCGGTATACGGATCGCGCATCGAATCCATATGGCTCGTCTGGCCAGCCAGATTAAAGAGATAATCCTGGCCCTGGACAAGATAGTTCATCGAATGCTCATCGCGCACATCAGAGAAATTGACCCTGACCTGATCTTCGAGACCGGTGAGGTTATGGAGATTGCCGCCATATTCGGGGATGAGCGAATCGACGAGCGTCACCGTCGCCCCGAGTTCAACGAGGCGCAAAGCCAGATTTGAGCCGATGAAACCAATGCCGCCGGTAATCAAGACGCGGGCCCCATTGAAACTATCGGCATAGGGAGAGAGCGCATTCATCATTAGACGACTCCTTGACGCACCACTGCGCAGACCCGCTCGATCTCGGCGCGGGTCAACTCGGGAAACATTGGCAGCGAGAGAATGCGTCCGGCGAGATCCTCGGTCACTGGCAAGCTCACGGTGCCATCATAGAGTTCGGCATACGCGGGATGCTGATGGGCGGGGAGGGGATAGTGTACATCGCAGCCAATCCCGGCGGCGAGCAACGTCTGACGGAGGTGCTCACGAGCGGCGTGATCGGGCAGCGTGATGACAAAGAGGTGATAGACCATGCCTGGTTCATCAACAGGCAAAGTCAGCGGGAGATCGGCGAGCAACTGGCGATACCAGGCAGCGCGTTCGCGGCGCGCCTGATTGCCTTGTTCGAGATAGAGCAGCTTGACGCGGAGGATCGCGGCTTGCAACTCATCGAGGCGAGAATTACGGCCCCCGACTTCAACCGTCTCATACTTCTTGCCCCAGCCATACATCCGCAGGCGGCGCAGCGCCTCGGCGAGCAGGCGATCATCGGTTATCATCGCCCCGCCATCGCCAATGGCCCCCAGATTCTTGCTCGGATAGAAGCTAAAGCAGGCGAGGTGGCCCCAGGCCCCGGCACGCTGCGGCTGGCCCTGGTCATCAAGGAGAAAAGCGCCGTGCGCCTGGGCGGCATCCTCCACCACCACCAGATCGTGGCTGGTTGCAATATCCATGATGGCCGGCATATCAGCCATGCGTCCAAAGAGATGCACCGGAATGACGGCACGGGTCGCCGAGGTAATGGCCGCCTCGAAGGCCGCTGGTGCCATATTCTGGGTCACAGGGTCAACCTCGACCAGTACTGGAAGCGCCCCAACCTGCAGGATAGCCGCAACCTGGTACATGCATGCATTAGCGACCGTAATAACCTCATCACCGGGACCAATGCCCAGGGCAGCAAGGGCGAGATAGAGCGCCTCGGCCCCACTGGCAACACCGACACAATGGCTCGCCCCGCAATAGGCCGCAAACTCAGCCTCGAACGCGGCAACCTGCTCGCCCAGGATGTACCACCCACTCGCGAGCGTGCGGGCAATCGCCGCATCAAGTTCAGGACGCATCGCCTCATACTGACGTTTCAGGTCACCAAAAGGAACTGCTCCATTCATCATGTGCTTCTTCTCCACAAAATGCTTTGGGTGATATTATACGGTATATGCGAATACTAATCCTAATTCTGGTGATCATCAGCCTCTTGGTCGCAACCGTACCGTCGAGTCATGCCGAGCCCGATCTTGGATTGGCAACGAGGCAGCCTACGCAGTTGACGATGTTTGGGATGAACACCTACTTTACGGGTCTTGAACGCTTCTGGAATGACGGTGAGGCAGGCATTGCCACCCTCGTGGCCGAGGGGCGCCAACTTGGTGTAGCCTGGGGCCGCGAGGAACTGAGTTGGGCCAACCTTGAGCGGGCGGGCAAAAGCCAATGGGATTGGGCCTTGATGGATCGCCGCATCCTAGAGATGGCCGAAGCCGGCTATGGCATCGTCGGCATGCTCTTGACCACACCCCAGTGGGCGCGCATCGCCGATTGCGAGCAACGCCGCACCCAGTACGCCTGGGCAGGTGTTTTTGCCGAAGCATACTGGTGCCCCCCGGCCAGTACGCAAGATTTTGCCGACTATGTCGCGACCGTAGTTGAGCGCTACGATGGCGACGGGATCAATGATGCGCCCGGTTCACCACGCATTGCTGTCTGGCAAATCTGGAATGAACCGAATGCCTGGGAGACGTGGCCGGGCTCGCCAGCCGAATATGCCGCGCTACTCGAAGTGGGCTATCTAACGGCCAAAGCCGCCGATCCAACGGCCATCGTAGCAACCGGCGGGCTCTATGTTTTTGATGGGGGCTGGAACGACGGCATCGGGCATCGTGATGGACTAAGTTTTATGAACGATGCACTGGCTGCCCGCCCATCAACCTGGTTCAATTTTGATGCGCTAGCGATCCACCCATATATGCCTACAGCTGCGCCGGATGGGGCAGGTATTTTTGGCAGCGTGACCCTATGGGGCCGCCTGACCACCAGTCGCAACTGGCTCAATGAGCAGACGGCCCGGCGCGGCGGGCCAGTGCGCCCAATCT
The DNA here is from genome assembly GCF_004138165.1 of Candidatus Chloroploca sp. Khr17. Classification (GTDB taxonomy): domain Bacteria; phylum Chloroflexota; class Chloroflexia; order Chloroflexales; family Chloroflexaceae; genus Chloroploca. Next base: position 99,314 of record NZ_RYFF01000016.1, read on the forward strand.
GGATCAGCGAGGTCGGCTGGTCGACCTGTACGGCTGCCGATCCTGGCTGCCTCATTGGGGGTGCCGCACGCAACCGGAGCGCCAACAACCCTGAGGACCAGCACGTCTATTTTGGCCCCACGGCATCACGCGCACCGCTGCATAGCTGTCGTGACTGCAACCTTCGGGGCGACCTGAGTGCGCTAGTGGGCAAAAGCGAGGATCAGCAGGCGAACTATCTGGTGCGCACCTACGGGATCGCGCTGGCGCAGGGCATCACCCATCTCAACTGGTTCCAACTGGAAGATAAATTCGACGGGGCTGCCCAGAACTTCTGGCAGCAGGCCGCGCTTTTGCGTACCGTCAGAGAAGGGTACGCCCGCAAGCCAGCGGCCAATGCGTATGCCACCCTGATCGCTCAACTTGGCCCCGAACCACAGTTTGCGGGCTTTGGGCCACTGCACACCTTTCAGCACCAGGCCGATGCGCTGAGTAGCGTCGCACGCTTTCACCTGCGCTTTACCACACCCGACCAGCAGACGGTCGATCTCATCTGGCGGAACGACGGCCTCGAAGATGTCGCCGTCCCGCTGCAACCTGGAACGAGCGCGAGTCTCTTCAATCGTGACGGCCAAGCCGTCGCGCTGCCGATCCAGGATGGACAGGGCATCATTCGTCTGAGCGAGAGTCCGGTCTATCTGCGCCAAGGAGTGCCTGCGGTGCTGCAGCATAGTCCAGCGGCCATCGCGATCATGGTACGCCCAGGCACAGGGCCACAAAACATCAGCATCGCGCTCAGAAACACAGGTTCAGGCACGATCACCTGGCAAACCGCGCTAGACGTGGCGTGGGCAACCGTTGAGCCAGCAAGTGGCAGCGGCTACAGCAGTGATCTGCTGCTGACGGTGAACCCTGGGACGTTGAGTGAGGGAACGCACACCGGCACCTTGCGCATCACCAGCAACGCCGGCAACGCGAGCATCCCCCTGCGCGTAATCGTCAGTTCACAACTCAACCGGCACTATTTGCCGCTTGTGGGGCGGTGATGATGTACGGATCTACGGGTTCGAGGGCGATATCACCAGGCCTGTGGGCGCAGCAGCAATGAGGCGGAGCGTTCCCGGAACGGGCGGATCAAGGGCAGGGCTGATGCAACGTCAGCTCTCGGGGGTCACCGTCACCGTCAACGGCTCGGCTCTTGCGTGCCAAGCCCGCCTGCGCGGGCTGGATGAGGCCACGCAGGCGGCCTTCGCGACCCGTCGCCGAGGGCTTCAGCCCGACGGTGCTCCGGTCAGGTGGACGTTGCAGCAGCCCTAGAATCAAGGGCTGCTGCGCCCCTACTTCGCACGCGGTAGTGCTATACTGAGCAAACACCTTTGGGGCAGTCTCGAGCATTATGTGGAGAACGCGATGAAGCGCTATCACCAATTTCGGCTTGCCATGGCCCTGCTCGTCATCCTCACCCTCATCCTGCCTTCCAGCCATCCCATTCTTGCCCAACAAACTGAACCCCGTATCCTGTGTTATCAGCCCCCCGAAACCAATTTCCCTGATGACTGCCAGAACCTTGCGGCAGCCGGAAAGTTAGAAGATCCGCCGTGGTCGGTGGTTATTGTCACGGGAGCTGAATTATCACGCTGGGATCTGGCCGACTTCGTTATGTTTGCCATTACACGGGGCAGTGCCAGTTCGCTTGAAGGAGAGATCACGCGGATCCGAGAGTATGTAAGTGGCGGCGGCAATCTGCTGCTGCTTGACCCAGCATTTGGCGAACAACTTGATCCGAGCCTCGCTGCACCAAGAGTCAACACGCGGCTCAACCGGGCCAGCGAATTGACGCGGGCAGGACTCTTCACGCCTATTGTGGGCGAGCCAGAAGCAGCCAAAAATCTGCCCCCCGCTGGCTTTGGCATTGTGCCCATTGCGACCCTTGGCGAGGCATGGATCCCGCAGACGCGGGCGGGGTTTGGCGCATTGAGCAGCACGACGTTGGCAAGTGCGTTGCTCGACGATGGCCGGGTGATTATGGCACCTACAGGCCTGACGAGCATTGATTTTGCCACAACGGCGGCCAAATGGGCTTGCTGCCTGCAGATCGCCTTTGGCCCCAATATGAGTGTTACGGCCATTGAGGTGACCCAGGCGATCCAGGATCTCAACAATAGTGTGGAATTGCTCGCCGGCAAACGCACCTATGTACGGGTACACGTTACGTCACCTCAAGCACGCAGCGGAGTGACCGCAACCCTCAGTGGCCGCAGAGGAGCGACAGTTTTTGCGAGCCTGACCCCGATCAACCCCGGCGGCACAATCACGGTCAAGCCTTCGCCGAATCGCGGGCTGATCAACGATAGCTTTCTCTTTGAGTTGCCCGCCAGTTGGACAAATGGCATCGGTAGCCTTGAATTGACAGCACGCCTCGATCCAGCCAATACTGTGCTCGATCCAGTCTTGAGCAACAACCGCCGCACCGTCACGGTCAATCTGCTGCGAGGCCCGGTGATGCGCCTGCGGATCTACAATGTACGCTATACCATCGGCAGCAGCACCTATCAGGCCTCTAACTTTCATGTCAATGCACTCGAATCGTGGTTACGGCGCGCCTACCCGATTGCGCAACTCAATGCAACTCGACGCACCTACAACTATACACCGAGTGGTCTGCCCAATGTTGACTCGCTCAATTCACGGATGGCCGTAGCTTGGTTGTTCGATCGCATCTTTGGTGGCATGTCATCGAACACCTTTTTCTATGGCATGGTTGACGATGGGGGGGGCTTTATGCGCGGCAAGGCGCTCGGTATTCCGGGCGAGATCTCCTCGGGCCCTACCGGTACACCTTCGGGAAGCTGGGGTTGGGACACCGATGGCAGCTATGGCGATTGGTACGGCGGCCACGAGATCGCCCATAGCCTTGGGCGCTCGCACGCCGAGTTCTGTGGTGCCGGTGGCGGTGTCGCTTTCCCCTATCCAAGCGGGCGCATTAGTCCAGCCTTGACCGGCAATACGGCGATCTATGGTTTTGACATCACGACACGGGCCATCTATCCACCCGATTGGCGTGATGTGATGACCTATTGCAATAACCAGTGGGTCAGCGACTTTACCTATGAAGGCCTTCGGGCCCGCTTTGCCACACTCAATAGCTTTGCGCTCACTGAGGCTCAGTTGCAACAAGGAACCTTTGCCCTTGTCACGGGCAACGCCAAACTCGTCCCTGGCACAGGACAATTTGACCAGATCAATGTCATCGAAGGGAGTGCCGAACTGCCGACGGGCGAAGGTGACTGGTCGATCGTGCTGCTGAGTGCCAGTGATCAAGAGCTTGCAAGCTACCCCTTTACCCCGGCACGGGTCGAAGATGACGATAGCCCGGAAGAGCCCGCTCTCTTCGCCGAAATTATCCCGTGGAACCCGGCAACCGCCCGGATCGAATTGCGCCAGGGCACAACCACCGTTGACACCCGCAACGTGAGTGGCAATGCCCCGACCGTGACGATTACCGAACCAACCGGCGGTAACCTGACGGGCGATAGTGTCACCGTGCGCTGGACTGGCGAGGATCTTGATGGTGATGAACTGAGCTACACGGTGCTCTATAGTTTTGACGCCGGTGATACGTGGCGGCCAGTTGCGACCGATCTGGCGGCAACCGAACTGACCGTCAACCTCACAAATCTGCCCGGTGGCGAAAGCAGCCGTTTTCGTGTCGTTGCCTCCGACGGCGTTCTGACTGGTCAGAACGACTCGGCGACCTTCGGCCTCCCCAACAAAGCGCCTCAACTGACGATTGTCACGCCCAACGAAGGTGCTACCTATTACCCGGCCCAACCCGTAGCCCTTGAGGCAAGCGCCTATGATCTCGAGGATGGCGAACTGAGTGGCAACGCCCTTGCCTGGAGCAGCGATAAGGATGGCGAACTTGGCAATGGCGGCTTGCTGACGATCGACAATCTTTCGACCAATACTCACGTAATCACCGTCACCGCAACTGATACGCAAAGCAATACGACCAGTCTCACTCGCACCGTCACCATCGCCTCGGCCATTGATGTCCCGCTTGCCACCGAACTCGAGCTAGCCCCCGGCGTCATTGGCGTTGCGACGATGCTCGCCGGCCCTGCCGAAACAACCGTGGTCAGCACCCGCGCACTGGGCGATAGTGACCAAGCCCTAGACTGGGCCGCGCAGAGTAGCGCCTCGTGGGTGACGCTACGCAAAGGTGAAGGCGCGCTCGCCGATAGGATTACCGGCAGCACACCGGAAGATTTTGAAGTCGTGGTTGATCCTACGGGCCTGCCCATCGGAAGCTACAACTCAACCATCCTTGTCACTTCCGGCCAACTCTCACGCACGATCACCGTCAATATGATCATCGAAGGAAGTCGGGTCTATTTGCCAAGCGTGCAGTCGAATTAAGTAGTGTGTGAACTACATTTCCCGGTCGCGTCGCCGACCACGAAGGATCCTCACGAAGAGACGAAAACAGGCGGTGTAACGCAATGATTCGTTGCTTCGTGGCCCCCATGCGTGGACGGCTGAGGACGCCAGAAAACTTAGGTTACAGACTAGTGATTAGTCTGTAACTTGAGTTTTCTGACATGCTCGCAGCCTTGTCATGCTGAGCGCAGCGAAGCATCTCTGCCGTGGGAATGCCTGAGACCCTTCGCTGCGCTCAGGGTGACAAGCTATCGGAAAACTTAGTTGACACACTAGTGATTAGTGTGTCAACTAAGTTTTCTGGTAGCGCCGCCGTCCAGAATACTGATCACGAAGAAACGAATATGGTCGTTGCGGTGCGGTATTCGTTTCTTCGTGCCCCCATGCGTGGACGGCTGAGGACGCCAGAAAACTTCATTGACGCACCAGTGATTAGTCTGGGAAATAAGTTTTCTACTCTGCTGCCGAAGAGAGTGCCGACTTCAGTCGGCTTCCGGCTCAGCCGACTGAAGTCGGCACTCCCATAGACCCGATGGACGATTGAATATTCATGAGCCGGCTAAAGCCGACACTCCAGCATACCAGGAAACGTCGTTGAGTGAGTACAAAGCTCATGCAGGCGGGCCTGAAAGCACGCCATATGCGGAATAGATCGCCCGCGCTGCGCAGGATCAGTGGCGGTTGCCTGCTCAATCAGGGTGCGTAAAGCTGGTAACGGGTAGGTGTGGGCAGTCAAGGCGGCCAGCAGTTTGCCAAGACCGTAGACATCAACAAGCGGCGAAGGTGGCGCGGGGTCAGCGCCCATACGCTCAGGCGCAAGATAGCCCGGTGTTCCATAGACAGCGTAGCGACGAGGCGCGGCGAGCCGTTCGGCAGCCCCGAGATCGATGAGCCGTACGTAGGGTTGGTTCGTGGACGCATGCTGCACCAACACATTCGCCGGATGTAGATCGTGATGCAGAATGCCATGCCTGTGCAAATGGCTCAGTGCATCGGCGAGTTGCTGCGCAAGCTTGATCGCCCAGGCGGGATCACGTGGTACCTGCCGCCGCACAAGCAACTGCGCCAGGCTTTGACCCGGTTCATAGGCGAGCGCCAGCGCAACCCGCTGCTGCGCACCGGCACCGCGTAGCCCCAGATTGCGCTGGCCCAAAGCCTCGGGGAAGCGCTGCCGATAGAGGCAGACTAGGTGCGGGTGACGCATCTGCGGGGCCGCCAAAATGGTATGCTCAGCATACAGGCTGGTTGCTGTAGCCGACGAGGCTAGCTTTAGTGCGCCCAGCCCCCAGCGCTGCGCTCGGCGCAACGAGATTCGACCTGTACGGAAACCAAGCTGCACCAACAAATGCCGCGAGCGCTGGCCTCCTCGCTCGTGATGCGCCGGAAGAGCCAGGTAGGTCGTCGCCTGGCCTCCACGCCCCAGGCGCGCTATCAATTGAAAGCCATTGATGATCGAAGCCATAACCGCAACCCTATGGATGATTTGACGCAAAGGCGCAAAGGCGCAAAGAGTGTTGAGAGCGCATCTTTGGGCCAGGCGTACGACGTATGGTTGTGCCAAAGATAGATCAGAAAACTTCGTTGAAAGCCTAATTATGCATTCACATCAAGCAGCAGCGCCAAACGAAACTCAGGCCCGATGAACAGAGGCTCATCTTCAGCTACAATTTCCGGGGTACCAGGGTTGAGCCGCCGGGCAAGCGTGCCCAAAAACGTACCACCGATGCTCTCTAGATCGGTCACCATCACCTCGTTGCCCACAAGACTCAGGCGGGCATGCAGAGGGTCAACACCAACCCCCTGGAGAGACAGATCGCAACCGGGGTCGCTCCCTATCGTCCAGTGACGGCCAGTCAGGAGCATAGTAAGGCGGCGCTCACCTTGCCAGATGGTCACGGTCAAGCGCATTGGAACCTGCTCAAGCGGGTTCCGCCGCGCTGTGGTCAGGGTGAGAAAGGCTGGTAGTGTTTCTTCGCTGTTTTGCCGTATTGCTTCTGAACCCCTGAACTGGCGACGGGTCAGATCGTGCCCGAGCTTGAGACCCACGCCAAACCATGTGATCAAGCCTGGAACCAAGATCCAACCCGCCCGCAGATCGGCCAAGATCATGCTGCTCATAAACCACCCTGAAACGAGCAGACTCACCCCCAAGCCTATCCCGACAAGCCTGTGAACAATGCGCATCGGCCCTTCTCCTTCACCCAAGACAAAGTCTGTCGGTTGCCCTGGGCTGATCTGCCAGCGCATCCGTTGATCATGTACCGTATGACAATGCACAAAGATGCGCCTAGCTCAGGGCCGTTGTTTTGACGCAAAGGCACCCGCAAGGGCACCCGCAAGGGGTGCCCGTACACCGGATTCGGCCCCCGCCCCGGTACGTGCACCCCTTGCGGGTGACCCGTTGTATCCGATTTCGTATGATGCAACAACCCTGCACCCCTGCATTCCTGATGTTGACAGCCTGCCCCTGAACGGGCTATGATTGAAACACAGCGATGATCCAGAAACCGTGATCTTACCTATGACTCAGTCACTTGACCGTGCCTTTGACCTGCTCGAGGCGCTTGCCACGAATGACGACGATATCAGCCTTTCGCAGCTAACCGAACGTACCGGGCTACCGCTCGGCACTGTCCATCGCCTCCTCAGCAGCCTGGTGAGCCGGGGCTATGCGGCGCAAGATCGCGAGACGCGCCTCTATGGACCAGGGCCACGCTTGCTCGAAGTAGCGGCACGGGCGTCGCAAAGCCGTCGCTTCAGTCTCAACCGTATTGTGCGCCCCTGTTTGCAAGAATTGACCCGCACCACCGGCGAGACAAGCAATTTGCTGGTGCTCCACGGTGACGAAGGCGTCTATAGCGAACAGGTCGCCAGTCCACATCTGGTGCGCATGTTTACCGAGGTTGGGCAGCGCGTACCCCTCTACTGTACGGGTAGCGGCAAGGCGATCCTTTCCGGCTTTTCACCCGATCAACTCGAGAGCTATCTTGCGCACACCCAGTTGCGCCCCTGGACGCCCAAGACGTTTGTGACGATAGAAGGGCTACGCAATGAATTGGCCCGCTCACAGACGCGCGGGTTTGCGCTCGATGATGAAGAGCGTGAAGCTGGTGTCTGTTGTGTCGCGGCACCAATTTTTGACCGCATGGGTCGCTGTGTTGCCGCAATCAGCATTTCAGGGCCAATTATGCGCATGACCCTCGATCGTGCCCTTGAATTAGGATCAGTTGTCAGCGAAGCCGCCACCAGTTGCAGTGTGCAACTGGGCTATCGCCCTCCGCCGCCTCCGTCAACCTGAGAGGCTGTCTGAAAAGGGTGTCAGCATCGTTCTCCACTGCGGACGAGCAGGCCTGTGAGGTCTGGTTGAGCGGATTCATTTCTTGAAAACCCATAAGTCGGCACTCTAGCGCAACCCGTCGACGTTTCAGACAGCTTCTGAGGGCATATGCAAGCAAACCAATTCTTCAGCACGTCTCTTCTCCAGTCGCGCCAGGGGGCGACGATCACGCAGATCCTGGCGGCGGGGATTACGTCCGTCGATCCAGCGGCCGCCGTTGCACGTTACCTCCGTCGCGAGGGCAACACGTTGCAGGTCGGTGAGCGTCGCTTTGATCTAACGACGCTTGACCATATCTTGCTCGTCGGCGCAGGCAAGGCAGGGGCACCAATGGCCTACGCAGCGGCGCAGGTGCTGGATGAGCAACTCAGCGCAGGGTTGGTGGTCGTCAAAGATGGTCATCTGGCAGAGCCGCCGCAGCCGACGCCACCCTGTTTCGCCAGGCTACACCTGGTCGAAGCCGGCCATCCCGTCCCCGATGAACGTGGCGTCGCGGCCGCGCAGGCGATGGTTGACCTGCTCGCCAAGTTGACCGAACGCGACCTCGTGCTGGCCGTCATCTCCGGGGGCGGCTCGGCGCTGCTGACCCTGCCAGTGCCGGGGGTGAGCCTCACCGATCTCCAGCAGCTCACCGCAGCGCTGCTTGCCTGTGGTGCAACGATTGGCGAGATCAACACCTTGCGCAAGCAACTCGACCAACTCAAGGGGGGCGGCCTGGCGCGTATGGCTGCGCCGGCAACCCTGGTCACGCTGATTCTGTCGGATGTGGTGGGCAATCCACTCGAGATTATTGCCTCGGGACCGACGGTTCCCGATCCAACAACCGCAGCCGACGCGCTGGCGATCCTAGAGCGGTACGATCTGGTGGAGCAAACACCGCCCGCGATCCTCGCCTATCTCCAGAGTCGCAACACGGGCACCAGATCACCTGAACCAGCACTAGGCGATCAGAGTTTCGCACGGGTCACCAACCTGCTTGTCGGCGACAATCGCCAGGCCGCCCTCGCCGTGCTAGAGACGGCACGGCAGGCTGGCTTTGCACCGCTCTTGCTCACGACTTCGCTCGAAGGCGAAGCCCGCGAAGCCGGGCGGATGCTCGCCGCCATCCTGCGCGAAATTGCCCTCAGTGGCAACCCCTTGCCGCGCCCGGCGTGCCTCATTGCCGGCGGCGAAACCACCGTGACGCTGCGCGGCAACGGGCGCGGCGGGCGCAACCAGGAACTGGCCCTCGCTGCGGTCAACGCACTCGACGGGTTATCCAATGTCGCCTTGATCGCCCTGGCGACCGATGGCGGCGACGGCCCCACCGAGGCCGCTGGTGCCGTTGTCACCGGGGCCACCGCCGGGCGCGCCCGTGCGCTTGGCCTTGACCCCGACGCGTTCCTCGCCAACAACGACGCCTACCACTTCTTTCACGCCCTTGATGATCTGCTGCTCACCGGGCCAACCTCAACCAACGTCAATGATCTGACGCTGCTCTTTGCATGGTGAGGGTGAGCCTCCGGCGGGGGCTTTGGGGCCTGCGGCCTTCAAGGATCTCGCGTATGCTGGCGAAAACGGCCAGCTTCGCTGGCCGTTTTCGCCAGCATACGCGAGGGTTTTGAGGACACCAGCCCTACGGCAACGCCAGACTTCGCACCGAGGCGTGATCGAGCAGGACACCGAGATCGCGTCGGTCGGGCGCGTAAAAGGTGGGACTTCGTAGGTCGATAGTCTCGGCTGGGGCTGGAAGCAGCAGATGGAACGTGCGCCACTCGGGGGCAAGCGTGATGGTTGCACACTGGCGTTGGGCACAGATGGTCAGCGGCACAGTCGCGCCGTCGGGATGCGGCGCAGCGGCACGCAACGTCAGGCGCATCAGACCAGCTTCGGCGTCCAGCGGATCAAGACGTAAGCTGGCCCGCCCGTTTGTCCAGCGTGCCAACGCGCCTTGCTGCCTTTCGGCAGGATAGACGCCGCCGACATACCCGAGATCAAGCCCGGAACCTACGTCGAGCGTGGGCAACGGGGCCGGCTTCAACATCTGAAAACCCCAATCAAGCGCCCGCTGTTCTTCCAGAAACTGCCCTTGAAAAGCCAGCCGCGCCTCGTCTTCGCGGCCTTGCTCACGCAAGAAATCGCCCATCATCACACTCGCGCCAACATAACCGGGGCGGTTTTCACGCGCCAATTGATAATAGCGCTCAGTCGCGGCCAGATCACCCTTCCGCCGGTGCAGATCGCCAAGCACCAGCCAGCCATCGGGCGTGGGCGAGGCTCGCAGCGCCGCCAGATACATCGCGGCAGCCGCCTCATCGCGCCCCGCCGAAGCGTGCCAGTCCCCAGTTTGCCGATAAGCACTCCGCTGTGCGCCTTGCGCGGCCCAGGCCCACGGATAATAGGCCAGAAAAGCGAGCACCATCAGGCTCAGCGGCAGCGCAAGCGCAGCCATGGCGGGCAGGCGCAGCCGTTCACCGCGCCAGAAGCCATCGAGCGCCAGGGCCGCGAGCGGGATCAGCACCATAAAAAGGAAATGCCGATAGCGCCACTCGGCGTGGGTCACCATGGTCGCCGCGAGAAAGATCAGCAGCCACAAGAGCATCGGCAACGCCAGACCTTCGCGCCGCGCCAGGGCCAGCGCAACCCCAAAGGGTGCCGCAGCCATGATCACAAAATAGAGCAGATCATCGAGCAAAAGCGAGGCGAGAAAGATCAGCGGTGGCGGATCGCTATTATAGTCAGGCAGCAAAAACCGATCCTCAATCGGCTTGACTGACCAGAGCCTGATCCATTCGGTGGGGATTTTCCGCAGAAAGATCAGCGGATCTTCGCGTAGGCGCTCGAGGCCGCGCTGGGTCGCGAAATCGGCTCGTTCCGCCGGACTGGGGATCGCCTTTAGCTGCGCATGGATCTCGGGGATCGTCTCGCGTGGCTCGTAGTAGACCCAGAGATCGCGGGCACTGCCGGTCTCGATCAGCACACACTCACCATACGCAAGGCAATTGCGGATCGTCCAGGGCGCAATCACGAGCGCCGTCACCACCGCCATCACCAGGGCAGGCACAACGGCGGCCACGCGCAGCCGTCGCCTCCGCCAGAGATCGAGGCCCACGATCCATGCCATAGCGACCGGCAAAAAAGCCAGACCCGCCGAACGGGTAAGGCAGGCCAACCCCAGCAGCGCACCGGCCAACCCGACCCGCCAGAGGCCACCCTTGCGACGCCAGCGAGCAAGCGCGAGCCACGAACCGGTAAAAAAGAACGTAAAGAGCGTCTCGCTCATATAGAGGCTGGCAAACGTCGCGTAGGTTTGCAACAGCGCCGCGATGGCAGCGGCAAGCAACGCAGGACGGCGCGAACCTTCGGGCGCGAGCTCGCGGGCGAGCAGATAGATGAGCCAGACCACCGCAACACTCAAGCCCAGATTAGGCAGCGCCGCCAGGTGAAGATCGCCATCAGCCAACCAGAGCGACCCGGCCAGGAAGAGCGGGTAGAGCGGCGCACGCAACCAGGGCCAGCTTTCATAGAAGATCCAGCCGCGCCCACCAAGCAGATCGCGCACAACGATCAGATATTCGACCTCATCATTGGCCGGCAAGTGCAATGGTTGCGCCCAGAGGATCAACCGCCAGATCAGGGCAACCAACAGGATAAGCGCCAGAGGCGTATGATGACGCAGAGCTTGCATAAGGCTTCATCATACCACATCCTTACGGAAGGGTAGGGACTGACACCCAGCCATTGCGATAACGATTGCCCATCACATCCTGGAAGCGCGTCTCAAGCTGGATCAGCGCGGTGCCCTGGCTGCCCGGCGTCACCACGGCTGGCACCTGATACGTGCCCAATGCCCCCGGCGCAACCCGTGCTGGTTGGATGATCAGAGCACCATTTTCCAGTTGACACGGATCAGCAATTTGAGCACAGACATCAGCCGGGAAGGTCAATTGGGGCGGCAGGTTGACGGTCAAGGTCGGACGCAGCGCCGTCGCGAGAAGTGCCCGATTCTCGTACGTCAAGGTCAAGGCGACCGTCGGCGTCACCTCCGCCGTCATACTGGCCCCCGTCACAGTCGTCAGCAAATCTGGCGCAGGCGGCGGCGGATTGACGGTCAGCGGCAACTTCACGCCATCAGCAAGCGCATCAAGCACATAGGCATTATCCTGATACGGGGTACAGACCACCGAGCGCCACCAGCCTGCCTCGGGATTGGCAAACGTATCGCGTTCCCATAAGGCCTCACCAGAGACCGGATTAGCAGGCGCAAGGCCGCCTTGGAGGGCACGTGGATCAAAGAGATCAGATGGACGATAGAAACGCACTCTGAGGCGGATATCCACCTGGCGATCAAGATCATACTGTTGCAACGTCAATGATGCCGTCGCAGGTGGCACATAGAACCACTTCGTCAAGCAGAACTCATCGTTGGCATAGCGCGTTGCATAGCGGGTGACATAGTTCTTCACCGTTGTCTGGGACATCCCCAGGGTGATGATTTCGCCGGTGGCGGTATCAACACGGGGTGCTGTAGTAGCCTGATCATCACCAGCAGCATACCAGCCTGCCCGCACCGCCCAGTTGTTCATATCATCGCCCTCGGTCGCCGAGCGCAGGATGTAGCGCCCACAGGCCGGTGCCGGAATCGTCCATACCGTCTGCCACTGCTCAGCGTTCGACGTCGGGGCAAAGATTTGCTGACCTAGTAGCGAACCATCTGCACCCGGGCCGGGCATGTTTACCGCTGGCCCGAGCTCGGTGTCTGGCCCGTAGAGCTCAAAGAAGGTATTGCCAGCATCGCTCAGGTTAGACGTTACCGTCATAGATGGAGTATTGAGAATAGTATCGAGTGTGTCTGTACTGTTATGCAAACCAGGACTGAACAACTGAATGCTCAACGGGCGATCTGCTTCCCAGCTACAGGGCACCCCGATAAAGGCATAGCTATAGCCTTCACGCCCGTCGGCCAAAGTGACATTGTTGATATAGTAGTACCCACGTTCGGCTGGAATATTAGGGCCAGCTGTAAACATATACCCAACGTAACCAGTGACATCATTCGGCCATGTGATCTCATTGTACACAATCGTGATCGTCGCGATATTCGGGTCGCCCAGCGTAGCATTTGTTGACGGATTCGTCAGGCCAAGGCGAATCGTCTTGTAAAGTTGGCTACTTGGGCGGCCATTGATGATGACGTCAATCGTCTGCGTGATCTCGCCGGTGGCAAAGGTTAGCGAGCCAGGCGTAAAGGTGTAGTCGGCAGCGTCAGCCGTGCCACCTGTTGCCAGGTCATAATCAATGGTCACAGGCTCAGTTGGCGCAACATCAAGCACCACATCAAGACGCACGGTTGCCGTTCCGGTATCCCCAATCGTCACCAACGCCTCGGCCTGGGCAAACCGCACCGTTGGCGTCGTTACAGGATCTGGTAGCACCCAGCCAAGACCCTGGCGATTGCCAAGCACAACTCGCTCGGTTGGTGCTGCACTAATCAGGCGCACGGCAACAAAACGATTCGGTTGCTCAAATGCAGGTTCTACCGCAAGCGTAATCGTACTGGTGATAGCATTTGGCACGATGATAAGGGTATCAGTCGCAGAGACCGAACTCGTGCCATCAAGGGTGTTAATAAGAATGATTTCAAACCCAATCTCAATAGCATCGCTAATCGGGCGCGTCAAGGTCAGCGGATAGCGCAGCGTACCACCAATCGCAGGCCCGGCGTCGCCAATCGAAACCCGCGTGCGTTCGTTATCAGTATTGGAGAGCGCAAAGCTCGCTGGAACGGGTTGAAGACCGGCGTAGTTCGGATCAGCACTGACGGCCGGTTGCACCTCGATGTTGTATGCCTGCAGGCCATCAAAGAGATCGTCATCAACACCAGTGATCGTCACGATCTGTGGCACAGCCCAGTTCGTCGCATCAAAGACGAGCGGCAAGCCATTTGCGGCACTGACAGCGCCCTCAGAAATATCGCTGGAGGTCACATCAATGCTTACTGAAGCAGTTGGCTGACTGGTCAGGCGCAGAGTCATCGTCACCGCATCGCCATCTTCACTCGTAAACTGGCTTGATGGCGCAACGACCTCAATGCCGGCGACATCGTTGTCGGTAATGCTAACCGTGTAGTCGGGCCAGGTACGGTTGTAGTTGGCATCAGTACTGGCACTGCTGATCTCAATGATGCCGGTATGTGGCGACGGCTCAACGATCGCATCGTCAAGCGCCGTGACCGTCACATTTTGAGACTCATTCCACCTATCTACGGTAAAGACCAGGGTTGTGGGTGCTACGTCAACCTGAGCATCCGGCGTGAGCGTGATCGTCACATCGGCAAGTGGTCGGCTCTCAAGCGTAAGACTAAAGACACCCGTATTGTCAAGCGCAGTGGGATCTTCACTCAGCGCGATCGTAGGCGGCAGAACAGTCAGGCCTGCAGTGTCATCCTCGCTAACTGTAACCTCCACCACCGGAGCATTCAGCGCCGCATAGACGGGATCGCTCGTGGTGATCGTATGGGTAATAGCCAACGTTCGCTCACCGCGAGCGATGTCATCATCGAGCGCTGTGACCGTCACCGTCTGAGGCGTCGCCCAGTCTGTATCGGTGAAACTCAGGATGGTTGGTATAACGGCAAGGGTGGTTGGCTCGTTGAGATTCAGGCTAACCGTTGCAGTCGGCTGGCTCGTCAGTTCCACGGTATAGGTAAAGACCGCCCCCTCCGCAAGGGTGACCGCGCTCTCACTCAGGATAAACCCGGCGTTGTCGTTGTCCGTGATCGTCACCGCCACCGCGTCAACCGCCAACCCTGCATACCCCAGCGCCGTGCTCGCCACCGCGTGCGTGAGCGTCACCACCCGATTGCCTTCGGCAATTGCATTCTCGGTTGCGGTCACCGTCACCGTTTGCGGTGCCGTCCAGTTCGCCGCCGTGAACGCCAGACTGCTTGCACTCGTCGTCACCCCACCCGGCACCGTCAGGTTCACCGTCACCGTCGTCGTCGGCTGGCTCGTCAGCGC
>NZ_RYFF01000080.1 GCF_004138165.1 Candidatus Chloroploca sp. Khr17
TAGGGCTCAATCAAGGCCTGGGTGAAATTGACCAGCCCACGCTGCTCGATCAGGGTGCCCTTGGGCGTGCCGGTCGAGCCCGAGGTGTAGATCACATAGGCCAGATGGTCGGGCGTGGTCAGGTTGGCTGGATTCTCGGTGTGCTCCAGGCTATCGCCCTCCCAGACTGTCTCAATGGTGAGCACCTGCGGGCTGAAGGGCGCCTCACGAAGGGCGGCTTCAGCAGCGGCACCAGTCGCAGCCTGGGTGAGCAGGACGGCGACCTGCGCATCGGTGAGCATGAAGGCTAGCCGCTCGTGCGGGTAGGTCGGATCGAGGGGCAGGTAGGCACCGCCCGCTTTGAGCACGCCCAACACACCAACGACTAGCTCGAACGAGCGCTCGACCCAGAGGCCCACGAGGGTCTCAGGGCCGACGCCCATAGCCCGCAGACGGTGGGCGAGCTGGTTGGCGCGGGCGTTCAGCTCGCGGTAGCTCAGTTGCTGTCCTTCAAATGACAATGCCACGGCAGCGGGGCTGCGCTCCACCTGCGCCTCGAACAGCTGGTGGAGGCACAACTCAGTCGGGAATGGAGCGGCGCTGTCGTTCCACGCAACCAGTTGTTGCCGTTCCGCGACAGTCAGCAGCGGCAGCCGGTCGATCCGTTCGTCGGGCTGCACAACGATGCTGCCTAGCAGCTCCGTGAGATGGCCCGCCATCCGTTCGATTGTCGCAGCAGCAAAGAGGTCGGCGTTGTAATCGAATACCAGCCGCAGAGTCTCGCCCTGCTCGTCGATCAGCAGCGCAAGATCGAACTGGCCCGCGCCCTGCCCACCGGTCTCTTCGAGCGGGTAGAGCCTGATCATCAGATCATCGGCCTGGGTCGTGCCGCCGCCCTCGCGTTGGGTGAGGAGGAACAGTGTCTGCACCAGAGGCGGGAAGCTCGCATCTCGGCGCGGCATCAGCTCCTGCACCAGCAACGGAAAGGGATAATGCTGGTGGGCCAGGCCACTGCTCACCGTCTGTGCGACCTGGGCCAGGAAGGAGCTGAATGGCGGCGGTGCGGCAGGCTCAAAGGTCGAGCGAAGCGCCACCAGGTTGACGAAGTAGCCCACCACGTCGGCGAACTCGGGGCGCGTGCGCCCGGCCTCCGGCGCGCTACCGACCAGCAGATCGTGCTGGCCGGTGGTGCGATGGAGCAGCACCTGGTAGGCTGCTAGCAGCAGGGTGAAGAGCGTCACCCGGCGCTCGCGGGCCAGGTGCTTCAGCCGCTGGGCCAGCGCGGGGTCGAGCGTCCATACGTGTGCCCTGCCGTTGAAGGTCTGTACAGGTGGTCGCGGGGCGTCGAGCGGCAGCTGCAAGATCGGCAACTCGCCCGCCAGCTGGGCGTGCCAGTAGGCGCGCTGCTCCTCGCCCACCGCCTCTAGCAGCGCCCGTTCCCAATACACAAAGTCGGCGTAGGTGTGCGAGAGCGGTGGCAGCGTGACCGATGCGCTAGTCGTCCGGGCCGTGTAGCAGTGAGCAAGCTCACGGGTCAGGATCTCGGCCGAACCGGCGTCGGTCGCGAGATGATGCAGCGAAAGCACCAGCACATGATCTTCTGGACTGGCAGTAATCAACGTCGGTCGGAACACGCCACGATCCAGATCAAAAGGCCGGGTGAAATGTTCGCGCACACATGCGGCCAGCGCTGCCGCATCGGCGCCACACGCATCCACCTCGGCCAACGGCAGCGCCACCGGACCAGCAGGCTGCACCTTCTGGATCGGCATCCCATCCTCGACCGTGATGGCGAGGCGCAGGGCAGGATGGCGGGCGGCAAGATCGGCCAGGGCGCCGTGCAGGGCCTGCCGGTCGAGAGAACCTCGGAGGCGCAGGGCCAGCCCGGAGTTGTAAGCGTGGCTGTCGGGCGCGCGCTGGTGGATGAACCACAGCGCCCGCTGCCCATGCGAGAGCGGGTAGCTCGTCGGTTCGGTGGCCTCGATGAGGACGGGTATACGGCTCACCGGGTCGTCGGCCACGCTCGTGGCCCCCAGCGCGGCGGCGAGCCCGGCGACCGTCGGGTGCTTGTACAGCTCTGCCAGCGGGAGCGCCTGCCCAAGCCGCTGCTGGATCTGCCGCACCAGGCGCACGGCCAGCAGCGAGTGGCCGCCCAGGCTGAAGAAGTCGTCATGGATGCCCACACGCTCGACGCCCAGCACTTCGGCGTAGATCACGACCAACTCGGCCTCTATGGGGGAGCGTGGCGCGATATAGCTATGCTCTCGTGAATCCCAGCTGGCATCGGGGGCGGGCAGAGCCTTGCGGTCAATCTTGCCGTTGGGGGTCAGCGGCCAGGCGCGCATGCCGACAAAGGTCGCGGGCAGCATATAGTCGGGCAGAGACTGGCGCAGGAACCGGCGCAGCTCCTCGCTGGCCTCGTCCGGGAGCAGGCCCCCATCGGGCAGGGCAGACTGTTCCGCATCAGCCGGCAGCAGATAGGCCACCAGATGCCTCCCGCGTACATCGTCGATACGAGCCACAACCACGGCGCCCTGGATGGTGGGATGCACCTGCAACGCCGCCTCGATCTCGCCCAGCTCGACGCGGAAGCCACGTAGCTTGACCTGGTGGTCGAGCCGGCCCAGAAACTCGATGTTTCCGTCGGGCATGTAGCGGCCCATATCACCCGTCCGGTAGAGACGACCCGGCCCAAAGGGATTGGGAACAAAGCGCTCCTCGGTCTGTTCGGGCCGGTTGAGGTAGCCACGCGCTACACCAGCACCACCGATGTGCAGCTCGCCAGCCACGCCCACCGGCACCTGCTGACCATACGGGTCGAGCAGATAGATCTGCACGTTGGAAAACGGGCGACCGATCGGCACGGTGGTGGCCCCCGCAACGCGCTCCGCAACGCGATAGCAGGTGGCGCCAATCGTTGCCTCGGTGGGGCCATAGGCGTTGACGAAACGCCGCCCCGCCGACCAGCGCTCCGCGACCTCCCAGGAGCATGCCTCGCCCGCCGAGATCACCGAGGTGAGCTGCGGAAAGTCGGACGGCGTGAGGATCGCCAGCAGTGACGGTGGCAGGGTCGCCAGCGAGACCGCTTCTTCCTGGAGCCAGGCCACCAGGGCCAGGGGGTTGGCGCGTGTCTCGGGCGCGGCCAGCACCAGGGTCGCCCCTATCGTGAGGGCCATGCAGATCTCCGAGACGAAGGCGTCAAAGCCCCAGGCGGCAAACTGGGCGACCCGACTGGCAGGCGTGACCCCATAGGGCTCAATGAAGGCCTGGATGAAGTTGACCAGCCCACGCTGCTCGATCAGTGTGCCCTTGGGCGTGCCGGTCGAGCCCGAGGTGTAGATCACATAGGCCAGATGGTCGGGCGTGGTCACGTTGACCGGATTGTGCGTATGCGCGTGGGCAACTTCCTGCCATACCGTCTCAAGAGCGAGGATATGCGGGCTGAACGCTGCCTCGCGCAGGGCAGTCGCGGCGGCGGTGCTGGTCGCAGTCTGGGTCAGCAGGACCGACACTCGCGCATCGTTGAGCATAAAAGCTAGTCGTTCGTGGGGATAGGTCGGATCGAGTGGCAGATAGGCGCCGCCGGCTTTGAGTACGCCCAGCACGCTGATCACGAACTCCAGTGAACGTTCCACCCAAATGCCCACCAATGAATCAGGGCCTACATCCAGGGTGCGCAGCCGATGGGCGAGCTGGTTGGCGCGTGCGTTCAGCTCACGGTAACTCAGGTGTTGCTGTTCGAACACAAGGGCAACCGCGTCGGGGTTACGCTCAACCTGCGCCTCAAAGAGTTGGTGAAAGCACTGGTCAGCTGGATAGGGTGTGACGGTGTTGTTCCACTCAACCAGGAGCTGATGGCGCTCATCCTTGGTAAGGAGCGGCAAGTGGCGAATGGACTGCTCGGGGTCACTCGCAATACTACTAAGCAGGAGGTTCAGATGGCCTGCCATACGCTCGATCATGGCATCGTCGAAGCGCCTGGCGTCATAGGTGAACATGCCCGTAAGCTCGCCCGCACGGTCGAAGATCGTCAAGGTCAGTGCCTGCGGCATACCCCGTTGCTCGCTGGCGACTACCTCAAGCAGCGCGGATGGCTTCTCGGCCTGGCGCTGAGTCACGAGAACGAAACAGGCTATCGCCTGGGACAACTGTTCCAGCGGCATCTGTTTCTGGAGATGGCGCAGCATTTCGACGTGGGGGTAGGCCTGGTGCCGCAGCACCTGCTGGTAGGCCCGGTGCGTGCGCTGGAGCAACGCGGTGAATGTTGGATTCTCGGCCAGGTCGGCCCACTGGAGCAGCGGATTGATAAAATAGCCCACCGTACTGGCCCAGCCGGGCAGCGTACGTATTCCTGTCGGCGAGTTGATAAGAAAGCGATCCTGCTGCGTGTAGCGTGCGAGCAGCACCTCGTACCCAGCCAGCAGCACAACATACAAGGTGGTCTTCTGGGCTCGGGCCAGCGCACGTAGCCGGGCGACAAGCTGCCGGTCGAGGGCGAACGTGTGGCGTCGCACGGGCGAACCGTCCTGCCGCTGGCCCGCCGCTGGCGTCGGCAGATCGAGCAGCGTCACCTCGCCGCTCAGATAGTCTCGCCAGAACGCCTCCAACTGTTCGCCCTCACGGCTGAGGGTATCAGCTTCCCAGCGCACGAAGTCATGGTAGGTTAGGGCCGGAGCAGGCGCAGGTAGCTGCCGCGCCTGGCACAGTGCTTCGTAGCAGGCGGCCAGGTCGTGCCGCAGAACTTCCTGGCTGGAGTAATCGGTCGCAATATGATGGATGCTCCAGTGCAGCAGGTGCTCAACCTGCCCGGCCTGATCGAGTGCCTGCACAACCGTCATGCGCATGATCGGCCCGCTGTTCAGGTCGAAGGGCTGGTCGGCGGCCTGATCAGCCCAGGCCGCGAGCTGCGCCGGCGTCCAGGCAGTGCCGTCAACTACATCAAAGGCGACCACCGCGTCGGCCTGAACGCGCTGCACTGGCTGCGTCACACTGGGATCGTCTGGGAACGGATAGACCGTACGCAGGATCGGGTGCCGGTCGAGCAATTCCTGAGCCGCCTGGCGCAGGATGACGAGCGAGATATCGGCAGGCAATCGATCGACACTAACCAGGTGGTAGCGGGTGCTGTGCGGGTCGAGCTGCCACTCTAGCCAGAGGCCCAGCTGTCCCTGGCTCAGAGCCGAAACCTCGCTGCCGGCTGCGACCACAGCTCGCCTGCGGAGCCAGGTTATAAGTTCGGTTTTGTGCTGTCTGAGTGCCATCAACAGCTGCGGCGTGAGCGCCTCTCTGGGCGCTCGGTAGCTTAGCTGGTCGTCCTCCAGCCAAAGGAGAATATCGCGCGCCGCCAGGTCGCTGAGCAGTTCGACGACGTTCAAATCTTTCCGGTGATCCATGCAAACTCTCCGTCCTGGTCGGTTGCGTCCCCGACCAGGGAGACTGGTGAGAAGGCGACCTCGGTTCCCAGGTCACGATGACCAGGCGTGAGGTCGAGTCGGCGCAGTAGCTCCGCGATGATGTCGTCTGTGGTAAGGCCCGCCAGGAAACTGACAAAGGGGATGGCAACACCCCATCCCTGGCGCAGGTGGTTACGCAGCTCAACCGCCATAAGCGAGTCGAGGCCCAGGCCCAGCAGGCTTTCGCCACAGTCGAGGGCCTCAGATGAAGGCAAGCCCAGTACTTGAACCACCAACCCGCCCACATGTCGCGCGAGAAAGCTCGCGCGCTGCTCCGGCGGGGTTTGAGCAAACCGGCGGCTCAGGCTGGGCGACGTTGATTCCACGGACTCGTTGGCGAGCACGTCGCTGGCACGAACCCGCGGCCTGTGGCTTGCCGTGAGTTCGGTGAACAGTGGCACCTGGCTTGCCGCTCGGCTGCCGAAGATATCCCAGTCAATGGGCATCACGGCGACGCGCGACGCTGGTGTCCTTAGGAGACGCGCCAGGGCTGCGATACCTTGATCTGGGGTGATCCTGCCGTGCCCGTGGTCTTCGAGTTGCCGCGAGCGCTCCATGCTGGCCGCAGCACCAACCTCAGCCCAGATACCCCAGTTCACGCTCAGGGCAGGGCGCTGCCGCGCGCGCCGATAATGGGCAAAAGCGTCCAGAAAGCTGTTGGCGGCCACGTAGGCGCCCAATCCGATGTCGCCGGCTAGGGTCGTGATCGAGGAGAAGCAGATGAAGAAATCGAGGACGGTGGTGGAAGTAAGCTCCTCCAGGTGCCACGCACCCGCCAGCTTCGGAGACAGTATCGCGGCAAAGCGCTCCCAATCGTGCAGCTGCAGCAGGCTGCCGCCTTCCCGCGCCGCTGCGGCGTGGACGACCCCAGCCAGAGGGTACGCAGGGTCGATCTGGGCCATGGTCGCCGCAACCTGGGAGCGGTCGTTCACGTCGGCCTGGGCCACAGTCACAGTAGCCCCGAGGGCAGCTATCGCCTCAATCTGCTGCTGCGCTGTTGGTGTGGGGCTGCTGCGCCCCATCAGCACGAGCCGGCGTGCGCCCTGTTGCGCCAGCCACTCGGCCACCACCAGGCCCAGGCCGCCCAGGCCGCCCGTGATCAGATAGGTTGCATCGGCACGAACGACGGGCCGCGCAGCAGCCTTCTCGCCCTGATAGCGCACCAGGCGTGCTCCGTAACGCGCGCCGCCGCGGAATGCGATCTGATCTTCCTGGCGTCGGTCGGGCGCTGCCGACATCACCGCTGCCGCCAGCACGTCAGCTGAGCTTGCATGATCCAGATCGATACACACACAACACAGTTCGGGGTGCTCCAGGGTAATCACCCTGCCGAGACCCCAGATCGGCGCCTGGGTCACACCTGCTACCTGATCGGTCGACCGTGCCGCCTGCGCGTCGCGGGTTATCAGCCACAGGCCGGGCGGCGGGGTGGACAGTTGGCCGAGCGCCTGCACAAGCTGGAGCGCACTGCCGCAGCCGTGGCGCGCCGCCACGAGCGGGTCGTCGGCAGGGCCATCAAGGCTCCAAAGGTGGACGATGCCGTGCAGCGCCGGTAGGGTCGCGAGCAGCCGCCGGTAATCCTGCGGGCAGTGTGGGTCGAGGATGAAGCAGTCGCGGGCGTCTGCGCGGTAAGCATCGCCAGCAAAAACACAAATCGCCGCTTCGCCGCGCCGCCGTAGCTGGTTCGCAAGGGCCTCTCCCAGTCCTGATGCGTCGGCGAAGATCAGCCAGTGTCGCCCATCGATCACCGCTCCGGTGGCGGAGGTCTGAGCAGCTACTGCTGGCAGTGGCCGCCAGACGACCTCGTAGAGCCAGTCGTCCAGCGCGGCATCACGTGCCTGCTGGCGCTGCTGTGCAACCAGCAGCGCGACGATCTCGGGCAGGGCCGTGCGCCCAGCCGCCGAAAGCGCAGCTGTGCTGAGCGCGGCCACTAACTGCTCCTCATCGCCCTGCTGGAGCTGCTCGATGATCGCCGTGGCCGGGCCTGTAGCTGGTCGGGCGGGCACTCCCGCTGGCCGGTCGATCCAGTGGCGGCTACGTTGAAAAGGATAGGTCGGCAACATGACCTTGCGACGCTGTCGCTGCCCATCGAAGCGCTGCCAATCTACCATCACCCCGCGCGTGTACAGCGCCCCTAGACTCGTCAGCAGTTGCTGCCAGTCGCTCTGGCCCTCGCGCAGGCTGGGTATCATCAGTGGGATGGCTGCCTGCATCGGGCCGTGGGCGCTGACGAGCGCGTCGAGCACCTGACCTGCCATGCCGAGCAGTGTTGCCTGCGGGCCAATCTCCACAAATGCCGTGCAGCCCAGGGCATGCAGCGTTGCCACCCCATCTGCGAAGCGGACGGTGTCACGCAGGTGGCGCCGCCAGTACAGCGGGTCGGTCAGCTCGGCGGCGACCGCTTGCCCGGTCATACTGGAGATAACCGCGATCTGGGGCAGGGCGAGCTTCACCGTCCGCACGGCGGCCTCGAATGCATCAAGCACTGGGTCGAGTAGCGGCGAGTGTGCCGCCATGGGGATGGCCAACTGGCGCACCGTGAAGCCCGCCTCCACAAGCGCCGCGCTCACCAGAGCGATGTGGTTGTGGCCGCCTGAGAGCACCACGCTGCGCGGGCCGTTGATCACGCCGACGGTCACATCAGCATACGCAACGATGAACGGCAGGACCTCAGCCTCCGAGGCGATCACCGAGAGCATGCTGCCAACCGCATGTTCCATCAGCCGCCCGCGCTCGACCACCAGGCGCAATCCATCCTCCAGCCCAATCACGCCTGCGGTGTACGCGGCGGCGAAGTCACCCAGGCTATGGCCCAGCACCACGGTGGGATGGATGCCCCAGGAGCGCCAAAGATCGCTCAGGGCGCACTCCAGGGCGAAGTTGGCGGCCTGCCCGCAGGGGTGTGACTCAAGCAGGTCGTTATGCTGCGGCGCCGTCACCGGGTAGAGCAGCTCGACCAGCGAGCGACCTAATTCGACTAGCATGACCGCGTCGCAGCGATCGATCACCGTCCTGAAGGTCGGCTCGGTCGCATAGAGCTCGCGGCCCATGCCGACGTACTGCGCGCCCTGACCCGTGAAGAGAAAGGCCAACCTGGGTGCGGCCTGCTGCGGACTCACGACGCCCGTCGTGCAGCCTGGAGCGTGTGGGTCTTCGTTATAGGCCGCCAACTGGGTTTGGATCTGTTCTAGCGAGCTAGTAGTCAGGCTCAGGCGATGGTTGAAGTGGTTACGCCCGCAGTAGGCGGTGGCGCACAGATCGCCCAGCGCCACCGCCGGCTGCGCCCGCAGGGCCTCCTGATAGCGCTGCGCCAGCGCCCTAAGCGCCCCTTGACTGCGCGCCGAAAGGGTGAGGAGGTGCCATGGCCGCTCGTCCTCTGGCATGGCAGCCGCTGGGGGCGGTGCCTCTTCGAGGATAACGTGCGCGTTGGAACCACCCAGGCCAAACGAGCTGACCCCCGCGAGGCGCCTGGGCACGTCCCAAGGAGTCAGTTCGCTTGGGACGCGGATCGTGCCATCCGCCCAGTCGATATGAGGGTTCGGGTGATGAAAGTGCCGGTGCGGCGGAATCGCGCCGTACTGCAACGCCAGAACGACCTTCATCAAGCCGGCGATCCCCGCCGCCTCCTCGAGATGGCCGATATTCGTCTTCAGCGAGCCGACCAGCAGGGGCGTCGCGCGCTGCCCATAGGCCAGGCCGAGGGCGCGCACCTCGATCGGGTCACCGAGCCTGGTGCCGGTCCCGTGGGCCTCTACATAGCTCACCTCGCCGGCATCGACCTTGCCATTCGCCAGCGCCTCGCGGATGAGCGCCGCCTGTGCCGTGACGCTTGGTACGGTCAGGCCGCTGCTGGGGCCATCGTGGTTGATCGCGCTGCCGCGAATAAGGGCCAGGATGCTGTCGCCCTGGGCCAACGCATCGGAAAGACGCCTGAGCACCACGACGCCACAGCCCTCACCGCGCCCATAGCCGTTGGCCGCGGCGTCGAAGGTTTTGCAGCGCCCATCGGGAGCCAGGGCTTGCATCTGCGACTGGGCAATATGCCCCTGCGGCGAGACCATCAGGTGCGAGCCGCCAGCAAGGGCCAGGTCGCTGCTCCCGTTGCGTAGGCTCTCGCATGCCAGGTGTACGCCGATCAACGAGGCCGAGCAGGCGGTATCGACGACCAGATTCGGCCCTTGGAGGCCCAGCACATACCCGAGCCGTCCCGACGCGAAGATCGCCCCGTTGCCGGTGGTAGCGTAGGTGTCGAAGCGCGTCTGCTCGTCGAACAAGCTGACGTACTCGCTCGGTGTGACCCCGACGAAGACGCTGGTGCGGCTGTTCTTCAGCGCGGCTGGTGCCAGCCCGGCCCGCTCCAGAGCCTCCCAGCTCACCTCCAGCAAGAGCCGCTGCTGCGGGTCCATGTGCAGCGCCTCGCGCGGTGAGATGCCGAAGAACTGCGGGTCGAACTGGTCGATCGGCTGATCGATGAAGGCGGCCTCACGCACATACGAGGCGCCAGGTGTGCCGGGAGTAGGGTGATAGCAAGCCTCGTTATCCCAGCGCTCCGACGGGATGGGTTGCACCATGTCGCGACCCTGCGCGAGCATCTCCCAAAAGGCCTCGGGGCTGTCGGCGCCTGGAAAGCGGCAGGCCATGCCGATCACGGCGATCGGCTCGTGGCGGGCCGCCTCGAGCTTCTCGAGTTTCTGGCGCGTCTTCTGGAGCGCCTGGAGCGCCTTTACGAGGTTGGCGCGGGTATCGTTTTGAGCGTCCATAGCCACTATTAATCTGCTCCCTGTGCTTCATCCAGCATGGCTAACTCCTGGCTCAGGAGCATGTTCAAGTCGTCGTCTGAAAGATCGCCCAGGTTCGTTGGGCCTTGATCACCGTCGAGTTGCTCCGCGCGCGCCCGCTCCACAAGGTGTTCCTCCACGCCCAGGACATCCCTCAGGAGGTATTGGCCGAGCAGTTCGATTGTCGGGTATTCAAAGGCGAGGGTGGAGCGCAGCGAGACCTCGAGCTCCTTTTCGAGGTGACGCCGCAGCTCGATTGTCATCAATGAGTCCATGCCCAACTCGCTAAAGCCGGTCAGTGGATGGGGATGCTCCGGCAGGTGCAGGGTGCGCGCGACCACTTGCTGGAGCCAGATGGTCATATGGCCGGCGCGCTCGGCGGGTGGAGCCGCTTCCAGCCGCTGCCGGAGCGTGGTTTGGGCCGCAGGCGTGGCTTGTGGCGCCTGGGTGCTTTCGGCGTGGCTCACCTCAGCCAGGAGCTCGGCAAAGAAAGGCTGACGTACAGCCTCTTGCTGCAAAAAGGTTTGCCACCTGATCGGCAGCACCGCGACCTGGGCCACGGCCTGCCCAAATACCCCGGCCAAAGCCGCAATGCCCTGGCTGGGCGTCATGGCAGTGATACCGCGCGCGACCAACTCGGCCTGCGACTGTCGCATCAGCTCGGCTGCGGCGCCGACGTCCGACCAGGCGCCCCAGTCGATCACCAGCGCGGGCAGGCCCTGGGCGCGGCGGAACGCGGCGAAGGCATCCAGGAAGGTATTCGCAGCGGCGTGATTGGCCTGGCCGCGATTGCCCAGTAAACCAGCCGCTGCCGAAAAGAGCACGAAGAAATCAAGGCGGCATTCCCTGGTCAGTTCGTGGAGGTGCCAGGCGCCCTGAACCTTAGGCGCGAGCACAGCGGCAAAACGTTCCCAGCTCTGGTGCAGCAGCGCGCCATCGTCGAGCACACCTACCGCGTGAATGACGCCCCGCAGGGGATACCGATCATCGATCTGGCCAATACATTGCCCAAGGTCGGCTCGTCGGGTTACATCGCACTGGGCCACAGTCACAGTCAGGCCCCGTGCCTCCAAGGCCGCCACCTGCGCCTGAGCCTCCACACTGGGCCGACTGCGCCCCACTAGCACGAGGTGGCGAGCGCCGCGCTCGGCTAGCCATGCCGCCGTCGCTAGGCCAAGGCCACCCAGGCCGCCGGTGATCAGATAGGTGGCCGCAGGCTCGCAGTTGAGCTCCGCGCTCGCCTGAGGTACGAAGCGGCTCAGGCGAGCAACGTAACGTGCGCCATCGCGCAGGGCGACCTGCTTCTCGTGCGCTGCTCGTGTGCTCAGCGCTTCAATCTCGCTCCAGAGCTGCGCCGCCAGCAGGTCGTTATCCTCACCACTGCCGATGTCGATCCGCACACCATTGAGCTCGGGGTATTCCTGGTCGATCACCCGGCCCATACCCCACAGGCTGGCCTGGACCACGCCCTGCACTTCGTCGGTCTCGACGACCGCCTGCGCCTCCCTGGTCACGCACCAGAAGCCCGCTGGTTTTTCGCGAGTTTGCAGCAGAGCTTGAGTCAGATGCAAGAGCGTGCCACAGCTTTGCTTGGCAGCGCCTACCAGATCGGCCCCCTCCTGGAGTATCGGCGTGTCCAGGCTCCACATGTGAATCACCCCATAGGCCGCAGGGAACGCGGTCAAAACGCGCTGGTAGTCTGCGGCACAGTCGGGCCGGATCTGGATGCGCTGCGCGTGCTCCTGATAGGTCTCACCAGCGGAGATCAGCACTGGCAGGTCGCCCGCTTGTCGCAGGCGCGCCGCCAGGGCCTCGCCAATGCCGTTCGTGTCTGCAAAGAGCAGCCAGGTTCTGGCTGGCCCAATCGCTACGCGAGCGTCAGGCGTGGCGGCCACCTGGGCGATGATCACTCCGTAACCACTCCGCTCGACAATCTCGACGTGCAAGAAGCCGTGGGCCTGCAGCAGCTCCGACCACTGCTCGGCACTGAGGAGGGGGTGCTGCTGACGCTGGTCGGTGAAGCGCCACCAGCCTTCGGTCAGCCCAAAGGTAAGATCGGCCCAACGGCTGCGGCTCGTGACCTCCAGAAGGATCAGTTGGCCCCCCGGCTGGAGCAGCCGCCGCACGTGGGTAAGGGTCGCGCTGACATCCCTCGTGGCGTGGAGGACATTGGCCGCGAGCACCACGTCCGCCTGGCGCCGCCTAAAGCCCTGCGCCTCGGGATCTTGCTCGATATCAAGGGGCTGATAGTGAATGAAGGGGTAGGCCTCAAAGCGCGCCTGCGCATGCGACAAGAACGATGCCCCGATGTCGGTAAAGGTGTACTCAGTGCGGTTTGCCGGGAGGCATGGCAGCACCACCGCCGTCGTGCTCCCCGTCCCCGCGCCGATCTCCAGTACGCGCAGCACACGCTCCTCGGGGAGCCGGGCAACCACCTGGTGTGCCACGTCCTGGATCAGACTATTCATGACCTGATGGAAAGGCGACTCAGCATACAGCCGGCTGACCAGTCCTGAGTCACCACCTGGAAAAAGCAGCTCCAGAGGTTCCTGCGCCCCATGCAATACCTCGCTCAAACGCTCGCCGCAGCGCATCAGCAGGAGCAGTTCGGGCGAGTCGCCATAGGTGCTCTGGATCTGTGCCGCCTGAAGCGCAGGGCTGACAGGGGGCGGCATCCGCACGACGGACCAGCCATCGGGTTCCTGCCGCAACGTGCCTTGCTCTGCCAGGATGGCGAGCATGCGCTCTAACAGGCGGTGGTAGGACGGGATGACGCCAATCTGGCGGGCGATCTGCTCGCTGCGCCAGCGGGCGCCTGGCTGGAAGGTGAAGCCAGCGTTCACGAATGCCAGCAGAACGTACGCGGCGCTCAGTTCCTCGAGTGCTGCGATGCAGTTCGCATGCCGGTCGCCGTTGTACGCCGCCCAGTGTTGCGGCAGAGTCGCCTGAAGCTCCTGGGCAAGCGTAGCTGGTGTCGGCAAATAGTCGGGCGCGCCGCCACGAGCAGGGGTGTGCAGCCACGCTACCTGGTAGAGCCAACTGCGCCAGGCCTCCGCCCCATGGACAGCTTCGGATGTCGCTGAGCGCATCTCAAAGCCTTCGATCTCGGCCAGCGACTCGCCCTGGGCGTCGAGCAACCGAATGTCCCAGGTGTTAGCTCCAACCTGTGCGGCGTGACACCACCAGCTCGCGCCACGCGCCGGATGATGGAGGCATAGGGCCTCGACTGCGAAGGGCAGCAAGGTCTTACCACCCGCTTCACCGCTGCGGGCCATGGTCGCCACCTGGAAGCAGGCGTCGAGCAAGCCAGGGTGAATCAGGTGGTCAGTCGTTGAAATGCTCGCCTCTGGGGCGACCAGACGCGCCAGCACCTCCGCAGCCCCGTCGCTAGAGCCGTGCCACAGTTCGACGATCCAGCGAAAACTGGAGCCGAGTTCGATCTGGGCCGCTGCCGACCGGGCGTACAACGTATCGATCGCACCCGGCCTCCGGCAGCGCTCACGCAGCGCCGCCAGGTCAACGGGCGACGGTGTCATGACGGCCTCCCGCACCAGCATGCCCGTCGCGTGGGTACGGGGTTCGCTAATAGGACTGTCCGGGTCAAAACTGATCAGCGTAAGGTCGTCATGGGGGCCATGACCGTTGGATCTCCCGGCCTGCAGCACCGTTTGCACCGTGCGCCTGCCGCCCGCAGGCAGCACCAGAGCACGCGGAAAGACCAGTTCACGCAGGTGGATTCCATGCTCCCTGCCGAGGACGAGGCGCGCCGCGCTCAAGGCCACCGCAAGTTGGCATGCCCCCGGAGCCACTACCGTCCCAAAGACCCGGTGCTCGGCCAAGTAGGGCAGAGCCTCTAGGCTGAGATCCGTTGCGCATACCACCTCGTCGTGGAGCGGCAAACGGATCATGCTGTCGATCAGGGGCGCAAGAGCCGGGGCGCGCGGTGGGACGGGCTTCTTCCAATACGACTGACGCTGGAACGGGTAGGTCGGCAGCAGTACGGTGCGGCGCCGATAATCAGCGTCCAGCGCCTCCCAGTTGATGGGCACCCCGCGTGCGTACATCTCGCCGAGGCTCGTCATAAGCTGTTGCCAGTCAGACTGACCGTTCCAAAGGCTGGGCAGCAGCGCCACCTGACTGCCTGAGTGCTGGTCAGCCATCCCCAAGAGGGTCGGGTGGGGGCCGACCTCGAGGAAGATCTCGACACCTTGCTCGTGCAGCGTCGCCACGCCGTCCGCGAAACGCACTGCCTCGCGGACGTGGCGCACCCAATAGGCGGGTGTTCGCACATCGTCGCCGGCCAGCCTACCGGTCACATTTGAAATCAGAGGGATGGTGGGCGATTGGTAGCTAATCCCTGCGGCCACCGCGTGGAAGGCCTCCAGGATCGGGTCCATGAGCGGGGAATGGAAGGCGTGCGAGACGGTCAGCCGTCGGGCCTTCACGCCAACGGCCCCGAGTTGTGCAGCAACGGCGCGCAGCACCTCGGCACGACCGGAGATGACCACGCTTTGGGGGCCGTTCACCGCAGCGACTGCGGCATGCGCGGCGTAAGGGGCGAGCGCCTCGCGCACGGTCGTCTCATCGGTCATCAAGGCAACCATCGCGCCGTCTCGGGGGAGGGCATCCATCAGGCGTCCGCGGGCGGCGATCAGCCTGAGGCCATCCTCCAGGCTGAAGACCCCGGCTACACAGGCTGCAGTCAACTCACCAACGCTGTGACCAATGAGCAGATCGGGCTCCACCCCCCAGGATCGCCAAAGTTGGGCAAGGGCGTACTCTAGGGCAAACAGGGCCGGTTGAGTGTAGCGGGTCTGGTCAATGCGTCCCTGCGCTGCCTCGCCATCCTGGGGAAAGTGATCAACGATAATTAGAATTGCCGGTGGTGATCTTGAGAATTGCCGATCCCATCTGCCTCCGCGATGACCTACCATGACGCCTTCAGAGGAGGGCGTCATGAAAACCGATCACGAGGTACGACAGATGCGACGAGAACGGAGCAAAGGAAAAACTCAGGAACAGGCGGCCGCGCGGGCCGGCATGAG
>NZ_RYFF01000081.1 GCF_004138165.1 Candidatus Chloroploca sp. Khr17
GGGGGGGGGGGGGGGGCACGGTGGGCGCGGCGGGGCACGGCGGCGCCGTGCCCCTACGGGGTGGGTATGCAGGCGCGGCTGTGGAGGCAGTCGGTGCGGCAATCGCTGGCGAGGATGCGGGCGTGGGCGGCGGGGTCGGTGGCTCCTTCGGTGCAGAGGACGAGGACGCGTGAGGCGGCGCGGAGGCCGATGGCAGCGGCGATGCGCGGGTTGTCACGCAGGGCGAGTAACCCACCGAGGCCGGCGGCTCCGGTTTCGCCGGCGATAATGCCTGCCTGAGCGAGACGGCGTACGCCGGTGCATGCATACTGGTCGTCAATTGCGAGAAAGAGATTGATGCCGGCTGAGATAATGGGCCAGGCAATGAGGGAAGGTGCCCCGCAGTTGAGCCCGGCCATGATTGAGTCGTGGGGGCCGGGGATCATCGTCAGGGTGCCTGCTTCCATTGAGGCGAGAATGCAGGCGGCTCGCGTCGGTTCGACCCCGATGATGCGTGGTGGCACGGCATAGGCTGGGCGCCGATAGTGGCTGGTGATCGCGGCAGCGAGTGCCCCAACCCCCATCTGAACAACCACAAGATCGGGCGGGTCTTCGTCGCGGCGTTCGAGTTCGTCGTCAACTTCCCAGCCGATGGTGCTGTAGCCTTCGATGACGTGGCGGGGAATAGCCTCGTAGCCGGGCCAGGAGGTGTCGGAGATGACGAGGCAGTGGGGGTCGGCTTCCTGGGCTGAACGGATAATCGCGTCATCGTAGGTACCTTCGACAACCAGCACCTCGGCACCTTCACCTTGAATCGCGGTGATCCGGGCCTCGGCGGTACCGGCAGGGACAAAGATGCGGGCGCGACAGCCGAGCAGCGCGGCCATGCGTGCGACGGCACGACCGTGGTTGCCATCGGTGGCGGCGGCGAGGGTGAGTGGTTGGAGGGGGGCAACCGCAGCGGCCAGTTCCGCGAGACTCTGCCAGGATGGCGTGGTGCCGAGCCGGGCGATGAGGGCCTGATAGACTGCCCAGGAAGCCCCAAGGATCTTGAAAGATGGCATGCCGAGGCGGCTTGTTTCGCGTTTGACCCAGAGTCGGGCGATGCCGAGTTCGTGGGCGAGCGTGGGTAAGTCGATCAGCGGTGTCGGGGCATACCCGGGCAGACGTTGGTGAAACGCGAGGGGAGACCGATCGATCACCGAATGAGGCTCGGTCTCCCTGACGGACTGATTGTGGAAGGCACGAATAGTATACATAGCACCCTAGATGATGCGCTTGAGATCGTCTTTGCGACCGCTCTCTTTGAGGCGCTTTTTGAGCAAGGTCATATAGGCCCCGCCAGGCGAACGACGCCGGATCCCATCGGCGGTCATCATGCCGCCATTGGCTTCAATCTGGAGCGTCTCTTCGAGGAGGGACATACTCTCGTCGACGCCACACACCTCGACGACGCGGGTAATCTGGGCAAACTGGCGCTCTTCGGTTTCGCCAAGCGTTGTGGCGATATGTTCTATCGTCTGCCGCACTTTGCGGGCAGCCTGGCGCTGGGCAATTTCAGCTTGGCGCTGCTGCTCTTCACGGTCACGGCGATCACGCTGACGACTTCCACGCATCGTTGCACTCCTTTGGCATGGGCAATGCTCACTATCTGTGGGCAGTTGCAGGCGAAGAATCAGATTGACATTATAACGCACGTTTTGCAGATGCTGGTAATGTTCTGGTGCTTGTGACGGGTTCTTTGTACAGAAGCCG
Organism: Candidatus Chloroploca sp. Khr17; assembly: GCF_004138165.1. GTDB lineage: Bacteria > Chloroflexota > Chloroflexia > Chloroflexales > Chloroflexaceae > Chloroploca. The sequence continues at coordinate 1,735 of NZ_RYFF01000081.1, forward strand.
CGTGGTTTTGACGCAAAGGCGCGAAGGCGCAAAGGTTTGAGGGCTTTGTACAGAAGCCGCGTGGTTTTGACGCAATGGTATCATAGTCATATGAAAAAACAACATCTAACGCTCACGAATGAGGATCGGAAGACCTTGACGGAATTGTTGGCAAAAGGAACGGTGCGAGCCGGTACCAGCAAACGGGCCATGGCGCTCCTGAGCCTCCACGCCGGTGATGCCCTCACGGCGGTGGCGGAACGGCTGAACGTCCACTCCACCACGGTCGGCGTGTGGCGTGACCAGTACCACACCGACGGGCTCCGTTTCCTCAACGATGCCCCACGTTCGGGGCGTCCAGTCACGCTTGACGGCCCCCAACGGGCCAAAATTACGGCGCTTGCGTGCAGTACGCCGCCAGAAGGTCACAGCCGCTGGTCACTGCGGATGATCATGGACAAGGCCATCGAAGCAACCTATTGTGAGACGATTTCGCATCAGCATGTGGCAAACATTCTAAAAAAAACGAGTTGAAGCCGCATCTCAAACAGACGTGGTGTATCGCACAGGTGACGCCACGGTTCTTGTCCACTATGGAAGATATTTTAGCCTTGTATGCCCTTCCGTATGACCCTGCCTATCCGGTGATCTGTTTTGATGAGCGTCCATGCTTCTTGATTGGTGATCTGCATCCTCCCATTCCGATGCAACCGGGTCAGGTGGAGAAAGAACACGATGCCTACACGAAGCATGGCTCGTGTGCCTTGCTCGCCGCCATTGAGCCGCTGACGGGCGCACGCTTTGGCTTGGTTCGACCGCGACGCACGATGGCTGAATGTACGGAGTTCTGTCAGGAATTGGCTGCACGCTATCCCAATGCCACCACGATCCGCCTGGTATTGGACAATCTGAACACCCATCATGCGGGCGCCTTCTCTGCCCATCTGCCCGCCGACGAAGCCTTGGCACTTGCCCAACGCTTTGCGTTTCATTACACCCCCAAAGGGGCGAGTTGGTTGAACATGATCGAATGCGAGTTTGCGGTCATTTCCCGCCAGTGCCTGAACCGGCGCATCCCCACGATCGAGCAACTCCGCACGCAGATCCTCACCTTGCTGGAAGAACGGAGTGTGAAGCAGATCAAAATCCATTGGCAGTTCTCCCTTGAAAACGCTCGAACGACGATGAATCGCCACTACCGAAAGGTCAATCCGGTCAACGAAAAATATCAGAAAACTTACGTTACAGACTACTTATGGTGTTGCAGTAAATAATCCGGTATACGCGACATGGGCTAGCCCTCACAGGTCTGGCAGACCTGTGAGGGCTGGTCGAGCGGATTAATTTCTTGAAAACCATAAGCCGACACTCCTGTTTACAACCCAGATAGGATTGCTATAGATGCGATGCGCAGGGGCTGCTGCGCCCCTACTGTAATGCTCTGGTGCCTGTGGCGGGTTATGCTGATCATGGTGCAGGTGCTCATGTCACGCCGCAGCCGGAGATTTTACTATGAACACCACATTATTTCGTACGGTGCTGTTGATCGGATTGCTGATCGGTGGGTTGGCGAGCAGGATCGCACCGGTGCAAGCGAGCGCCGAGGGAAACTGCGCATTTTATTTTATCAGCCCTGGGGTGGTACATGTTGCCTATGAATATAACCTTTCGAGTCGCCCGGAGGTACAGCAGGTCGATCTACTTTTTGATAATCGGACGGTGCTCTCTTTGTCGAGTCGGGTGCAGCCGAAGATCTACCGGCGGTTTGAGGTGGACAGTGGAACCCATACCTGTGCGATCAAGGTGATCGTGCCTGAAGATCCAGGGTTCCTTACCGAACAGACGGCTGAGGTTGGCAATGCCTTTCGGGGGACGCCGGCCTTTGCCGAGAGTTTCACGGCTGGCCCTGAGACGCCGCCTCTACAGATCGAGTATTTGCGGATCAATCCGGGCATCAGCCTTGCGTTCACCGGGTTTGCCAGCGACACCTCGTTACGCATCGAGTTGAGCACGCTCGATGGCTCATCAATCAATACTGATATTGAGATGCGACCCGAGAGCGGCCTGACCTTTGAAGACTGCTTTTTTCGGCGCACGGTGACGGTGGTCGGAGCGAGTCCGACATTCATGGGCAATGAGTTTTATAGTACCGTTGAACTGGTGAACCGCAGTGAAGCGGTGTTGACTGACAATGTTTTTGCTGGTTCTCTCTGGTTTCAAAATGACTCGACGACACCTACCCGTCATCCATTGTGGACTGAGGAGAGTGGGCTGAACCCATTGATCAGTGGCAACAATTTTGTGGGTTCTAGTTCGCTGGTCTGGGATGATTACCAGACACCTCTGCCACCCATGCGCATTCCGATTGGGGTGAACTATTATGGCGATGCGAGCGGCAAGCTTACCACGACCGAGCGGCCCAACCATGGGGGTCTGTTTTTGACGAATCGCTACGCCAAAGTTGCGAATCGCCCACTTGATCCTGAAACGCAACAACTCGGGATGCCGTTTGCGCTGGCTGGGGTGAGCGAGAATGCCCTGGAACGGACGGACAAGGCGCTCTTGCCGCGTTTCTGGCTGGCGGGATCACTGGTAGGTCAATATAGTTTGAGCTATACGTTTGCCCCGGCGAGCGCGCCACCGCTGGTGCGAAATATTCCTACCCTGTTGACCTTTGATCTGGTGACGAGTGATCGGCAGGTAAGCGGGGTGAAGGCGTGGCTTGAGGTTGATGGTGAAGTTGTTTTGCCCGTGGGGGGTGTCCCGACGCTCTACCGTGATCTCAAGGAGGTCGGTGCTTCGGCGGTGAGCCGGGGGGCGACGACGATCAACTTTGTCTTGCCGCCGTCGAGTGAGGCGACGCAGGAGGTGGCGCTCTATCTTGATACGACTGGCTTGACTGAGTATGAGGAGCCTGGTCGGGTGAGCAAGATCTGGGAACAGACGCTGAACTATCGGGCGAACTTTCCCCGGCCATTGTTCATCACGATTGCACCGATCCAGGTCTGGATGCCTTTTTATAATCGTGTGGCACCTGGATCGGCAAGTTCGGCGGCGTGGCTGGAACAGAATTTGCCCGCGATGTTGCCATTGCGGCGGGCGGACTTTATCCTCCACCGGGTGCCGACGATCAGGTACATCAGCCCGACGGGCTTATTTACGCGGGTCGGGCTCTTGAACGAACTGGCGACCCTGAACCAGGGGGTGACGAGCATGTTGAACCTGATGGGCTCGATCTCGGGTTCACCAAGTCGGTTTGATGTTGCGGTGGTGCCGCTGGCGGCGGGGAATCTGGGGGGCGACGGGGCGAGTCTACCGTTGCGCCGCCAGATCATCTTTGTTGATGAGGCGAAGCCTTCGGCGATTATGCACGAACTGGGCCATGCGGCGGGGATGTACACCGGCATTGCGAATGAACAGTACCAATTGCATCCTCCGGCGGGAATCGAGCTTGCCGGGATGACGATGTTTAACCCAACCGAGTCGCCTGAATCGCGGTTTGCCTTCAAGCATTTTTTGCTGGCCGATTATCCGTATGCGGCGCGTGACTACTGGTTTGATGTGATGGGTAATAGCAATGCGTATAGCTGGGTGATCCCATCAACCTATCGGGGCTTCTACGATTACCTGTTGGGGACGTTGACGATGCCAAGCGTTGCTGGTCGGCAGGTGGTGGCGGCGGGAGCACCGGCCCCTGGGATGGTGCGGCTCGCGATGTATGGCGCGACCGAGCAGTTCCGCTATTTCTGCGAACCGGCGAATGCAATCTACACGCGCTATCGACTTGAGCCAGAGACGCTTACCTCGTTTGAACTGGGCGACTTGAGCGACAAAACGTTGCCGCCGCTTGTGCCGGTGCCGCCCGATTTTATGCAGCCGTGCGGTGCCCCGCAGCAGGATCGGTATCAATTGATCCCCTATGATGCGGATGGGCCGGTCTTCGACTATATGCAGGATTTTGCGGTCGAGGCGGCGGGGCTTGGCAATCAGGCGCGGGACTTCTGGGCGGCGACCTTCGATCTGCCTGCGACGGTGACGCGGGTACGGATACGGCGTCAGCAGGATGGGAGCGATGTGCTGGATCTGCGACGTGGTACGGCCCCCTTTACTAGCCAGATCATTGAGCCAGCGCCAGGGACGGTGTTGACCGAGACGCTGACGATCCGCTGGGCGCATACGCCGTTGGAGGAGGGGCAAACCGTGCGGCATCTGGTGCTCTTTAGTACTGACGAAGGTGCGACCTGGTTGCCCCTGCCGATCCTCGCGCACGGTGATGAACTGGTGCTTGCGACCGCGAGTCTGCCGGCGAGCGAAGGGATCATCTTCCGCACGATCTCGTCGGATGGGCTGCGCCGCGCTGAGGATAGCGTAGGTGGGTTGATGCAGCCGAACCATGCGCCGGAGGTGCGGATCATTGCGCCGGTAGCGAGCGAGGTGAGTCTGCCTGGGCAACGCTGGTATCTGAAGGCCGAGGCGTATGATACCGAGGATGGCCTGATCGTCAGTGGCGTCTGGACTTCTTCGTTGCAAGGGGTGCTTGCGAGCAGCAACGGAATCACCGAGACGGTGCTGATCCCAGGCGAACATCGGTTGACCTACAGCGTCACGGACACGCACGGGCTCATGGTGAGTGCTGCGGTCGAGGTGGAGGTTACCGAGGTACCGCAAGCGAATCTTGCGTGGCGCGAGGGTGATCTTGAGGTAAGCGGGTTTGATCCGCTGATGCCGCAGTTGCGGCTGACCCCGGGGATCACCAATCACCTGCTGTTGAACGTGTCGAATAGTGGAATCACGGTGACAACACGGGTGAAGGTCGAGGTAATCCCGGCGGGGGGAGCGGCGTTTACCCTGCTGGATGCGCCGGTGACGCTGGAGCCATTTGCGATAACGCGCCTGGCGCTGGAATTGAGGCCAGAGGCGCGGGCGGGCTATCAGATTCGTGCCAGCTTCAATGAGACGGTACCGGCTGAGCGTGATCCGACGGATGATGTTTATACGTGGAACCTTGCGGTGCGGCAGACGGTGTTTGTGCCGTTGATGCTGCGGTGAGGACGCACGTTGCTGCGTTACCTGTTTTAACGCAGAGACGCGGAGGCGCAGAGGGGAGGCCAGGTTGTGGCCTCCCCTCTGGGTGTCTTTGGGCTGATTGATGGTGCGTCTAGCGGATGGCGATTGGGATCAGCGCGCGGTTGCTCAGGATGACGATCCGGCCTTCACCCTCTGGGGCATAGCGTAGATCGCTGGCTTCGATGGTGGGCAGACCTTCGCGAACTGGGAAGCTGCGGAGGTACTCGAGCAACGCTTGCTCATAAGAGATAGCGCCGGCGGGGCTGCGCAGATTGACCTGGTTGGGCTTGTTAGCGAGGGTGGGATAGTTGTCGCCGCCGCCTGCGGTGAAGCTATTGGTGACAATGCGCACGTTGGGCGCCCCCTCGACCGGTTGTCCATTGCTAATCAATGGGCGACCGTCTTCTAGCGCAACGCGGAGAACGCGTGCGCCGGGGGTGGTAATTTCGCCAGCGCTGGTGACGACGTGAGCCTGGTTGGCAGGGCTGTACGTGACACGCAGGCCCGCGATCTGCATGAACTGGCCCCCGTTGGCGGGCAGGCTGGCTGCTGAGCGCTCAAGGATGAGCTTGAGCTCGGCAGGGGTTACATCGCTCACCACGCTGACGAAGTTGGCAAAGGGCAGAATGTCGAGCGTATTCTTGCGGGTAATGGTGCCTGGCACTTCGACTGGAATGGCATTGCCAGCGGTCTGACGGATGCCACCACCGTTCTGAATAGCGATCACTGGATTTTCCTCGCTGCGCGGAGGCAGGCTATTAGTCGCCGCATACTGCTCGTAGGCATAGAGGAAAGAGTCGGCAATCAGATTGCCAGCGTTCGACTCGCGTGAGCGGACATCACTCGTTGCTAGCCTGAGCGCCACCTCGCTGCGGGCGATATTATCGGTAGCGAAGTCGGCAAGGCAGGTGTTGACAGGATCAATGACGGTGCTGCCAAGGACGGAATTGGGCGTCACCACATCAGCCACCTCGAGGAGCGTGGCGATGGCACTGGCTGGTACAACACGACGTGGGTAGCTCTGCTCGCTGATGATCTGGCTCACTTCGCCTGCGGCGTCGAACTCGACATCAAGTCGCCCGACATAGCGATAATTGCCTGCCGTAGTGACAAGGTAGACATCACGATCGTCGGCATCCTTCTGGATCAACGGATAGGTTGGCGGGTTCTCGGAAGGAATGCGGTCGCCGGGCAGCAGCTCGATGTTATTAGGAATGTCAGGATTGGTGAGCAGATCATCGCCACCGCCGGCCACGGCGATATCCACGCCCTTGAGCAAAGCGATCAATTCGCGGTCCTGGCTAATGCTCTGCATATGACTGACCAGGATGATCTTTTTGAGGCCAGCGGCCTGCAAGCGGTCGATTTCAGCCTGGACGGCGGCAGCGGTAGCTGGGATATCGGGCGTGACTTCGACCTGATCGGGTGAGGAGATCGTAGGCAGCAGCGGGGTCATCGCACCGACGATGCCAAAGCGCTGATTGGTGAGCGTGTCGGTATAGATCATCGAGCGACCAAGCACCCGCCCATCGGCAGGGTTCTGTTCGATCAGGCCATCGGCGTCAACCAGTGTTGCGAACTCGGTCTGGGCGCTGAAATCAAGGTTCGCGCTCAAGAAGGGCTGGGTACCTTGGAAGGCATCAATGAAGCGCTTGAGAAAGACCGGCGTATAGTCAAACTCGTGGTTACCCAGAATGTGGACCGTATAGGGCATCTGGCGCTGCGCAATGGCATCGAAGACTGGCGAGGTTGCGTCGGTTGGCAATGAGCAGGCCAGGGTCGCGCTTGCCAGGAAGGCATCGCCAGCATAGACATTGACCAGAGCGTTGCCACGCATGCTCGCATCGGCGATCTCGCGATGCAAGACGCTCTGGAAAGCCGCGACACCCCCAACGGGCAGACTGACATTGGGCAGACCTTCGCGAGTGACGGTATTGTTCTGCGGCAGGAGTGACGACTCACCATCGTTATTGTGCAAGAGCGTGAGGCTGCCAGCACCATCGGGATCGGCGACAGGCGTGGCTTCGAAGCTGATCGCATAGATCGCCACGGTGCCGCTGACCTCGTTCGCAACCAGCAGCAGTGGCTGACCAGTTGGACTGTCGGCAGCTGAGACAAACTTCAGGCCTTCCGGCGAGACATCGTCGGGCGCGGCATTCGCGGGGTCGCCGGTGTAATCACCGGGAGGGAGGGCGTACTGGACAAAGGTTGGCTCAGCCGGGTTGGTAATATCGTAGACCATAACCCCGCCGCCAGAGCGTTCGAGGCCAACAAAAGCGTAGGTACGCCCGGCGATCTGACCAAGTTCGACTGACTCGGGTTCGGGGCCTTTATTATCGCTGCGTGTATCGAAGTCGGCTGGCAGACCGTTATTCGCATTGAAGAGCCCGGGGGTCAGCACAGCGGTGCGCTGTTCCATCTCGTCGCCGCTATCAAAGACAACCGCGCCGGTGGTCGCATTCCAGATCGTAAATGAACGTGCACCGAAGAGATAGATGCTCTCGAATGCGCCATCGCCATTGGTATCGCCGGTCTGGTTGGTGACGGTCAGACGACCAAGGTTTTGGTTCAGTTTCAGCGTAGCAGTATCAGTGAAGACGGTTGGATCCAGCGTGTAGTCATTGCTGCCAACCCGCACCTCTTCGGCAAAGCCCGTATAGTCGCGGGCATCGCCTTCGTTGGCTGTCACCAGGTAGAGTTGACCATCTACCTCGTAGGCAGCGATGGTATCGGGCATATACATGCCGAAGACCGGCCAGTTCTGGATGTTGATCTGGCCGCCACCACCGGATGTGCCATCAACATCGCGGTCGCTCGCATCGAAGCCATTGCCAGCCAGGCTATGATCCTTGAAGCCCAGGGGCACAATGGCGCTCACGGTTGCTGTTGAAATGTCGATCACAGCGACAGCATTGTTTTCCTGGAGCGAGACATAGGCCGTGGTTGAATCGGGCGAGACAGCGATGTACTCGGGCTCGAGGTCCTGCGCAACCGTGGCCCCAGGGCCAAAGATGCGCACCCCGCTTGCGCGGAGGTCATCAACCTGGCTATTGAAGCTGGTGAAGGTAGCGTTGGTTGGGGTAAGAACCGTTGTCGTGGTGATCGGTGAGGGAGGCAGCCAAATGATGCTGACGGAACCCTCGGGGTCAACCGAGTCGGGTTGGCCGTAGCTGTTTGGCTCACCCTCGTTGGCGACCAGCACATAGCGACCATCAGGCGTAAAGGTGACCATGTCGGGCAGTGCGCCAGCGGTTACCTGGTTGAGAAAGGCGCCATTGGTATCAAAAAAGACGACACTGCCAGCATCAGTCTTTGGATCCGCCTCGACGGCAACGGCGACCAGACCGTTATGCACGACGACGCTATTGGGGCCCGCCCCATAGGTTGGGGCAATCGCAATCCGCGAGACGAAACTTGGCGTGGTCGGGTCGCTGAGACTGACAATATCAACGCTAGACTGGACGGCGTTGATGACGAACATGCGGCTCGTGGCTGGATCGAAGGCGGTAATTTCAGCGGCACCAGCGCCAAGCCCGGTGTCATAGCGCCCGATGCGATTCAAACTGATTGTAGGGTTGGGTGCGTCAGGAAGCAGCGCGGCAACGGTAGCTGCGGGTTGGTTCAGGGGTGGTAGCGCAGCAGTGGCGGGTACGGCGGCGGCCATAATCCCGGCCAGGAGGGCCAGAATAACCAGCATGGGCAGAGCACGGAACGATTTCATGGTTCCCCTTGGATACTAACAGAACAGGTGAATCCAGGACAGATCGTTCCTATTGTGCCGAGCAGAGATTATCATTCTGATAAGAGTATATGAAGAGCATATTAAGAGGCTGTGATCGTTGGGCATCGCCATTATTGAGGTGAGGAGATGCCAAGCGTGGAGCGAAGCTAGGCTCTGCGCCTCTGCGGCTCTGCGTTACCTGTTTTAACGCAGAGGCGCAGAGGCGCAGAGGCGCAGAGAGATGAGTTTAGCGTTTGGTGAGGGCGTGGTGGGTTTCGACGAGGAGGCGTTCGGTGGTTTCCCAGCCGATGCAGCCATCGGTGAGCGAGACACCATATTTAAGGGCACTACGGTCGGCGAGCAGGGGTTGCTTGCCTTCGTGGAGGTTGCTTTCGACCATGAGACCGATGATAGGCGTTGGTTGAGCGACGATCTGCTCGACGACGCGGTACCAGACCGTCTCTTGACGCCGAAAATCGTTTTCAGCGTTGGCGTGACTGCAATCAATCATCACGGCGGGCTGCAGATTGGCTTCGCGCATCAGGCGGGTTGCCTGGACGACATATTCTTCGTAATAATTGGGGCCGTGGCGTCCGCCGCGCAGAATGACAAAGCTATCGGGATTACCGGTGGTTTTGACCACCGCGCTGCGGCCATCCTCGGTGATGCCGAGGAAGCTATGGGAACCAGCGGCGGCGACGCAGGCATTGACAGCGACTTGAATGCCGCCGTCGGTACCATTCTTGAAGCCGACCGGCATCGAGACCCCGCTAGCGAGGGCGCGATGGGTCTGGGCCTCGGTGGTGCGGGCACCGATTGTTGCCAGGCTGATCTGGTCGTCGAGATACTGGGGGCTGATCGGGTCGAGCATTTCGGTCGCAACGGGCAGACCGAGGGCATTGATTTCGAGCAACAGGCTGCGTGCCGTTGTGAGGCCAGTCTGCATATCAAAGCTACCATCGAGGCCGGGATCATTGATCAGCCCACGCCAGCCAACGGTTGTGCGTGGCTTTTCGAGGTAGGTACGCATCATGATCAGCAGCCGATCACCAAGTTGATCGTGCAGGCGGGCGAGGCGACGGGCATAATCGAGGGCGGCCTCGGGATCGTGGATCGAGCATGGGCCAATCACCACCAGCAAGCGCTGGTCATCGCCGCGCACCATAGCGCGAAGAGCATCACGCGCCCTGGTCACCGTCTGAGCGGCCTCGGGGCGCAGGGGCAACTTGGCCTTCAACTCAAGCGGCGCAAGGAGCGGTTGGAACTCGCGGACATGCAGGTTGGCGACCTGTGGTTGATGGTCTTCGTGCGAATTAGGCATTGGTCTCTCAGGTGGGTAACCTTGGCAAGGCAGCGTAACGCTTCCGGGAAGACCGGATCGCAATGGAGGCACGGTCAGGCACGACCCTCCCGGAAGCGACGACCGAAGCCGTACCCCTATTGTACAAGAACGAGCAACATTTGTGCACAGATAATTTTGCCAATTGTTGCCATTGGGTAGACGGTTGCGTAGCCAATATTGGGCAAATCGTTGCCAGCCTGTTCGTTGGCAAAGGCGAGCACGGCAGGTTGGGTTTGCAGCCCGGCGAGCATCCCGATGCAAATGCCCATCGGAATCTTGAGCATTTTGTGGCCGATGATGAGCAGGCCGAAGGCGGCAACGGCGGTGATCAGGGCACCGGCGATAAAGATGCCGAGCCCGCCGCCCTGGCTGAAGGTGCTGACAAAACTGTAGCCCGAGCGTGTCCCAACGCCAGCGAGAAAAAACGTGAGCCCGAGTTGGCGCAGGGTCAGATTCGCACTGTACGGAAGGCTCCAGACAATGGGGCCAGTGCGTTCGAGCCAGCCGAGAATGAGGGCGACGATGAGCGGGCCACCGGCGAAACCGAGCGAAAAACGCATCCCGCCGGGCAAGGGGAGGGGGATCATCCCCACAAGCAGACCGAGGGCGAGCCCGAGGCCGAGCGAGACGACATCAATTTCGGAGAGATGGCGGTACGAGTCGCCGAAATACTTGCTAATCGCCTCAAGATTCTCGCGGCGGGTGACGACGCGCACGCGGTCGCCTGGTTCAAGAATGGTGTCGCCGTGGGGGAGGATATCACTATCGCCACGGCGCACCCGCGTAATAATGGCCCCCTGGGTACGGGGGAGATCGAGGTCACGCAAGCGCTTGCCGAGCACGGCGGGATTGGAGACAAAAACACGGCGGAAATCGAGGGTATGGCGGTCGAGTTCGAGTTGCTCGGGGGTCAACTCGCCGAGCCCGGTGGCGACCCGTTCAACCTCTTCGATCTGGCCTACCACGCTGACGAGATCATTGAGGTGCAGATAGGCATCGCTGGTCACAATATTGACGAGCCCATCGTGCTGGATTCTTCCAAAGACAACATTCCAGCGCTGGTTGCGCAGCAACTCACCGATATTGCGTCCGTCTATTTCAGGCCGGGTTACGCGGATCGTGCGGCTAACCAGGTGTTCGGTGCCGATATTGAGCCCTGGCATCGTGCGAGCTTCATCTGCATAATTGATCTTCCAGAAGCGCTGGAGGAGATAGATCGCGAGGATCATACCGAGCACACCCATCGGGTAGGTCACCGAATAGCCGACCACCGGCTCGGCAAGCAGGGTTTCGGTGACTGGCCCGAAGGCACCCGTTTTGAGTTGCTCGATCACCCCAGCGAGGGCGGGGGTATTGGTCAAACTACCCGCGAACATGCCTGCGGCGATGGGCGCACTGACGCCGAGCACCCAGGCGGCGAGCAAGGTTAGACTGGTCGCAAAGAGAATGATGCCGAGCACCAGCAGATTGTCACGCAGGCCCTTGCGTTGCAGCGAAGCAAAAAAACCGGGGCCGCTACTGAGGCCAACGGTATAGACGAAGAGCACAAGGCCCAGGAGATAGACAATCTCGGGGAGCCGCAGTTCGGGGTCAAGTGCGCCAAAGGCGAGACCGACGAAGAGCACAGCGGCCACCCCGAGGCTAATGCCACCAATTTTGATGCGTCCGATCACATAGCCAATTGCCGACACGACAAAGAGAAGGAGGAGTGGATTATCAATTAAAAGTTCGAGCATGAATTATGTTCCTACCGAGAGGCATGTGCGCTTAAGACAAGGAGTTAGAAGATAGAAAAGAGGAAAGAGCCGAGCGCATCAGGAAGCGATGCATGCATCCGAACGGTAAAGTCGCCTAAAACCTTGTCTAACGGGGATATGGTATCATAGATTCATCCTTATCTTGTGAAAGCTAGAAAGCATAGACCTGAGGTACCAAGCATGGTTTCTGAAGAGATGGTGCGGGCTGCGCTGAAGAATGTGATTGACCCGGAGATTGGGCTGGATATTGTCAACCTGGGATTGGTGTATCGAATTGATGTGGTTGAGGAAGGTGCAAAGGTTGACATTGACATGACGCTGACGACGCCTGCGTGCCCTGCTGGCCCGCAGATTCTTGATCAGGCCCGGCGCGAAGTGATGGCGCTGGCGGACGTGTACAAAAACCTTGAGGACGTCAAGATCAACCTGGTCTGGACGCCTTTTTGGAACCCGTCGCTGATGAGCGAAGAAGCGCGGGACGAGCTGGGCTTCTTTTAGGGGGCGCGGAGGTTTTGACGCCACGGCGCGAAGGCGCAAAGGTTTTGATCGGGCACGTAGGGGCGCGGTGGCGCGGCACGGCGGCGCGAAGGGGCACGGCGGCGCCGTGCCCGTACGGGGGACGCGAAGGGGCGCGGTGGCGCGAAGGGGCACGGCGGCGCGAAGGGGCACGGCGGCGCGAAGGGGCACGGGCAAGCCGTGCCCGTACATTTGCCGCATGCGCGCAGGGGCACGGCGGCGCGAAGGGGCACGGGCAAGCCGTGCCCGTACATTTGCCGCATGCGTGTAGGGGCGCAGCAGCACACCTGGCCCGCCTGGGGTGAAGCGGCACGTCTCATTGCTGCTGCGCCCACCGGCGCATCGGGTGCGCCGCCCGCCCTGCGTCTCGTCAGACCTTGTGTGAAACGCCGCGCCCCGATTCGCGCAGGCGGGGCAACGAAAGTCCCTTTGAGGTTGCACCAGACCGCCACCCTGCTATCATGGGCACGCCAGTGCCGAAAAAAGACCGTGAAAGTCCCTTGTGC
>NZ_RYFF01000082.1 GCF_004138165.1 Candidatus Chloroploca sp. Khr17
GCACGGGAGTTTGCCCAGCAGCCGCAGGGCTGGTTGCTCCTGTTCGGGTCGTACGGCGCGGGCAAGACCCATCTGGCTGCGGCTGCGGCTCACGCCGTGCTCGCACGTGGCACCCAGGTGCTGTTCACTGTCGTGCCCGACCTGCTCGACCACCTGCGGGCGACCTACGGGCCAACCAGCGAAGTCGGCTACGACGAGCACTTCGAGTTGGTGCGAACCGTGCCGCTGTTGGTCCTCGACGACCTCGGCACCGAGAGTGCCACGGCCTGGGCGCGCGAGAAGCTCTACCAGATCGTCAATCACCGCTCCAACCTGGCATTGCCGACGATCATCACGAGCAATCGGGCGCTGGAACACCTTGATCAACGCATCGTCTCGCGGATGCATCAGCACGCCTTCGCCGGCGAGATCCTGCGCATCGCGGCGGCAGACTATCGCACCCAGATGCACCAGCGGCGTCACCCGTAGCGCCGCAGCCAAGCGATGGGCTTGCGGCGCACAGAGCGCTTTCTGGCTACGACTCTGCCGCCAGGATCGCATGCACCGCCTGTTTCAGGGGAGGAATATCGTGATGAATCACGATAGCCACGTGGCGCTCAATCCGGCTGATGCACGCCAGGATAGGCTGCAGGTAGATCGTATCGTCGCTCAGAACGGACGCGCTTCCTGAAGCACGCGCTCGCGGATGGCCGGGTGCAGTGCCCGCTCGGTCACCACATCGACCCGTCGCCCGAGGAGGAGCTCAAGATCGAGGATCAGTCCGGCGGGGAACCAGGCACTCGTTGACGGGCCGGTCTCAACCAGCAAGTCGATGTCGCTCTCAGGGGTTGCTTCGCCACGCGCCATCGAACCAAAGACGCGCACACGGGTCACCCCGTGGCGCTCGGCAATCTGGCTCATCGCGTCACGCTGCGTGTGCAGCAGATCCTGTTCGCCCATGGGAATAACCTCCCGTTCAATACGACCGTCGTTCAATGATAGCGCAGTTGGGCACGCATGCAGGGCGATTGCAAAGTCATCGCGATCGTCCGCAGATGACGCAGATGACAGCTTCCGCATCTGCGTCATCTGCGGACACTATTTAACCCTACCGGGACATTGCAACAGCCCTAATGGCACACCGCTCAGACGAGGCGCTCTGGGCGATCGCGCGCAGCACGATGAACCGCGACGCGCTGGCGCTTTCCGATGTCCTCCGGGATCGCAAGGAGCAAGGGTCGCTGACTCCCGAGAACCAGCCGTGGCTCGCCCGCCTCACACAGGATGCCGACGCACTGGCCGTGCGGAAGGCGCACGCCTACGCGCTGCTCAAGCGCCGGGGACATCAGATGCGGACGCTTGGCGAGCTGCCGGTTTCGACCCTTTGAGGCGCTTCGTAGGCGTTCGATGTGCTCTGCTTGGCACTTCCTAGAGGAAGATCAGGCGTGCAAGCTGAGCAACGAACGACCTTGCATTTGCATGGCTGCAAGCTGACTACGCAGGGTCGGCGATGGAGTCGGTGAGCAGTTTGCGGGACTGTCTGGTGGCAAGGTCGATCAGCCAGATGTAGCCGTCGTGAACATACACGATCTCGCCACTCGGAGCGCTGCTCGGCGACGCTGAAGGATCAGCGTCACTGAGACGGCCCTGTGCCAGTGGTGCACCAGGGTGTAAGAGGAGGATGCAGATCATGCTGAACAGGGCTTGCCGTGGTTGCTATCCTGAATGATCGATGGTGCATATATCGCTCCTGGCGCTTTGTCTACCTCTGACGTTGCGACAGTGCTGAACGCGGCCTAGAGTTTTTCGGGCAGGGCGCCCTGACAGCCACCTCGTCATATGCGGCCAACCGTGCACTTGGCTCAAACAGTGCCCCGTCATCGCGCTGCCGGTTGTCCCAAACCGGCGCAAATTCGAGCACACCTGTGCCTGGCTGCAACACTTCCGTCGGCTGGTTGTTCGCTACGGGTATATGCCGTCAACTTCTCAGCCTTTGCTCAAGTGTATCGTGGTACGCCTCCGTCGATATTTTTGAGACCGGTTCCAACTTACTTAACGCTGGATCAACGGCAGATATACTGACTGCGATAGTGTGATAGTTATGATGCTGGAACGGTTTGCTGCCTGGTCGTCGGCAAAGGCGTATATGACACTATGCTTAAGGCTGTTGATCGTCAGGGGTGCAGTATATGGCACGAAGGTCGTGCCATTGAGCGAGTAGTAGAGTTGCTTCACACCAGAACCGGCATCGGTAGCGGTGAGAGTCACCTGCTGTGCGTTGAGCGGACCGGTTACTTGCAGTGCGATTTCCGGTCCACTGCGATCATCGGCGGCTGAGCCGATGAGATCAGCGGCTGGATCAATGATCTTGTCGGCTATACCGTCGCCAACGCTATCATAACGAAGATCCAGCGGTTCATCAGCGTCAATAACCAGCGTCGCAAGCGTTCCAGCAGGCAGGTCTAGATCGCGATAACGCCTAGCGAGATCGCGCGAAGCACCAGTTCCACGGGTGAGATCCAGAGCAATTGGGCCATCACCGATTTGCACTGTCACTGAATAGGTTGGGCCTGGGGTTAAGATAAACTCTTGCACGATTGAACCGAGGTTCAGTGAGTCGACGCCACTCATATAGCCTGAAGGTTCATCGCCAAAAGTTATCGTTTCACCAAAATTATTGCTGATAGTCACAGCTTCAGTATTGGTCAGCCGTAGATAAAATGCAGGAGCGGAAGCATTTTCAACTGCTAACGGTGGAGGAGCCGCTTCACCACGCCGAAACTTCTGGCAGTTTCCCTCAAGTGGGAGTTCACGACCGCGAAAAAACGCGGCGGCTATCGCCTGAATATCGGTGTTGTGCATGAGGAAGGCATGTTTCACCCAATCATTGTCATCTCTGCCGAACCATCCAGCTCTGGGCGTACACACAATAGTGGTAGCAGCTGGCGCATTCAGATCTTTCACACCATTTGAACGCAACGCACTGACAATCGGGACAGTACCATCTCCACTTGTATACGTCGCCTGAAGATCTGGGAAACCTACGCACGTTTTGGTGCCGTCAAGCAGTGAGGTTGCGCAGACACCATTGAATGCAGCCTGATAGCTACCCGGCGTCGAGTCACGGCTTTGAAGTCCGGCTACGTGGATATACTCAATCCCGGTAAGCTCGTCACTCCACACATCCTGCGACAGATTCAACGGGCCGCCGCGATAATTGTGAAAAATAACATTATTCGCACCTGGAAGACTACGGTCTTTTTGCACACTGAACATATTGACTAGTTGTCCATAAGTATACCAGCCATCATAACGTCCATTCTCGTTCGCATCCCATTCCGTCTCATTAAACACGAATTCATTCAATTCAAAGTAAGCACGACTAGGAAGCAATTCGTGGGAACCAGGGAAGTTCTCAACAAGATCCTTATATGTAGTTGCACCAATTCCTCCCCACCACAGCAACTCACCGAAGAGAATGGAGCTAATCGCCTGTGGGGCGCCAACAAAGGGGGGGGCAACATTCATTACCTGATCTACGGCATCGGGATGTTCGATGATAAATCGGCGCGCTACAAGTCCGCCCATACTATGGGTCAGCAAGTTCACACGCGCCGACGCACCGTAGAACTTGCGAATACACTGCACATACTCATCCAAGCGGGATGCATTAACCTCGTTACTTAGCCGCCAGTCATAAGCGAACACGAATAAGGTCGGGTTATTGTTGCGCTGTTCTTCATACTGGCATCCTGCAAGCGTGCGCCGTGCCGGATCGCCATCAATTTTGTACTCCACAAAACCATTAGCGCCATTGGTAAGCATTGATATCATATCGCCATATACGTCGCGTCCAAGTACATTCCAGATTGGAGCGTTAGCCTTGATATTTCTAAGCGAATTACTATTAAGATCAAGTGCTAAATCATTTGCCGTAAATGGTTGTATACGAGAAGGAAACACTTCTGTAATTCGCAGTCCATTCGTTGAATAAATATCTAGTGAACTCCCAAGCACTCCGTGCAAGAAGATGAGCGGGCGGTGCCCAATGGTGCCGGTAAAATCGAAGGTGATCTGTCCGTTAGCGGAAGCAATCACTCCAGAGGGCGGATCGAAGTAATAATCAGCCTGTCGTGGTCGGACGATGTAGGCCTTGCCGGCTATCAGATTAGTGACGCCATAAACACCGTCTACGGTTCTAAGCACACGAGGCTCTTCGCGCTGATCGACCGGCGTGATGGTCACCTCCACATCATTGAGAAGTTCACCTCGTTGGTTGCGGATTGTGCCTGAAACGCTTGACGCTTGCGCGGGTGTTTCGGAAAGCCTATACGCCCCACTATCCGTCCCGGCAAAAAGCTGTGGTTCGCTTCCAACAGTTGCCAGCGTACGAATACGCCCACGATCGAGTGCAGGTGCGAAGGGTGTCCACGTCTCGCCTTTATCGACGGAACGGTATATATCACCGCTTGCCACTACAAGCCCGGAGGTGCCGAGATAGACCGTGCGGTCGCTCGCGTAGTTTGGCGAGAAGGCAATTGCATTGGCATAAGCCGGGCCGGTGGTGACGGGATCCCACGTTAGCCCACCGTTCGTCGAACGATAAATACTATCACCTAGAGCAGCAAACGCGGTCTGGTCATTGGCAAAATCGGGCGAAAACACCAACACGCCAACTGAACCATCGGTGAAACCATCCGGGAATCCTTGCACTCTCGCCCACCCACCACCACCATTCGTCAAACGATAAATACCTTCGCCCCATACGCCTGCAAGCAGGGTGTTATCTGCGGTGTACGTAGGAGAGACGGCCAGTATGCTGGCGTTTTTCACCCGGGTGTCTGTGGTCAGGCGACGCCAATTCCCTCCGGCATTATTTGAGACGTACACCCCACTCTGGTTACCAACGTAGTCACTGACGCTCACATAGATAGTTCGATCTTGTCGGTAGCCAGGTGATAGAACCACCCAGTTGACCGCACTGGCAAAAGTCGTTGATGGTTCTACTCGACCCGCAGTTCCCGCTGAATTCGGGAAGGGCGGTGTATCAACGCCTTGCCACGTCAGACCACCATCGCTAGATCGGAGCAATCCCGAGCTCGTTGCATACACCGTGCGATCATTGGCAAAATCGGGTGAGAATGCAAGTGAGTTGTACCCGAAGACAAAGCCTTGCAGTACCTGTTGCCAACTGACGCCGCGGTCATTGGTTCGATAGAGATTGATGCCCGCGCCGGCGAGCATAATTCCATCATTGGTAAAATCTGGTGATGCCGCCAGTGCATGGATGCCGAGGGCGGCGAGACCCTGATTGCTTGGAACCCATGTGTCACCGTTATCATTTGAGAGGATTATTCCATTTGCGTTGCGAGACGCCGCCACAATCACTGGCGAAGTAGCGTAGTTGGGAGCAAAGGCAGCCTGGCCTTCACCATCATCGATATTACCGATAGATAACTCAAGCGGTTGCCAGGAATTGCCTGCGTTGCGACTACGAAAAAGCTTACCATTTGCGGCAACAAGGAGAGTACGATCAACGGAAAAGTTGGGTGAGATGGCAATGTTGTCCGCTCGACTTCCCGAAAGGCCATTTTGGATTACTTCCCAGGTTCTGCCACCATCAGTTGACCGATATGGCCCGCTACCTGAACCGGCGGCAAAAAGGGTTTGATCCGTAGCAAAAGCCGGGGAGATAGCAAGCGAGAAAGCGCCGAGGTCTTGATCAAAACTCAGTGCCGACCAACTGGTTCCTCGATTAGTTGAACGGTATATCTTACCGCAAGCAACAAACATGCTGCCATCATTGGCGAAATTGGGTGAAATGACCACATCCCGATACACACAATCGGCAAGCCCTGTTGTGACGCGACTCCAACTACTTGCACCATTTGTACTCCGGAACACTCCATCGCTACCCACAAATACTGCTGTCTGATCAGCTGCAAAGTTCGGTGAAAAGGCCAATGCTGCTACGTTGAAAGCGTCACTAACACGTTTCCAGGTTGCACTTCCATCAAGGGAACGAAATACACCTTGTTGCCACATCCCAACAAGGAGTGTACGGTCGGTCGCATAGGCTGGCGAGACGGCCACGTCATTTATGCCAAGGCCCGCAAACACTGGTTCATTAGCGAGACCCGCTAGATCCCAACTCTGCGCCCCATCCTGCGACCGATAGAGCCCACTACCTGTAGCGGCAAAAAGCGTTTGATCATTCGCATAATTGGGAGAGAAGGCTACCGCATCCACGCGGCCACCCCACGGCCCGATCGACTGCCAGTTCACCTCATTGGCAACTGTTGGTGTGCCGGCGACTGGACTGGCCGGCAGCAGTGCCAGCGGCATGATCAGCACCAGGATCATAAGCAGTTGTATACTGGTGCGTCGTTGAGCATAGTGGGGCATTGTGGCCTCCTGGTCCTCTGGGAAGTGATCGAAGAAGCTAAGCCGTCTTGATCACCCTACCGCTCACGGTACGACTTGTCCGGCATCAATGTAATAGGCGATCAGCCGACCGCTCGGGTCGTACAACGCGCCGTCATCACGCTGCCGGTCATCCCAAGACCGGCGCGCTGCTCTGCGGGATGACGACGCTTCCTCCCGAGTTGAGAATTGTGCCTGGCGGCATCTGGGCATAGGCTTGCAGGCCGACTAGAAGCACGACTGCAAGCAGACCCATAGCGACGGCTAGACCATGGCGCATAGCATTACTTTTCACCGTCGCACCATCGGCAAATACACAATCTCGATCCCGCCGGTTGCCTCCACACGCACCTCGATCGTCTGCTCCGAGGTGGCATGCTCAATGCGGATGCTGTAGAGCCCCGGCGCTACCGCCGCGAGCGTCGCGTCACGGATGGCTACGTCGGCCGCCGCCGCCAAGGGGATGCGGTACTCGCCCGCCGCCGTGACCCGAAAGAGCTTCTTGCCGTTCAGGTAGACATCGCCCGGCGCATTGATCTGTACGTAGACCCCGCTGATCCCCGCCGGTGGCACCGGATCTGCCGAGGAGGGTTCGATTGCGTCGACGCGGAAGCCCCACCAATCTTCGTACCAGGAGGTTGTGATTCGCACTTTAATAATCCGACCAGGCACATAGTCTGACCAGACATCAGCAAGGGTGGTGCGCTCACCGAAGGTCTGGATGACCGTATCATTCGCATCCAGTACCTCTAGCTTATCGCCTCCACCAACTTCAATTCGGCTGAAATGCACTCGACTCTGCGACGCATTTACATTTGGATTGGTTATTGTCCAGACCCTCGTGATATTTGTAATGTAAGGATGATCAGATTGTGCCAGGCCAGGATTACTAACTGAATTAACAATTTTATCAACCCGGAAGCCCCACCAGTCTTCGTACCAGGTGGTAGTGAGTCGCACTTTAACAATCCGACCAGGCACATAGTCTGACCAGACATCAGCAAGGATGGTGCGTTCACCGAAGGTCTGGATGACCGTATCATTCGCATCCAGTATCTCTAGCTTATCGCCTCCACCAATTTCAATTCGGCTGAAATGAATTTTGCTTGATGGAGCGTTAGAGTCAGGGTTCGTTATGGTCCACGTCCTACTAAAGTTTGTTACGTAAGGATGGTTAGATTGTACCAAACCAGGATTGTTGACAGATGTAACAATCGCATCAGCGCGGAAACCCCACCAGTCTTCATACCAGGTGGTAGTGAGTCGCACTTTAACAATCCGACCAGGCACATAGTCTGACCAGACATCAGCAAGGATGGTGCGTTCACCGAAGGTCTGGATGACCGTATCATTCGCATCCAGTACCTCTAGCTTATCGCCTCCACCAACTTCAATTCGGCTGAAATGGATTTTGCTTGATGGAGCGTTAGAGTCAGGGTTTGTTATCAACCAGGTGTTCGTATAATTTGTAACATACGGGTGATTCGACTCCGCCAAGGTTGGCCCCCGCTGCGGCGGATCCTCCGGCGCGGTCGGAGTGCCACTCTCCACGGCGACCAGGTTGTAGCCCCAGGCACGGCCCGAGCCGTCGCTGATCAGTTGCACCTTGATCCCTGCGCCTGGCACGGCGTTGCTGGTCAGGCCGGTGGGGTGGCTGCCGGTAATCCATTGGTAGGGGGTGTTGTCCAGGTCGTAGATCACGATGTAGTCTACGCCGTCTTCGAGGTCGATGCGGTCGAAGCGCACGCGGGTGCCCGCCGGGTTGGCGGCGTCGTTGACGAAGGTGCGCTCCAGTTTGGCGTTGTTGGGGTAGGGGTGCGGGCTGTAGTGAATGGTCGGGTAGTTAACCGGCTCGAGCTGGTCGATCGCGAAGCCCCAGAAGCGCCCCGAGCCGTCGCTCGTCAGCACTACCTTGATCGATGCACCGGGCACCGGGTCACTCCACAACCCGTCAGGCGCACTGGTGCTGATCTCCTGGATCAGGGTGTCATTTGCGTCATAGATGAAGATCTGGTCAATCCCCTCTTCAAGCTCGATCCGGCTAAAGTGGAGGCGCGCTGCGTTCTCCCCGCCTGTGTTGGGGATCGTCCAGAATGTGTCGGTGTTATTCTCGTAGGGGTGGTCGCTCTCGACTGTGGGGATGCTCGCGGCAAGCTCGGTAGCTTGCGGTCGTGCCTGGGCACTGAACATGGTACCGAAGGCCAACAGAAGGATGGTGAGCGCAACCATTAGCAATGGACGATGGGCAGTCATTCGCATAGCATACCTCGCTCTTCAAGACATACGTTATTCGGTCTGCTATAATGATGCGAGAACGATCCCGTATGCGCCAAAGTGAATTGGCTTGCTGCATAGACATTTCTTTGTGCGCAATGACACAAAAAATAAGACGAACAATCGTTGCCCTGGTGGTGGTGAGATGTGAGCTGTTTTTCGTTTAGGGTATGTCCATTTTCGCATGGTCACCGTTCATCTGTCACCCCGTAAACTCCGTATTTTTTGTGATCGTTCCTTCACGATTGTCGAGTCTGTGACAACATTCCGCACCTGAGCCCCGGGGCTTCAGGGTCTGTTCCTGTTCAGGCCAAGGCGCAACCTTGTTGGTCGCGACGCCTCACCCTTGCCATCTGGCCTCTGAAACGGTGGCTCCGTCGATCCATTCACGTCCTGCATTTTATTGGTGTTTGTGGCAGCGAGTTACGCTCTGTGAGAGGTCAGCCATGCCTGATCGTCACCAACTCGCGATCCTGACCCGCCTGCGTAAAGCAGCCAAGGTTACCCTGGCCGAGATGGCCCGGGCTTGTAGCCTGAACGGGAATCGGGCCTATGAGTCGGCTGGGGCCTGGGAGCGCGGTGAGGCCGTGCCCCGTGCGACGCTGCGCGTGCCGTTTCTGGGCTATCTCGCTCAGACGCTGCGGCTGGCTGATGATCACGCAACGCTGGCGGCGATCTGGGATGTGCTGGTGCAAGCGTGGGGCTGGGAGCCGCTTGAGGAGGCCGATTGGCGTTATCTGAAGGCTGCGAACACGGTTTGTATGCCGCTACAAGCGGATCACATGTCAACGCGCTCGGTCTTCCCTTCTCTCGCCCAGATGCCGACCGCTGGCCGTCTGCCGCGCCCTGCGTTGCTGCCCCCTGGCTCGGTGCTGCCTTTCCCGCCCAATCCACACTTCGTCGGTCGCACCGCCGAGCTGTTTGCCCTCGCGGCGCACCTCAAGGGTGGCAACGCGGTGGCGGTGACGCAGGTGCCACCCACGCAAAAACACCAGCAGATAGGCGGTGAAACTGGCGGTCAAGGTGGCAACGCGGTGGCGGTGACGCAGGTGCCACCCACCGCGTTGGTCGGGCCAGGGGGCATGGGCAAGACCCAACTGGCGATCGAGTTTGCGCATCGTTTTGGGCGCTTTTTTGCCGGTGGGGTCTTCTGGCTGAGTTTCGCTGACCCGGGGGCGGTGCCAGCCGCCATTGCGGCGTGCGGCGGCAGCAGAGGCCTGGGCCTGCGCCCAGACTTTGCCCAACTCAGTCTTGATGAACAGGTGCGCTTGGTGCAGGCTGCATGGCACGCTGAGGTGCCCCGGTTGGTGATCGTTGACAACTGCGAGCACGCCGATCTGCTGAGCCGCTGGCTGCCCCGCCATGGTGGGTGTCGTATGCTGATCACTAGCCGTCACACCGGATGGGAGGCCGGGTTGGGCCTCGCCACCCTGCAACTCGGGTTGCTCGGACGCGCCGAAAGCATGCAGTTGTTACGTTGTTACTGCCCAACTTCCCAACTCCGCGACGAAGAATTGGTCGCGATCGCCGCCGAGCTCGACGACCTGCCGCTGGCGTTGCACCTGGCCGGCAGCTACCTGGCCCGCGGCGTCGACGCACTCACCCCGGCCGGCTACCTCGCCGAACTGCGCGCGGCCCTGGTCGCAACCGGCGCCGATGCAATCGGCCACCCCTCGCTGGCCGGCAAGGGGCCGCGCGGCCGCCCGCTGCCCGCGCCGACCGGCCACCTCAACCACCTCGAGCAGACCTTCGCCCTGAGCCTGGCCCGGCTGGATCCGATCGACCCGCTTGACCGGATCGCGTACCAGCTGGTGCTGCGCGCGGCCTGGTTCGCGCCTGGCGAACCGATCGCGGTCGAGCTGCTGCAAGCGACGCTCCCTGCGGCGCCGGCGCCGGTGACTGCTGTGCTCCAGCGCCTGGCCGACACCGGCCTGCTGCTGCCCGGCGCCGCACATGTTGACGCCACGATCCGCCTGCACCGCCTGGTGGCGGCCTTTTTGCGCCGCCAGGACGGCGCCGCCGAGGCGCGTCAGGCAGTTGAGACGGCCTTGCTGGCGCACGCCCGCGCGCTCAACGCGGCTCTCGACGAGCCGGCCCTGCTGCGTCTCCAGCCCCACCTGCGCGCCGTTACCGATGGGGCGCTGCAGTGCGGTGATGCGATCGCCGCCGACCTGAGCTACGAACTCAGCCGGCACCTGGGCGAGGTTGAATACTACGAAGAAGCAACCGCCTACAACCAGCGCTCGCTCGAATTGCGCGAGCGGCTGTTTGGCGCGGACGATACGCGGCTCGCCGAGAACCTGCACTACGCCGGCGAGTTGCTCGACTGGCTGGGCGACTATTCCGGCGCACGCCCGTATCACGAGCGCGGGCTGGCGATCCGGTTACACTCCCTCGGCCCTGATCACCGGGAAACGGCCACCAGCTTCCTGCACGCCGGCGAGATCACCCACGCCCTGTGCGACTATCCGGCCGCTCGCAGCCACTACGAGCAGGCGCTGGCCATTCGGGCACGTCTCTTTGGCGACGACAGTCCCGCTGCCGCAGAGCTGCACAATAACCTTGGCTTACTGCTCAACGCAATGGGTGAACTGGATGCCGCGCTGCCCTACGCCGAGCGGACCGTGGCGATCTGGGAAGCTCAGGCGCAGCCAATCCGTTCGCGCCAGGCGATGGCGATCAATAATCTGGGCTATCTCTACCGGACTCGTGGTGCATATGAAGCGGCGCTCGTCCACCTCCACCGGGCGCTCGCGATCCGCGAGGAGGTCTATGGCCCTGCGAACACCTTCATCGGCGTCACGCGCAACCATATCGGGCGGGTCTACCACTACCAGGGTCGCCTTGCGCAGGCGATGGTCGAGCTCGAGGCGACGCTGCGCCTCTTCGACCTCGCCATCGGGCGCGAGCACCCGATCACGGCGTGTACGCTCAGCAATGTCGGCATGCTGGCGTTGGAGACCGGCGCTTTCGCGGATGCACGCCGGATGCTGGAAGAGGCCCTGGCGATCCACCGCCGCCTGCTGGGCGCTGAGCACCGCCATGTGGCGCGCGGTCTCAATCGGCTCGGGCTCATGCACCAGACGCTTGGCGAAGCGGACGCGGCCCGATCCTCTTTGCGCGAGGCCTTGGCGATCCGCCGGCGCATCCTGGGCGAGATGCACCACGATACGGCCAACACCCTGGGGCACCTGGGGATGCTCCACCTGACCGCCGGACGCCCGCGACAGGCCCGGCCCATGCTCGCCGAAGCGCTGCGCCGTCACCTGGCCCGCCTGGGCGAGCACCACCCCTACACGGCGCGCAGCCTGCTGCGCATGGGCCAACTCAGTGCCGCGCTGGGCGATCAACTGCAGGCGCGTGCGTACCTCAACCGAGCGCTGCTCGTTTACACGGCGATGCTTGGCCCTGCTCACCCCTCTACAGTGGCGGCGCGGACGCTCCATCAAGCGGGGCAGCCCAAACGTCCTCCTCAAAGCTGCCTGTGAACTAACCCAACAGGCCGTAGCGCGAGCAGGCACGCACATAATTCTCGTCCAACTCCTGCCGGCTCTTCGCGCATACCTCCAGGTCGTGCAGCAAACCGTCGGAAATGCGGTAAATCCAGCCGTGGATCTCGAGGTCTTGCCCGCGATCCCACGCGCTCTGGATCACCGTGGTTTGTGCTACGTTCGAGACCTGCTCGATAACGTTGAGCTCACAGAGCTTATCCAGGCGCTGCTGATCGCTCGGCAGGCTCTCTAGCAGCGGCGCGTGCTTCTTCATCACATCCTGGACATGGCGGAGCCAGTTGTCGATCAGGCCAAGCCGTTTGTTGCTCAGGGCCGCACGAACGCCGCCGCAGCCGTAGTGCCCACAGATGATCACGTGCTCGACGCGCAGGACCTCAACCGCATACTGGAGCACCGACAGGCAGTTCAGATCGGTGTGGATGACCAGATTGGCAACATTACGGTGAACAAAGAGCTCGCCGGGCATCAAGCCAACAATCTCATTAGCGGGGACGCGGCTGTCTGAGCAGCCGATCCAGACATAGTTGGGGGCCTGCTGCTGCGCAAGCTTCGCGAAAAACGCCGGGTCGCGGGCTGAGATTGAATCCGCCCATACCTGATTATACTGGAACAGCTTGCTAAGAGATCGCATTGCCTTTACTCCTTCGCCGCATATCGCCGAGATCGCTCGTTTCATCTTCGAGTATACAGCTTTCAGGCACAACTGTGTGGGCGACGGCTATTGCAACGTCACCTGCGGACACTATCTAACCCTCTTGGGACTTTGCAGCAGCCCTGAATTGAGTACGCCATCCAGGATGCCCGCACCGATCGCAGTGGCCAGCGCCGGGTCGTTTCGCGTCAGCTGCAGTTTGTCGAAATCCGCGGGAGCGCCGCGAGCGCCGCGAGCGCGGGCGGCTCACCCGCTACTGCCGGCTCCGCGCCCTACCTGGATTACCGGCCCTTGAGCGAAGAAGAACGCGAGTTGTTAGAAAATAGGGGAGAGGAAATAGAAAATAGTGAGGGACGGCCGGCAAGATCACCTATTTCCTATCTCCTATCTCCTCCTTCCTATGAACACGAGGCGCTGCGCTATGCGATCAGTGAGTTGGTGCCGCGCCACTTCGACGAAGTGCGCCGTCGGAAAGAGGAGTTGGTCACCAAGACGCTGATGGCCGTCCAGGAGCGCCTGACCAAGGAGATCATCTACTGGGATCAGGGTGCCGTCGAGCTCCAACTTCAGGAAGAGGCAGGGAAAACACCGCGGCTGAACTCGGCCCAGGCCCGCCAGCGCCGTGATGAACTCGAGGCTCGGCTCCGGCGGCGCACCAAAGAGCTTGCCCAGGAACGCCGTGTGTCTCCTCTTCCGAATGTTCTATTCAAGAGGAGGGGATGGGGTAACTGTTCACACGTCTCCTGG
The DNA here is from genome assembly GCF_004138165.1 of Candidatus Chloroploca sp. Khr17. GTDB lineage: Bacteria > Chloroflexota > Chloroflexia > Chloroflexales > Chloroflexaceae > Chloroploca. The sequence continues at coordinate 13,588 of NZ_RYFF01000082.1, forward strand.
GAGCGCGGGCGGCTCGCCCGCTCTGGTCTGGATGCGGGCGGCTCGCCCGCGCTCCCAGGGTGGCACGTTACCCCAAGTCTGAACAGGTACGGGATGGGGATTGTGGTGGGGATCTTATGGGTAGGGGAGGGGAGGGTGCTCGTTCCACCAGTACGCACAACTACACCCCCTCCCGCAGCGCCTCATATTGAGCCGCACGGATGCGCTGTTTCAGCTCGCCCAGCAGCGCCGTGTCGTGCATGGGTTCGATGGTGCTCATGATATTCTCGATTCCAACGTCGCAAGCGTGTCTCTGGCAGGCATGCCAGTGAGGCATATAGTACTATAAGAACAAATATGCTGCAACTAAGCAGATGACGATGAACGAAAGGTCCACCCCGGTGACGATGTATGTCTTGATTGAACACCACCCTGAAGGTACGATCACGGCCTCGCTGATCGGCTGGCCTGCGATCACC
>NZ_RYFF01000017.1:0-16537 GCF_004138165.1 Candidatus Chloroploca sp. Khr17
GCGTTGGTATCGTCCCAGACGAGATTGCCGATGCTCGCGGGCCGATAGAGCCCCGCGTCCCAGGTGTCGTCAAGCTCGCCTGAGGTGATGACGGTGCTCGCCATCACGCCGGTGGTGGGATTGGCATCCGAGTCAGTCGCGTCGTTGCCACCCTGGTTCTGCGCGGTGATGCGGTACTCGACGGGGGCGGTCACGGTGACGGTGTAGGTGCCCGGGACAAGGTTCGTAAAGGTGTAGATCCCGCTGGCGTCGGTCGTGGTCGTGCGATCGACCAGATCGCCCGCTCCCGTGACGCCGGTGAGACCGAGCGTGACGTTCGATACGCCTGGCTCGCTCGCGTCCTGGATACCGTTCCCATTCAGGTCGTCCCAGACCCGGTCGCCGAGGGTGCCCAGCCGATAGAGCCCGGCGTCCCAGGTGAAGTCGTCGTCCCCGCTAACCAGCGTGATGTCGGCGGTGGTGCTGGTCGCCCCGGCCCCGGCGGTCACGTCGCTATCGAGCGCATCGTCGCTGCCGGCATTCTGTACACTAAAGCGGTCGTAGCCATCAGGTCGGGTCACGGTGACGCGATAGAACCCGGGCAGCAGGTCGGTGAAGGTGTAGAAGCCCGTCGCCGTGGTGGTGGTGATCAGCGTGGTATCGTCACCATTGCCAAAGGTGCGGTCGCGCCCGGCCCCGGTGAGGGTGACGGTCACGCCCGCGATGCCTGGTTCGCTGGCGTCCTGGAGGCCGTCCGCATCAACGTCGTGCCAGACGAGATTGCCGAGGCTGACCGGTTCCACGAGGCCCGCGTCCCAGGTCAAGTCTTCCTCACCCGAGGTGAGCACGGTACTCGTCATCACGCCGGTGAGCCGGTTCGCGTCGGAGTCGATCGCGTCGGTCGCGGTGGTGATCTCGGTGTTGAGAATATTCGCGTGCGTAAAGGTATACGGATCAGTCGCCGTAACGGTGACGGTGTAGACGCCCGGGACGAGATTGGTGAAGCTGTAGATGCCCGTCGCGTTGGTGGTCGTCGTGCTGATCACCGGCGCACCGGTGCCGTCAACCCCGGTCAAGCCGACTGAGATGGCTGCGACGCCATCTTCGCCCACGTCTTGCAGGCCATTGCCGTTGCGATCCAACCAGACCCGGTCGCCGAGGGTGGCGAGGTTGTAGGCACCCATGTCCCACGTCTGATCGCTTTGCCCAGCCGTGAGGGGGATCAGTGCGGTCAGGCGGGTGGTCGGGTCGGCGTCGTTGTCAATGGTGTCGTCGCTGCCACGGTTGACAATGCTTATTTCGGTATAGCCGTCGGGTTGTGCAAAGCGCAGGTAGTAGGTGCCCGAGATGAGGTAGGTAAAGCTGTAGGTGCCGTTGGCAGCGGTGGTGGTGCTGAACACCTCGGTATCACTCAAGCTTGGCCCGGGTGTTCCGTCGTCGTCGAGATAGAGCGTCACGGTTACGCCGGCAATGCCAATTTCGTCGCCGCCATCCTGGAGGCCGTTGGCGTTGAGGTCGTGCCAGACCAGGTCGCCCAGGCGCGCCGGGCGATAGAGGCCGAAGTCGAGCGTCTGATTGCCGTTGGTGCCGTCGCCGTCAACGCCAACCAGTGGCTCAGTGCCCCGGCTCATTGTGATCGGCAGGCTATTGACATGGCCGTTGGCGTCGGTTGTGCCGTTGTCATCGCCATCAACGACGGTTGTATCGGCGTCGGGTGTCAAGGCACCTTCATAAGGGCCAGTGGCGCTGCCATTGGTGCCGCTGCTGGAAACATAGGCCGCCAGTCCGCCGCTGGCAGCGAGTGCGCCGCCTGCACTGAAGTTGCGCGCTGGTAGCCGTACGATATAGTCGCCCTCGATCAGGTCGCTGAAGCTGTAGATGCCCGTGGCATTCGTTGTGGTCGAAACCACAAATTCGCTCGGGTCGGCAACGCCAGGATTGGTCGCACTGTCGAGATAGAGTTCAACAACGACGCCTGCGATGCCTGCTTCTTCACTCGCATCAAACAACCCATTGTTATTGACATCGTCCCAGACCTGGTTGCCCAGGCTGAGCGGTTCAAAGAAGCCGAAGTCGAGCGTCATGTTGGTGTTAGGATCGGCGTCCCCGTCATTGATTGGCTCAAACGAGGGGTTGACCGTGATCGCCAGGCTGACGACGGCTTCGCCAGGGAGGCCGGTGCCGTTATCGTCGTTGTCAAGATTGTTATCTGGATCAAGCAGCGCTGGCTCGTACGTTCCCGTCGCCGCGCCGTTGCTGCCGGTGCTGCTGCGGTGCAGGTAGAGTGGTTCTCCGCTAGCGAATACGCTGGCCGGGATGACCACGAGATACGACCCCTGTTCGAGCAGGATGAATCTGTAGTTGCCCTCTTCCTTTGTTGAGGTTCTGGTGACGAGCGTGTCGGTCAGGACATCGTAGGTGTTGTTGTTGTTCGTGTCGCGGTAGAGTTCAACGGTGACGTATTCGATCCCAGGCTCGCCGGGGTCAGCCAACCCGTTATCGTTGCTGTCGTACCAGACCAGGTTGCCAATGGTAAGCCGCGGATAGAGCCCGAGATCCCAGGTGAGATCGGTGTTGTCAGTCAGGGTGATCGTAGTAGTTTGCAGATTCACCGGGTTGACGTCGGAGTCGTTCGCGTCGTTGGCCTCCTGATTCGGCGGGCTGATAGCATATTCAAACGGGATGTTGCCAAAGACGAGGTAGTAGGTGCCCGAGATGAGCCGGGTGAAGGTGTAGATGCCGTTGACATCGGTGGTGGTCGTCAAGGGCTGAATGCCGCCAGTCGCCAGATCACTGTCGAGCGGCTCGTTGGTGACGGCACTGTAGATCGTCACGGTGACGCCGGCGATGCCACTGGTTTCACCAGCATCCTGGATGCCATCGCCATCCACATCGAGCCAGACCCGATCGCCCAGGCGGGCATCGTTGAAGATGCCAAAGTCAAGCGTGAGGTTGCTGCTATTGTCGGCTGCCGGATTGGTGATGCCGGTTGGTAGGCTGGTGTCAGTCTCGCCGGTTGGTTCGCCTTCGGACGTTATTGTAAAGACGGCGGTGCGTACCAGGCTGCCACTGGCAAAGGTGCCGTTGTCGTCGTTGTCAGCCGGTGCATCGTCGGGGTCGGGGGCTGGCTCGTAAGGCCCAACAACCAGACCGTTGCCGCCGGTGCTCGAGACGTAGTTCGCCGGGAGGGTGAACTGCACCGCGTAGTTGCCGCCGTCACGCAGCGCACCGAAGAAGTAGTGTCCGCCATTGCTTGTGGTTGTCGTCGCAATCGGCGTCGTTTCGGCGCCGGCGATGGTGGCGTCGCCGTTGGCGTCGTAGAGCAGAGCGACGCTTACACCGTCAACGCCGCTCTCGGTGGCCTCGTCAAAGAGCCCATTGTTATTCAGGTCTTCAAAGACCAGGTTGCCCAGGCTCAGGCTGTAGAAGCCGAAGTCGAGCGTGAGGTTGGTGTTGTTGTTGTCGGGCCCGGGCTCATCACCGACGCTGAGCGTGATCACGCCGCTGTCAACATTGTCCGCGACAACGCCGCCTGTTGGCCCAACGCCATTGTCGTCGTTATTGACATCGTTATCTGGGTCGTCTGCGCTATCGGTCGCATCACCGTCGTCGCTGCTGCGGAAGAAGCGCAGCGCGCCGCTCGTGCCAAAGTTGCTGCTCGGGATGCGTACGAGATAGTCGCCAGCAACCAGGTTGGTAAAGGTGTAGGTGCCCGTCGCGCTGGTCGTCGTCGTGCTGATCGTCGTGGTGTTGGCGCTGTTGCGCAGTTCGACCGTCACCCCGCTGATCCCTGGCTCGCCAGCGTCGAAGGTACCGTCGTTGTCGAGGTCGTTCCAGACCTGATTGCCCAGAGTGAGTGGGCGGAAGAGGCCGAAGTCAACCGTCAGGTTGCCATCGCTACCGTCACCATCGTCGGTCGGTTCGTCATGGGTGCGCAAGGTGATCGGCAAGGAGCGCACGTCGCCATCGGCGGTGGTGGTGCCATTGTCGTCGTTATTGGTATTATTATCGGGGTCAGGCGCTGGCTCGTAAGCACCAGTGGCGCGGGCATTGGTGCCCGTGCTGCTGCGGTACGCCGGCAGCGTTGCGGTCGCCGAGAGCACGCCAGTGGTAAAGTTGCTCGCCGGTAGTCCAATGACGTAGGTACCCGGATCAAGGTTGGTGAAGTTGTAACTTCCAGTGATGCTGGTCGTGGTCGTCAGCAGCACGCTCGTCCCAAACCCGGTGGTGCCGCTCAACACTACCGTCACCCCGGCAAGCCCCGGTTCGCCAGCGTCAATCTGTCCGTTATTATTCAGGTCATCCCAGATGCGGTTGCCCAGGTTGACATTGTACTGGTAGAACCCGGCGTCCCACCTTGTGTCATCAAGCCCTGGCGTCACTGTGATCAACGTGGTATTACCAGTCAGGAGGGCAGCGTCTGAGTCGTTCGTCGCGGTCAGTGCGCCCGTTGCGTTGGTCGGGCTGCGCAGATAGTCGGGTGGCAGGCTAAAGTTGATCGTATAGACGCCCGAGGCCAAATAGGTAAAGCTGTAGGTTCCGGTACTCGTGGTGGTCGTGGTCAGCACCGGGCTTCCGCCGCTAAAGAGCGTGACGGTCACGCCAGCGATGCCGGTCTCGTCGCCGCCATCCTGGAGGCCGTCGGCGTCGCGGTCGAGCCAGACCAGGTCACCCAGGCGGGCCGGGCGATAGAGACCGAAGTCGAGGGCCAGGTTGCTGTTTTCGTTGCGGGCCGGGTCGCTGAGCCCAACCAGCGGGTCGCTCTCGTCGAGTGGCTCGCTGCCGGGGGTCAGGCTGATCACATTGCTGCGTACGACACCGGTACCCTGGGTGCCGTTGTCGTCGCTATCGGTCGGATCAGTGTCGGCGTCGGGGGCCGGCTCGTACGGGCCGGTCGGGCTGCCGTTGGTGCCGCTGCTCGAGATATAGCCCGCGCCGGGTACCACTTCAACCAGATAGTCGCCCTGTTCGAGGCCACTGAAGAGATAGTAGCCCCCGTTGCTCGTGGTCGTCGTGCTGATCAACGTGGTGCCGTTGCCTGCGTAGAGCCGCACCGTCAACCCGTCGAGCCCCGGCTCACCGGCGTCAATCTGACCATCATTATTCAGATCTTCCCAGACCCGGTTGCCGAGCGAGAGCAACTGGTAGAGCCCGGCGTCCCAGGTGAGGTCGTCTTGATCCGAAAGGAGCGTGATCGGAATCGTTGTCGCCGTTGCCGGTACACCGGTTGGCACGTCACTGTCGAGCGCATCGGTGGTTGTGACCACATCGCCCCGCGTAAAGGCGTAGCCAGCGGGCCGCGTAAAGGTGACCTGGTAGAGCCCCGGTTGGAGCCCGGTGAAGCTGTAGGTGCCACTGATCGCGAGTGTGGTGGTGGTGGTCGTCGTGCTGATGGTATCATCGCCAGTGTTAAAGGTACGGTCGCGCCCGGCTCCTCGCAACGTCACCGTGATGCCGCCAAAGCCCGGCTCACCCGCGTCTTGCACGCCGTCGCCATTCAGATCCTCCCACACCAGATCGCCGAGGCTCACCGGAATTACCAGGCCCGCATCCCAGGTCAGGTCTTGCTCATTTGAGGTCAGTTCGGTACTCGCCATCACGCCGGTGGACTGGTTGGCGTCGGAGTCGAGCAGATCAGTCGCCGTGCTGATCTCGGTATTCAGAATATTCGCGTAGGTAAAGGTATACGGATCGGTCGCCGTGACGGTGACGGTGTAGAACCCTGGCACAAGATCGGTGAAGGTGTAGGAGCCAGTCCCACCCGTGTTGATCGTCAGACTGACACTATCACCAGGGCCGGTCACCCCCACCAGGCCAACCGTGACCCCGGCCAGCCCGCTGGCAGCACCATCGTCTTGCACGCCATTGCCGTTGAGGTCTTCCCACACGAAGTTCCCAATGCTCGCCAACCGATAGAGCCCCGCGTCCCAGGTGAGGTCGTTCTCGCCCGAGGTGATGACGGTGCTCGCCATGATGCCGGTCCCGTTGGCGTCGCTGTCGGTTGCTGCCGTACCGCGCCCCTGTGGGCTGAAGAAGTAGGTCGCTGGCGCGGTGACGCTGACCGTGTAGGTGCCCGGGGCAAGGTTGGTATAGCTGTAGATCCCGCTGGCGTTGGTCGTCGTCGTGATCGGGGCCAGCACCACGCCTGCGCCGGTTGTGCCGGTCAACGTGATCACCACATTCCCAATCCCCACTTCGCCACCCTCCTGGATGCCATTGGCATTCATGTCTTCCCAGACAAAATTGCCAAGGCTGGCTGGCCGATAGAGCCCCGCGTCCCAGGTGCGGTCAACCTGCCCCGAGGTGATGACGGTGCTCGCCATCACGCCGGTGGTTGGATGCGCGTCGCTGTCGTTTTCATCATCGCCACCCTCGTTCTGCGCGGTGATGCGGTACCCGCCGGGGGCGGTGACGGTCACGGTGTAGGTGCCCGGGACAAGATCCGTAAAGGTGTAGATCCCGGTCGCGTTGGTCTGCGTTGTCGCATTGACCGTGATCCCCGCACCGTTCACACCGGTGAGATTGAGCGTGACGTTTGGTACGCCCAACTCGCCCGCGTCTTGCACGCCGTTCCCGTTGGTATCATCCCAGACCCGGTCGCCGATGGTGCCCAGCCGATAGAGCCCGGCGTCCCAGGTCGGGTCATCGACCCCCGAGGCCAGGTTGATGTCGGCGGTGGCGCCAGTCAGCACACTCACATCGCTATCGAGCGTATCGCCGCCGACGTTCTGTGGACTAAAGCGGTCGTAGCCCGCTGGTCGCGTAACGGTGACGCGATAGACGCCTGGCAGCAGGTCGGTGAAGGTGTAGATGCCGTTGGCATCGGTCGTCGTAACGATGGTTGTGTCACTGACATCGTAGCTGCGGTTGCGCCCGTAGATCGTCAACGTGACCGTCGCACCGGGGATGCCGATCTCGCCCCCATCCTGGATGCCATTGGCATTGATGTCGTGCCACACCCGGTCGCCCAGGCTGGCGCGTTCTACCAGGCCCGCATCCCACGTCAGGTCTTCTTCACCCGAGGTGAGCACGGTACTCGCCATCACACCGGTGAGCCGGTTGGCGTCGGAGTCGATCACGTCGGTGGCCGTACTAACCTCGGTGTTCAGAATATTCGCGTAGGTAAAGGTATACGGCTCAGTCGCCGTGACGGTGACGGTGTACGTGCCTGGGACGAGATCGGTGAAGGTGTAGGAGCCGGTCGCCGTCGTCGTTGTGCTGACCACGGCGTTACCAAGGCCATCGACGCCAGTCAGGCCAACCGTGATCCCACCAAGGCCCGGTTCGCCGAGATCCTGCAAACCATTGCCGTTGCGATCGTGCCAGACAAAGTTCCCGAGGCTGGCGGGCCGGTAGAGCCCGGCATCCCAGGTGAGGTCGTTCTCGCCCGAGGTGAGGATGGTGTTCGTCATCACGCCGGTGACAGGATCGGCATCACTGTCGAGCCCATCGCTAGCCCCGCGATCCTGGCCGGTGAAGCGATAGCCTGTTGGCGCGGTGACGGTAACACTATAGGTGCCGGGGATCAGATTGGTGAAGGTATAGATGCCACTGGCGTCGGTCGTTGTTGTGCTGATGACCGCGCTACCGAAACCGGTAACGCCATTCAACGTGACGGTGATGCCACTGATGCCGGGTTCACCTGGATCCTGAATCCCGTTGGCATTCAGGTCTTCCCAGACAAAATTGCCGAGGCTGGCAAACTGGTAGAGGCCAAGATCATAGTCGGGGTTATCGCCCGAGACGGGTGTGATCCCGACGATCGCGAACTCGTCGTTGGCATCGCTATCAAGCGTTCGGTCAGTACCCTCGCTCTGAGGGCTGCGCTGATACCCCGTCGGGATCTCGGTGAAAAGAATCCGGTAGGTGCCAAGCAGCAGTGGGAAGCTATCCCCAAACCAGTAGAGACCGTCTTGATTTCCTGGGATCGTTGGATCACGATCAGTGTAGGTAACGTCAATCAGGTTATCGTCGTCATCAAACAACTCGACGCGCACCCCAAGCACACCGGTAATTTCGTTGGTGTCCTGGATGCCGTTGGCATTCAGATCGTGCCAGACCCGGTTGCCGATCCGGATGCTCTCGTAGATACCGGCGTCAAGGTCGCGGTTGTTATCACCTGACCCCAGACGGACAAGCGTACTTACGCCACTGAGCGGGTTCACGTCGCTGTCGACCGTATCGTCGGTGCCCTGATCGCGTCGGGTGAATGAGCGATTGGCCGGGAGACCACTGAACACGACGTAGTAATCGCCAGGCATCAGGTCGGTAAAGGTGTAGATGCCATTGAGATCGGTCGTCGTCGTGATCAGCGCAAGCCCGGCCCCGCTAAAGAGGGTAACGGTAATCCCCGCAACCCCGGTTTCGCCTGCATTCTGGATACCGTTGATATCTTCGTCGAACCAGACACGATCGCCGAGGCTGGCGAGGTTGAAGACACCCATGTCGTAACTCAGGTCGATCGTGCTCGATCCGAGGTTGATCACAGGGGTGCGCCGATTGGCATCAACATCGCTGTCGAGCGTGGTCGTAATGCCTGCGGCGTTCTGTGGGCTGAGTTGGCTGTAGCCAGGGGTGGCCCCAAATGCAATGAAATAGAGCCCAGGGGCCAGATTGTCAAAGAGGTACAAGCCATCGGCGTCGGTTGTCGTCGTGACGACCAGGCTATCGTCGCCCCCGCCAATAACCTCATCGGCACCAGGCCGGTAGAGGCTCACTTCGATCCCGGCGATCCCTGACTCGCCACTATCCTGCCCGCCATTGCTATTCAGGTCGTGCCAGACCCGGTCGCCAAGGCTGGAAGGCTGGTAGAGGCCGATGTCCCAACTGGTATCGTTCTCTCCGGCAACGAGCGTGGTGGTGATGGTACGCAGCGTGGTCGAGATAACGTCCGAGTCAGTTGCGTCAGTACTGCCTGCGGCATCCTGTGGACTGAGCAGGTAGCTGTCAGGGATGATAAAACGTAGCGCATAGTCGCCCGGAATGAGCCCACCAAAGCTGTAGTTGCCACTGGCGTCGGTGACGGTTGTGTTGAGTTCGTTGCCGTCGCTATCATAGAGCACCACCTGTACCCCAGGCACGCCACTCGCCTCACTCGCATCCTGGATGCCGTCAGCATTGAGATCAAGCCAGGCCCGATCACCAAGGCTGGCCGTGCGGAAGATGCCGAAGTCCCAGCTGGGATCATTTTCACCAGGCTCAAGGGTGGTCACCTCCGTCTGGTACGTCGTTGGACTCGCGTCAGAGTCAAGTGTATCGTCAGCACCCTGATTCTGCGGGCTCGCACGGTAGCCGCTGGGCAGCACAAACTCGAGGTAGTAGTCGCCGGGGATGAGGTTGGTGAAGTTGTAGATGCCACTGCTATTTGTGGTTGTACTTGCGATGGCAACGCCACTGTCAGGCTGGTAGAGCCGGACGGTGACATTATTGACGCCCCCTTCGCCCGTATCCTGAATACCGTTATTGTTGGCATCATTCCACACCCGGTCGCCAAGGCTGGCAAAGGTGTAGAGGCCCATGTCCCAACTGGGGTCATTTTCACCGGGGCTGAGCGTCGTGATCGCGGTGCGCCGCGTCACCTGGTCAGCATCGCTGTCGCGGCTATTGTCGCCCCCCCGATCATTCGGGCTGACCGCATAGCCCGTTGGTATGCTGAAGAAATGAACAAAATAGGCCCCTGGGATGAGCTCGGTGAAGGTGTAGCTGCCGGTAACATCTGTCGTCGTCGTGATAACGAGTTCGTCATCACTGGTGCCCGCCCGCCCATCGGGGCCGGGTTGGTAGAGCCGCACCTCGACGCCTGTGACGCCGGTAATCTCTGCGGTATCCTGGATGCCATCGCGGTTGAGGTCGTCCCAGACCCGGTCGCCGAGGCTCGCTCGCTGGGCTACCAGGCCGGCATCCCAGGTCAGATCGGTTGTTCCTTCGGTGAGCGTGAAGATCCTGGTAAGCCCCGTGGCCGGTTCAACCACATCACTGTCAAGCGTCGGATTCTCACTATTGGTAATCGTAAAGGTATGGCTAATCGGCGGGCTGAAGCGCAGCTGGTACGTGCCAGAGATCAACTGACTAAAGCCGTAGCGCCCATTGATATCGGTGGTCGTCGTGAGGATCGCCGTGCCAGTCCCATCGAGGAGTTCGACCGTGACCCCGGCCATCCCAGGTTCGTCGTCGTCGTCATCCTGGAGACCGTTGCCGTTGGTGTCAAACCAGACGCGATCGCCCAGGGCGGCCCCGCTCACAAAGCCAAAATCGAGCGTCTGATTGCCGTTGTTGCCGTCACCATCGTTCGTTGGCTCGCCGCCAACCGAGAGCGTGATCGGCCCCGAGCGCACGACACCAGCAAAGCGTTCCCCGTTATTGTCGTGGTTGACATTGTCATCAGGATCGGGAACAGGGGCATTGCCATCGCTGGGCCGCAGGCCGAAGAGGGCTTCGCCGGCATTAAAATTATCGTCGTCAATCACAACGATGTAGGTGCCCGCAGCAAGGTTGTTGAACTGATAGTACCCCGGCACGCTCAAGAAGGTTCGTGTCGAGGTGCCGCCGACATACTCCCCAGGATCAGGCGTGCCATTTGTATTGAAGTCCCGATAGAGGCTCAGCCGTACCTCATTGATACCGACTTCACCAGCCAGTGGTTCGTACCACCCATCGTTGTCAAGATCGCGCCAGACCCGATCGCCCAGGCTCAGATTGCCAGACGTGAGCAGCAGACCCGCGTCGCGGGTCAGGTCGAGCTGATTCTCGGTCAGCGTGAAGACCTCGGTGCGCCCGGTGACGGGGTCAGCATCGGAGTTGAGCGTATCATTGCTTGTAAGGACGTCGGTAAAGGTAAAGCCGCCATGGGCTGGCAGCACAAACTCGATCTGGTAGGTACTCGAGATCAAGTCACTGAAGAGATAATAGCCCGGCGAGCCAGCCGGATCATCCGCTGTTACGGCGGTGGTCAGCACTGCGCCAACACCATCCAGCAACCGCACCGTGATCCCATTCATCCCATCGCTGACGGGCTCATTCTGGAGGCCATCGCCATTGCGGTCGATCCAGACATAGTTGCCAACAGCCGTCTGCCGAATCAGACCGATGTCCCACGAGAGATCAATCTCGTTCAATTCAAGCGTAGTTGTGATGCTCTGGAGCGTAACCGGATCAACATCCGAGTCAACGTCGCGATCTTCCCCCTGATTTAGATCCGTCAGACGATACCCCGGAGGTGGGGTCACGCGAATATAGTAATCGCCATCTTGGATGCGCGTCGGATCCGAGAAGAGGTAATAGCCAGGGGTGCCCGCATCATCAGGCCCCGAGAGCGTGAAGGCAACGAAACGGTCACCGGCACTCGGCCCAGGGAAGCCATCGTCATCTTCGTAGAATGCGATGCGTGCGCCGTTGACTCCGGGTTCGTCTTCGTCCTGGATACCGTTCTCGTTGAGGTCGTGCCAGACATAGTTGCCATACGCCAGCGGCTTGATCTCGGTGCGCTGAATGCCAACGCGGGGCGGCTCGGCGGCCAGCAGGTAGTTGCCACTCAAGTCGCGGGCACGGTAGCCAAAGCTGTTCCAGGCGATTTCGGGCTCAGCGGGAGGAACAAGATTCTCAATAAATGGTGCCCGCATCGGCCAGGCCACCCGCACCGTATCTTGCGGATAGAGGATCAGATCGCCAAAATCAATTTTGAACGAATTGACGGTGGTGATATCTTCCGGCAGCGCCGTTGACCATGCGGGATCAACACAACCGGGTGAGTCAATCGGTTCGCCTTCGTCATCTGTCAGACCAAGCTCGGGATTACGGCAGGGGTTCTTCGCCGTACTGTAGTAGACCGTTGCCTCGGCAGGCACACTGATCGGGCCAATCAGGTAGGGCTGCCACTCGGTTTCACGCTCGACATTGTAGCGCACGACACCAACATCACCTACGTGTGACATAATGTCGATCAGGACGAGGCCAGTCAGCGCTACGCTGTTGGTATTGGTAATGACGAGTTGATAGTCATCCTGCCCCCCAGGGGTTGTGTGCCCATTGATGGGATCGCGGCTCCAATTGCTGTCAAGTTGCCCCTTGACAAGCTTGAGCGAACTCGTATTCGCCGCTTCCGCAAGGGTCACACTGCTGATTGATGAACTACAGATCAGTTCACTGGTGATGCCGTCGCTATCGAGGTCATTGCTGTCGGCTGCCTGGCTATTGCAATTGTTCAGGAAGACCTCGCCCGGTGGGTTGGCAAAGCTCGCGAGGGCAGCGGTATTGTTGATCGTCCCGCTCTGGGTCGAAGGTTTGATCTGCGCACTGAAACGTAGCGTGATCGATGCTCCAGCCGGCAGGCTATACCCGCTCCAACTCCAGCGCAGCAGCGTCCGCCCGGTGCCGTTATAGTTGGCAATGACTTCTGTGGTTGGGGCCGGTACACCACCGGTCGTCACCGTCGTGCTATCGGGAATATAACTCAGGCTATTGACCAGGAGATCCGCCAGCACGGGGTTGGTGAGCGACGTGGTTGCCCCCCCAACACCGGTATTATTCAGCGTCACCGTATAGGTCACCGTACCACCGGCAAAGACAATCGCTGGACTCACCGCTTTGTTGACGGTGACCCGTGCCCCAGGTTCGATAATCCGTGTGCGCTTTTCACTTGTCCGTGTCGCGGTGACACCATTGTAGGTATATGTACTGGTCGCCCGGTTGACCACAATCGAATTGATCGGGGCGCTTGTCACCGTCGCACGGAAGCTATGGGCCGTGGACTGAAAGCCAAAGGGCAATGGGTCAAGGTAACGCCAGCGGAGTGAGGTGATATATTCTCCACCCTCTAGCGCGAGGGTGGCAACCTCAATCGTGGCGGTGCTGTTGAACGGCCCACCTGGGATCGTGCGGAAGGTCGGGGTAAGATTGGTGGTATAGTCCAGTTCCAGGCGCACTGAACTTGCCGGTGTGACATTGTGCCCACCGGCGGTGATCCGATTGACGCGCAGTTCAGCGGGGATTGGGTCGGTAATCTGCACATCATTGAGGGCGGTGGTGCCTGTATTGCGCGTCGTGAAGCTATAGGTGATGTTGTCACCAACCAGGGCTGTGTCTGGCCCACTCTTGCTAAAGGTGTAGCCCGGCGTCGGCGGTTGCAACAGCCGCGCATCCGCATCACTCAGCAGCAGCGTTGTGCCCCCAGCCTGAGCGCTTACCTCAAGCTCATTGCGCAGCAGCGTCCCGATGGGTACAGTCTCATCAAATTGAACAACAACCCTGCGCGTCGCACACAACGGGCTCGGCACACTCAGCGCGGCGGCCGGCCAGGTCACAACCCCATTGCTATGCGTACCACCATCCGTGGCACTGACAAAGGTTGCGCTGATCGGCAGGGTATCGGTAATGAGGACATTGGTCAGGTTGAGCAGACCTGACGTATTATTGGGCATGCAGACCTGCAACTCGTAGGTTGTGGGGACACCGGGCGCACCACCCGCAATGAAGCGCTTGGTCGCGGTTGCGCTAGGCTCGGCCCGCGCCATAAGCGACAAGAAATTGGAGAGCTTAGGGGCCGTCGTTGAAGAGCGCATCTCGGCGCGCAGCGTCGCGATGGTGCCATCGGGCGTTGAGCCGTTGGGGAAGCGCACCCCCACGCGGAGCGTCCCCGCATCACCGGCCTCAATCTGGCTGGTAAAGACCCAGTTGACCGTAGAGGTAGCGGGGTCGTAGACACTCGTATAATTTTCACCCGCGAAGAGTTGCACATCATTGGCCCCACGCGCCAGTTCAGGCGGCAGCGGCAGGCTCACCGTAACATCTTCACAGGGGGTATTCGTGATTGCCGAACAACTGTAAGCGAGGTTGATGACGGCCCAATCACCGCTGTTGACCACCGGAAAATCGGTGCGCAGACTGATACTCAGGCTCGCCCCCGAGGCAAAGACCGAGGTGACAGAACTGAAGGTAAGCAGGACAACAAGCAAAAACCGTAGGCCAACGGAAAGCCTGTGACGCAAGCGACGCCGGGGCGGGGAAGAAGAAATGTCCATGCTTAGCTCCGCGCTGAGTTGTTCAATCCGGTGAAGCGAACGGGCATCCACCTCCCAAACCAGGGATGCCCATAACCCCGCCCCTTAACCCAGATTTAACCCGCTTGGAGTGACAGCACGTCTTTGAAAATGCGGAGCAGTGATGTTTACGTGTACCGACGCCAACGCTTTCTCAGGCGCGGAGTCTTTTTGTTCAACACGGACACAAAAAGTCGTTATAATCGAGCCATTGACAACAAACCAGTTATCTTAGCCTACCATACGTGTGTTACCATACTAGAACCAGGTCGTATATGAGGGCCGGATACCCAAAACACATCGGGTAATTTTTCCCTTGATCGCAAGATATCACCCCATAGTATATCACCATAGTAGGCTTGCCAACATTACAAAAGTATAAATTTGGTTGCAGGCAACCGCCCATGGCGGCTGCCTGCAACCAGGAGAAAGGGAGGGCTGTCGCCCTCAAAACCCTTGCTTGTGGTGGCGAAAACGGCCAGCTTCGCTGGCCGTTTTCGCCACCACAAGCAAAATTCTAAAACATATGAAAAAATACACTATTATCATCCCCACGCTCAACGAAGAGTTGATCATTGCCGAGGCGGTGCAGGCTGCCGTTGGCCTTGGCCCCCAGGTTGAGGTCATCGTGGCCGATGGCGGGAGCCAGGATCGCACCGTTGCCGTCGCCGAGGCTGCTGGGGCAACCGTTGTCGCAGCCCCGCGCGGTCGTGGGCCGCAGTGCAACGCCGGTGCCGCTGCGGCGCATGGCGCGATCCTGATCTTTCTCCATGCCGATACGCGGCTGCCCGACGATGTCATCGGGTTGCTCGAGACCTGGTTTAGCGCCCCGCGCGTGCAGATCGCCAAATTTCGGCTCAGTTTTGATGTTGATGACTGGGTGCTTGATCTAGCAGCCAAGTGTATGTGGTACGATACCCGCCTGACGAGCTATGGCGACCAGGGCATCGTCATCCGCCGCACCTTCTTTGAGGCTCTGGGCGGCTTCCCTGCCTGGCCGCTCTTTGAAGACGTCCGGCTCTTTGAACGCGCCCGTGAGCGCACCTCCGTCGTCGTCCTGCCGGCCCGGGTCGTCACCTCCGCGCGACGCTTTCAGGCCAACGGGGCCATCCCGCAACTCGTGCGTGACCTGGGCCTCTGGATCGAGTATGTCGCGGGCGTCTCGCCGTTTGAGATCGCCGCACGCTATAAATAGGCGGTTTTTTTTTGACGCAAAGACGCAAGGACGCAAAGATCAAGCCAACGATTTCTGACGCAAAGGCGCAAGGGCACAAAGACGTAAAAATCAAACAAACCTTTGCGCCTCTGCGCCTTTGCGTCAAAGAGTCTATCGTATTGTGTGAGGCATCGTATGTCGTCTGCCGTCCCCGAACCACTACGTTTGCTCGCCGACGAGACGCGCTGGCGTCTCTTGGTCTTGTTGCGCCAGGGCGATTACCAGGTCGGCGAACTCGTGAGTCAGCTTGGCCTCTCACAGAATCTCGTCTCCTACCATCTGGGGGTGCTCCGCCAGGGTGGCCTCGTCGTGACCCATCGTAGCGACGCCGACGGGCGCGCCACTTACTATGGGCTCGATCTTGAGGCGCTCAAGACAATCTATGCCCAGATCGGAAAACTGCTCTATGTCCCGCAGCACGAAGTGGTGACGAACCTTGCCCCTGCGACCGTCTTCTTCTTTTGCACGGCCAATAGCGCCCGCTCACAAATGGCGGAAGCGTGGATGCGCCATCTGAGTCATGGGCGCATCACGGTACGGAGTGCCGGCACCCAGCCGACGCGCCTCCACCCGCTGACCGTTGAAGTCATGCACGAGGTTGGCCTCGACATCGGCTACCAGACGGCCAAACACCTCGATAGCCTGGCCGACCTGCAACCCAACCTGATCGTCACCGTCTGCGACATTGCCCGCGAGCACTGTGTGCGCTGGGGCGAAGCGGTGCGCCAGATCCACTGGAGCATCACCGATCCCGTGCTGGTTCCCGGCACGCCCGATGAGCAGCGCCGCGCCTTTCGCACCGCCCGCGACGAACTCCGCTCGCGAGTTGAAGGTCTGCTCCACCTGCTACCAGGCGCATGATCTCGTCCGTCACCGTGCGGTGATCCTTGATCGGCACGGCAAGACAAGGCGAGACCTCACAGGTCTGAACGAGACCTCATCGGGCGAGAAGACCTGTGAGGTCTTTTCTTTGCAATCCTTGATCGGCAAGGCAAAACAAGGCGAGACCTCACAGGTCTTGAACGAGACCTCATCGGGCGAGAAGACCTGTGAGGTCTTTTCTTTGCAATCCTTGATCGGCAAGGCAAGACAAGGCGAGACCTCACAGGTCTGAACGAGACCTCATCGGGCGAGAAGACCTGTGAGGTCTTTTCCTTGCAATCCTTGATCGGCACGGCGAGACAAGGCCAGACCTCACAGGTCTGGACGCGACCTCATCGGGGCTAGAAGACCTGTGAGGTCTCTTCCTTGCAATCCTTGATCGGCACGGCAAGACAAGGCGAGACCTCACAGGTCTTGAACGAGACTT
>NZ_RYFF01000017.1:16638-113681 GCF_004138165.1 Candidatus Chloroploca sp. Khr17
GGAAGACCTGTGAGGTCTCTTCCTTGCAATCCTTGATCGGCACGGCAAGACAAGGCGAGACCTCACAGGTCTTGAACGCGACCTCATCGGGCGAGAAGACCTGTGAGGTCTTTTCCTTGCAATCCTTGATCGGCACGGCGAGACAAGGCGAGACCTCACAGGTCTGGACGCGACCTCATCGGGCGAGAAGACCTGTGAGGTCTCTTCCTTGCAATCCTTGATCGGCACGGCAAGACAAGGCGAGACCTCACAGGTCTTGAACGAGACCTCATCGGGCGAGAAGACCTGTGAGGTCTCTTCCTTGCAATCCTTGATCGGCACGGCAAAACAAGGCGAGACCTCACAGGTCTCGTCGCGTCGGCCTTGGGACGCCCTCATCAAGACCGGTGAGGTCTGACCGGCGCTCACCCTGTTGCTCGCGGCGTCACTGGCCCGTGGGCCATGGGGTACGCAGGGTGACAAGGTCGATCCACGGATAGTCATGCTGCGCACAGCAACCTAATTACGACGTCGGCGCAAAGATGCGGTAGTTGAGGCTCGCGAAGAGCCCGTCTTCTTCTTCGAGTTGGTCGAGCAGCGCGAGATCGGCTTCGTGGAGGTGACGGTGCCGGGCGAGTTCGGCAAGCTGGCCGAAGCGCTGGAGATAGGTCCGCCAGCGGGCCGCCCATCCCTCTTCGCCTGTGCCGGCACTCAAAAGCGCCGGCCAGTCGCTCGTCTGCGCGAGAAAGAGTTCGCGTGCCGCCTGGTTCAACAGGCGTTCGTGCTCGGCGACTGCATCGGGGAAGGCCAGCGCCAGTTCGACCATCGCCGCTTCAGCCCGATGGATCTCTTGCCAGTAGACCTCGGCGACCCCACCTTGCCACGCGCCGTGAACCCCCGCAGCCCAAGAACCCTCTTTGAGCAACCCCTGAACCCGTGGGCGGTGGTTGCGCACATATGCGCCCGGTGTGGTTAGGTGCAGGCTTCCGTGCGTGGTGCTGAGCATCAACATTGCCTGGAGCCAGGTTGGGCCTTCGACCCAGCGGGTGCCGAGTTGGCCGGCATCGAGCAGGATGAGCCGCAAATCGTCGGCTCCGGCGCGGGCCTCTTCGGCGACAAGCAACTGGGTAAAATGAACCGCGTGGTTCTGGGCGCGCCTCAGGGCGTGGTAAGGATCGTAGAGCGCCCCGCTGCGTGCGTGGTACCCCGAAGGATCGTCGGGGTCACGGTAGAGCGGATCGCCTGGGTAGCCCAGATCTTCGGACCAGATATGGCGGGCGAGCTCTTCGTCAGGAAAGAGCGCCGCCACGCGCCCCGGGATCACGTTGATTGGCGCAGACGACTGCTGCGCTACCAGGCTGCTGTGGTCGGCCACCACATACCGTAACCCGATCTCGGCCATCATGCCTTCAAGCCCCGGACGCCAGCTGCATCCCGGTAGCCAGAGCCCGTCGAGCCGCCCAAGATGACGGGTCGTATGCAGCATGCCACACTCGATCTGCGCATGCACCGACTCTTCACGCCCCAGCAGCGGCAGGTAGGCGTAACTTGCCGGACATGCCAGCGGTTCGATCACCCGCGCTACCGTCAGTTCACGCAGCCACGCAGGCAAGTGCCGGTTGAACCGCTCGGTAAACGCGCTGAGCCGTTGCTCGATCCACTCGACATAAAAACGCTCAAGGTAGGCGGCATGCGTGTCACCCCGCGCCTCGGCCTCAGCCAGACTCGCCTCGCGTTGTGCAATCACCTTCTCCATCCAGAGCACAAAATGTTTCTGTACCAGCGGATCGGCAAGTTGTTCGAGCAAAAGCGGCGAACAGGCTAGGCCGACCTGGATCGGTAATCTGTTACTATGCAGTTCCACCAGCATCTCGACCAACGGCAAGAGGCTCTGCGCGATCATTGCATGCAAGGCATCCTCACCCTCTGGCTGAGGCCCGGCATGGCGCACGTAGGGCATATGAGCAATAAATAAAAAGGCAATCTGCATGGCTTCTACGGGTCTGGCAAAACCGTCACTTCAGGCACCACCTCGGTGGTTGGTGTTTCGGCAAGCAACGGATCCTCGGTTGGGGTCACTGTCAAGATAAATGTTGCCGTCGGCCCTCCGGTTGGCACAAGCCCCTCGGTAGGATTCGGCGCTTCCGTTGGAGACGCTGATGGCGTCGGTGTATCTGTCACTGTGTCAGCCGCGGTTGGCGTGGGCGACGCCGTGGTCGGCGTGGGCGACGGGGTCGGCGTGGGTGACGCCGCCGTCGGCGTGGGCGACGGCGACGGCGTGGGCGACGGGGTCGGCGTGGGCGTGGGCGACGCCGCCGTTGGCGTTGGTGTCACCGAGGGTGTCGGCGACTCGGTTGGCGTAGGTGAATCGGTTGGCGTCGGCGTGGCAGTGGGGGGCACTGTCGGCGTGGCGGTGGGGGGCACTGTCGGCGTGGCCGTCGGCGGTGGGGTCACCGTTGGCTCGATGGTTGGCGGTGCCGGGGTCGGCGAGCGCACTGGTGGTGGTGGTACCGGCGTTGCGGTTCGCACGGGAAGCGGTGTTGCCGTCGGCGGTGGGGCCTCGGTGGCGGTCGGTGTGCTCACTGGGATGGCACTGCCTGTCAGGGGCGGCGCGGTTGCCGCCGGGGGCTCGGTTGGCGCGATGGTGGCGGTGGCGGTTGGCGATGGAAAGAGGGGCGGGCGCCCATCCCCGGCAAAACCCCGGGCGGCAGCCATGATCACCAGGATCGTTCCGAGCACAAGGAGCGCGCCGATGACGGTCATCGGCAGCACCCCCGAACGCGTACCCTCGGCTTCGGGCGCACGCATTCGCCCGGCGCGCGGCAGCGGTGGGCGTGCCGAGGTGCGCGGAGGCACCCGGAGGCCCGGTGGGGCCGCTTCGGCGCGGTCGGTTGGTTGACCAGCACTGCTGGCGGGTTGCTGTGGCAAGGGTGGCGTTTCGGCCCGAGGAGGTGGCGCTACCGCTGGCGGCGCACCGGGTGCGGGTGGCCGCACATAGGCTGCGGGCGGGGGAAGCACGTCGAGTTGCGGCGGTTCGGGCGTACTCCCGATGGGATACGCGAGATCGGCTAGTTGCGCCCGGGTGGCGAGCGGGATACCGTAATAGACGAGCACCGACCGAAGCGCCTCAACCAGTTCGCGCCCTGATGGATAACGCGCCTCGGGCGGTTTGGCGAGGGCGCGAGCCATGATCGCATCAAACTCACCAGGCAGGTGCGCGGCAACGCTTGAGGGGGGCGGGGCCGGCAGTTGGGCATGGGCGACAATCAATTGCGGAGGTGAACCCGCAAAGGGCACCCGCCCCGTCAGCACCTCATAGGCCACCACCCCCAGCGCATAAAGATCGCTGCGGCCATCGACCCGGCGGGCCTCAGCCTGTTCAGGCGACAAATACTCGGGGGTGCCCATAAAGATCCCCGTGCGCGTCAGGCGCTCGCCATCGGCCTCGCTCGTCTGCGCAATGCCAAAATCGGCCAGCAAGACTCGGCCTTCCCGGTCAACCAGAATATTGTGCGGCTTGATATCACGATGCACCGCGCCCTGTGCATGCGCATAATCGAGCGCCCGGGCGACGGGTTCAAGCAGACTCACCGCATAACCCGCGTCAAGCCGGGTACGCTCCTGGAGCACCGCAGCCAGACTCTGCCCGTTGATATACTCCATCGCAATATAATGCAGGCCGTCTTCTTCGCCCACATCATAGATGGTCACAATCGCAGGGTGGCGGAGACTCGCCGCCGTCGTAGCCTCACGCTCGAAGCGACGCACAAACTCGGTATCGAGGCTTAATTGGGCCGCCAGAACCTTCAGCGCAACCTGGCGCTGCAGCTGCGTGTCCAGGGCCAGATAGACCCGGGCCATGCCGCCGCGACCCAATTCGGCGCGGATCTCGTAGCGCCCTAGACGGCGCCCGATCAGACCGGTGACACTCTGCACAGGATGGTGCTCAACAGATAGTGTGGTATTTTTACCAGCCTGATGGTATAATCAGGCATATTAGAGCGATTGTACCACATCGCACCTTTGGTTTCAAAGTTGTACAGAGGAACCCAGGCATGGTCGCTGCGCCTGCGCCAAAATTGATCATCAAGCGTCAGGATGGTCACTATCGTGAACTCGATTGGGATCGCGAACAGTTGACGATCGGGCGTGATGGGGCCAATGATATTGTGATCGATCATCCTCTCGCCTCGCGACGACACGCTCGTCTTGAGCAGACCGAGGATGCCTTTCTGCTCCGCGATCTTGAGAGTACCAATGGTACCTTTGTGAATCAAGAACGCATCGAAGGTCTTGTCCATCTACACAATCAAGATCAGATCTTTATTGCGGATACGATGATTGTTTTTCACGACCCCGAAGCCACGGTCAAAGGGGTTGTCCCGCCCGAGTTGCTGCGTGCCGCGCGCGAAGAGGTGCGCGTTGATAGTCGCACCAAAGAGGTCTTTGTGAAGGGCCAGTTGGTGCAACCCCAGTTGACTGTGAAAGAGTTCCAGTTGCTCGAGTTGCTCTATCAACGCACGGGCCAGGTGATCAGCAAAGACGAGATCGCCCGCCAGGTCTGGGATTATGAAGTCTTTGACTACAATGCGATTGATGCGCTGGTCTATCGGTTGCGCCAGCGGATCGAGCCCGATCCCGCGCATCCGCGCTATCTGGTGACCCAGCGTGGGTTTGGCTACAAACTTGTGACAACGCCCGAGGCATAATTGCCCATCAGTACCATAGGTTCTATGTCAGCACTTACCTTGAGCGCTCCGGCCAGCCTGCGCGGGATTGTGCATGTGCCTGGTGATAAGTCGATTTCGCATCGTGCGGTGCTCTTCAATGCCGTTGCCAATGGCGATGCGCGCATCACTAATTTCCTGGCGGGGGCCGATTGCCTGGCGACGATTAGGTGCATGCAGGCCCTCGGGGTCGATGTCCACCGTAATGAGAGCGATGTCTTTGTGCGCGGGGTGGGCCTCCAAGGGTTGCGTGAGCCAGGTGATGTGCTCGATTGTGGCAATTCGGGGACGACGCTGCGCTTGCTGACGGGTTTGCTGGCCGGGATGCCGCTCTTTGCGGTGCTGACCGGCGATGCCTCGCTGCGTTCGCGCCCTCAGCGCCGCATCGTGAGCCCGCTGCGCGAGCTCGGGGTGACGATTGATGGGCGCCTTGACGGTGATCGGGCTCCGCTTGTGGTTCGTGGCGGTGATCTGCAAGGGGGTACCTATGCCCTCCCCGTCGCTTCGGCGCAGGTCAAGTCGGCGCTGCTGCTCGCGGCCCTCGGTGGTACGGGGCCGTTGACGCTGACGGGTAAGATCGCGTCACGGGATCACACCGAACGGATGCTCCAGGCGATGGGCCTTGATCTGAAGGTTGCGGATGATGAATTGGTCTTGCATCCGCCCGAGCATCCCGTCTTTCCCTATCCCCTCTCGTTGCGCGTGCCCGGTGATCCTTCGTCAGCGGCCTTCTGGTGGGTTGCCGCCGCGATCCATCCCGCTGCCGAATTGCTCACTCCTGGCGTCTGTTTGAATCCGACGCGCACCGGGGCGCTGGAGGTTTTGCAAGCGATGGGGGCCGAGGTGACGATTACGAATGAGCGGATCGAAGGGAGTGAGCCGGTCGGCGATGTGTTGGTGCAGTCATCGCACCTGCGCGGCACGACGATCAGTGGTTCCCTTATCCCCCGCCTGATTGATGAAATTCCGGTGCTCGCCGTGGCGGCAGCTTGCGCCGAGGGCGATACCGTCATTCGTGATGCCACTGAATTGCGCGCCAAAGAGAGTGATCGAATTGCGACCGTGGTGGCAGGTTTGCAGGCTCTCGGGGTGACGGTTGAACCAACTGATGATGGCATGGGGATTGTAGGCCTCGGGCGCTCTGCGCTGCAGGGCGCAACATTGGCGACCCACGGCGACCATCGCCTCGCGATGGCCTGGGCCGTCGCATCCCTGGTGGCTGAAGGCGATGTGATCGTTGATAATCCGGCGTGTGCCGATGTGAGCTATCCCGCCTTCTGGGTGACCCTCGCACGTCTTGGGTGAGTCGGCTGTGAAAAAGGGCATAGGTACCATAGCGATGAGTAAACGCTATACGTTCACGATTGAGATTTATACCTCTGCGCTCGTTATTACGGGGAGTTATGACTTGCCCCTTTATCGTCGGGTCAGCGATGCGCTCAATAGTCGTCTGCATCGCTATCTTGTGCTGCGTGATGCAACGATCGCGCCAGCTGATCGGGTGCAACATGTCCAGCAGGTGCCCCAGATCCTGGTTGACTGGAGTGATGCGTTGCTTGTTGCGACGATCAGTGAGCCTGATCCGCCCCCCGATTTCAAACATGCTCAGCCGCCGCGCAATACGCAGCCGATGATGTTTTTTACCCCACTCTTTGCGCTACGAGCCGATTTCTACAAGCGTACCGACCGCGAGTTGATCGAAATGCTGAGTGAGATGAACGATGATTTTGTGCCCCTCCGCAATATTACGATCTATCCTCATCATAGCGGTGCTCCGGTGACGCGCAGTTTTGGTTGCCTCAATCGGCACCATATTCAGGTGCTCTATCCCCTTGGCACCGCGATGATCAATGCGCCCGTGCCCTCCTCTGAGGCCCCAGTTCAGGATGTTCGAGTTCAGCCTGCATCGGCTGAGTAGGTGGTCAAAGGGGCAGATTCCCAACGCTGTGCTGTTGTTCCATGTTGGCGGCTTTGCCGCCAACATGGAACAACAGCAAAGAAGGAGCACGTTCGATGAAGATTCTTGTGACAGGTGGAGCCGGATATATCGGCTCAATGACAACGGCTGAGTTGCTCGCGGCAGGCCATCAGGTGGTGGTGCTCGATAATCTCTATCAGGGCCATCGGGCTGCCGTGCCCCCCGAGGCAACCTTTGTCCAGGCCGATCTTGCGGATCGCGTCGCCCTCGCCCGACTCTTTGCTGACCATCCCGACATTGATGGCATTATGCACTTTGCCTCGTATACGCTCGTCGGCGAAAGCATGGACAAACCGTTGCTTTACCTGCGGGATAATCTGGTCAATGCGGCGAATCTGCTTGAATATGCCGTTGCGGCGGGCGTGCGACGCTTTATTCTCTCTTCCACCGCCAACCTCTTTGATGATCCGGCCAGGATGCCGATTGATGAGCACGAGCGCATTGTGCCTGGTTCGCCTTATGGCGAGTCCAAGTTTTTTATCGAGCGGGTGCTGGCGTGGTTTGAACGCATCTATGGCCTGCGCTACTGTTGCCTCCGCTATTTCAATGCAAGTGGCGATACGCCCAATCGTGGCGAAGATCACGATCCCGAAACCCACCTGATCCCGCTGGTGCTGCAGGTCGCGCTCGGTCAGCGTCCCCATATTACGGTCTTTGGCGACGATTATCCGACCCCTGATGGTACCTGTGTCCGCGATTATATCCATGTCGTCGATCTCGCCCAGGCCCATATTCTGGCGATGGAGTCGCTCGATCAATTTGGCTCACAGGTCTATAATCTTGGCAATGGCAGTGGCTTCAGTGTCCTCGAGGTGATCGAGACGGCTCGCAAGGTTACCGGCCATCCGATCCCTCATGTGATTGGGCCCCGGCGCGCCGGCGATCCGGCAACCCTGGTGGCCTCGTCAACGACGATCCGTGCGAAACTCGGGTGGCAACCACGCTATCCTGACCTCGAGGCGATCATTGCCAGTGCCTGGGAGTGGCATCGGACGCATCCCCAGGGCTATGCCGGGTAATGACGAGGAAGCATGAAAGCGGGTATAGGGGAGTATGGGAGTGCCGACTTACGTCGGCCTCCGGTTCACCCGACGTAAGTCGGCACTCCCGGATGTAGTTCTTCATAACCATCTCATGGTATCAGTACCTCATCAAACCAGACTCGGCAACTTTCAACTGGTGCGCATAATCGGGCGTGGTGCGTCCAGTGAAGTCTGGCTAGCGCGCCACGTCCAGATCCATGATCACGTCATGGCGGTCAAGTTGCTGATGTCGCACGAGCCCGAGTTGATTGAGCGCTTTCAGCGTGAAGCACGCATTGCCGCTCGGCTGCATCATCCTCATATTGTGCAGTTCTATGACTTCGCTCAGACGCCGCCCATCTTCTATGCCGTGATGGAGTATGTCCAGGGTTTGTCGCTTCGCGAGGTGATCGAGCGTCGTGGGGCGCTGCCGTTGACCGAGGCGGTGCATATCTTCAAGCAGATCGCCGAGGCGCTTGATTATGCCCATAGCTTGCGCATTGTGCATCGCGATGTTTCCCCTGGCAATATCCTGATCGAAGAGACAACCCGGCGTGCGGTGCTCACCGATTTTGGCATTGCTCGTGATGCCATCCATCCCATCACGGTTTCGAATGCGATCATGGGCACGCCCTATTATCTCTCACCTGAACACCTTGATTCAGCCACGAGCGTTACCCACCTTTCTGATCTTTTTTGTCTGGGGATTATCTTCTATCAGTTGCTCTGTGGGCAAGTGCCCTGGGCGCAAAGCGGGCGTAATCCTGAGCAACCCGATTTCAGTACGTTGATCCCGCTCAGCGAACGGGGGGTCGAGGGCATTCCTCGTGGGATCGACGAGGTGCTGGGGACGCTCTTGGCCCATGATCCGACGCAGCGCTTCGGTTCGGGCAGCGCGGCAATCCATGCCTTAGAGCAACTGCTCAAGCGCCACGAGACCGAGACGCAGGTCTTGAATATTGGTATGCTTCCCGCCGAGAGTCTGGTTGAGCTTGAGGCGAGTGGGGTTGAACCGAATGTCGTCGAGCAGGTGCTCGGGAACGAGTTGAAGCGCCCCGTGATCGAACGGGCGCATCGCCGCGCCAATGAGTTGATGAATGAGGTGGTGGTCAAGGCGCTGCTCGATCACTGGTCGGCCCAGGATCGCTTCCGTGGTCGCCCCTTGCTTGGTCGTCTCGCCCGGATGCATCGCATTGCCAGCCACAATGTCTACTTCTATCAACTCCAGGTGCTCTATGAACGCCGGGTGGCTGGTGAGGATGAAGAAGAGCCGGACCTGGTCGGCGAAGCCTTTCCGCTCGAACGCGAAATCGAACGGTGGAAGGTGCCGCTCGATGCACCGCAGACCTTTGCCGATCACCCCGGCGAACGCCGTACCCTCCCTGGTTCGACCCGCGTCATCAATTGCCCAAACTGCAAGAGCCGGGGGTTGCTTGTGTGCAAGCGTTGCCAGGGCAAACAGCGCATCTATGTACCACGTCCGGCGACGACCCCATCCGCGGCGCAGGGCACGGCTGCGGGGGCCTCGGCGTCAGGTACTGGCACGCCAACCACCCCCGAGCCGCAACAGATCCTGATCTCGTGTCCTGACTGTGATGGCCGTGGGAGCCTCACCTGTCCGCAGTGCGAGGGTGTCACGCGCCTGATCCAGCGCAAGACGTTTCATTGGAGCCGGAACGCACGCCGTTTTGAGGCCCAGGATGATCTGCCCCTGGTTGATGAAACCTGGCTGGCCCGTACCTGTCAGGCCGAACTGATCTATCAGCAACGTCAGGCGGGCGGCTTCCATCCTACGTGGCAGCTGATCGAGCCGGTGGCCGGGCTGCAGCAGCAGGCCGAGGCGCACCTCGATGCCGACACCCGCATCGTGCTCAGCGAGTTGAGCATCAGCCTTATCCCCGTGACTGACGTGCTCTTTGATCTCGGCAGCACCGACGAAGATAGCCTCTACCGCCTCTCGATCTATGGTTTCGAAAACCTCATCCCCCCCGACTGGCGTTTTTTTAACTGGGAACGGGTGATCTGCCTTCTTTTCATTGTTATTTTGGTGGTGCTCGTGGGGGTTTTTGCCTTTTTTGCGCTGATCTAGGCTGGTGCCCTAAAAACTCATGCTTGTGCTGGGGAACACAACCAGCCTCGCTGGTTGTGTTCCCCAGCACAAGCGAGCTTCCTGGGGGCCGCAGGCCCCCAATTTCCCCAGCACAAGCGAGCTTCCTGGGGGCCGCAGGCCCCCAAACCCCCGCCGGAGGCTTACCGCACTGGTTCCGCAATGGTGATCAAGCGGTGCGTCATTTCGACGCTCCCATCCACAATCACCTTCTCGCCGATGCACGAGATCATCGTGACCATCTCGCGGCCCTGGGGCAGCATGTAGTGGACGTCTTCGGGACGTGCCCAGACCTGGCGCGTGACGGTATAGTCATAGCCGCTGCCGTCGCGCCCATAGAGCGTGAGCCGTGCCCCGAGGCTCAGTTCTTGGAGGCGGGCGAAGGGTGCCGGGATATCTGGGGTTGCGCGGAAACGCAAGACATGCCCCCAAAGCACGATATTCTCGCCCTGGCCGGGTGTCGCGCTGGTCTGGTACCAGGCAATCTCGTGGTCAAGCACGATGGGTACGCGATTTCGATCCAGACCCACCGGAAAGAGTTCGCGATCGAGCCCGATCGCTGGAATGACGAGCCGTCCCGCACGCGCCGTTGACGCTCCGGCAGAGGCCACAAGAGGGGGCGGTGTCGGTTGTGGCGTTGCCGTCGGTTCGGGGGTGGGGGACGGAGGAGGTACTTGTGTTGCCGTATCTTCTATTGCCGTCTGAGGCACAGCGGTCATCGACGGGATTGATTGGATGGCAACGTCGGCCACGCCTGCACTGGCTGGCGGCGAACCGCATCCAGCCACGAGCACCAGGGCGAGCATCACAAGCAAACAACGGAGCAACATCATCACCTTACCTGGCTGCCGTGGGGAGCGTGAAAAAGAAGGTACTGCCCTGCTCTGGGCTACTCTCGACCCAGATCTGGCCCCCGTGGGCCTCGACAACGAGTTTGCAAAAGGCCAACCCGAGGCCACTTCCGGTTTTACGGCGGGTACCCGCCTGGGCAAACCGGCTAAAGATTCGCTCTTGATCGGCGAGTTTGATTCCGGTGCCTGTATCGCGAATAGCAAACTCAATCGCAGCAGTCGGGTCAATCTGCGGGGCTTGATCGTCAGGAACTACGGACTTCATCAAATTCAGTTCGGTGCCATTGATGCGCCGCGCCTGAAGGGTAATGTGCGACCGTGACGGGCTGAACTTGAGCGCATTATCAATAATATTCTGGAAGACCCGTTGGATTAACTCATCATCACCAACAAGTGTTTGGGCCTGAGGATCGAGTTCGAGTTTGAAGCTGATCTCTTTCGTTTCAGCGATCACGTGCATCTGATCGAGCACCCGCCTCACGAGATCAGCGACCGCGAGGGTCATATACTCCAGCGGCATTTTACCATCTTCGAGGCGACTAATATCAAGGAGCAGTGTCACCATCGCGAGCAATTTTTGCGCACTATCATACGAGATCGAAAGAATCTCGTGCTGGATCGCTGGTTTGCCAGGATGAAAGCGCCCGCGCAGCACCATATCGATCGAGGTAATAATACTGGTCAGAGGGCTACGCAGATCGTGAACCATCATATTGGTCAATTCGCTGCGCAGTTCTTCCGCCTCTTTTGCTGCGGTAGTATCGCGCATCGTCACCAGGATGGCATGCGGCGACATCAGTTGGCCCGGCGAGGCTTGATACCGAACGGTTTCGCTTGTCGCAACACGCAGCACCGACCATTCGAGAAAGCGTGCCCCACGGATGCAGTTCTGCAACTGACCATAGGCTGCGGGTTCATCGCCACGCGCCACGGCTGCCATGCCCTGGGCCAGCAGGTCAAATTCATCCGGCAGCGCCTCAACATTGTGCTGCCAGAGCGCAAGCAAGGCGTCGAGTCGCATCCCGTCCAGCGCCTCTGGGGTTTCGATGCCTGGTGACCAGGCAGCCGTGCCAGCCAGGTGGAGAAACGAAGCATTGGCAACGGCGATCTGCTGCTGTTGATTGACCAGCAGCATCCCCTCACGGGTCGAGGCCATAATCGAAGCGAGCTGATCCCGACCCTGACGGATCACATCAAGCAGATGGAGATGTTCAACGGCACGCGCCGCCTGGCTGGCAAAGAGGATCAAGGTCTCAATTTCGGCGGCTTCAGGCACACTTTGACGATAGCCCATACAGATGGCCCCAGCGGGTTTGAGGGTACCAGGGAGGGGCAGGGCAAGGATGCCCTCGCGTGCTTCGGCTTCGCTATGGGCCTGCTTTTGTGGGCGCCGGGTCGCGATCGCACGCTGGGCGAGGTGCAGCACACGCTGTTGATCCACCGGTTGTGCGCCCGTGTGAAACTTTGCTTGCAGTTCTTGGTTCGTTGCGTGGAACAAAAAAACTCTGGCCCAGCGAGCTTCGCTCAACTCTTGCATGCCGTGGGTCGTAAAGGCATAGATCTGCTCTGGTGAGCGCAGGCTGGTATTGATCGCCTGACCCAGCCCATTGAGTGCAAGCATACGGTTCAAATTGACCTGCTGGGCAGCATAGAGTTCGGCATTTTCAATGGCCGTCGCCACCTGGTTCGTGAGGATCTCGAGGATCTGCACCTGAACTGTATCTGGACGGAGTCCATCCTCGGGATCATCAAAACCTAGGGCACCGAGCAAGGCCCCGTGATGATCAAAGAGCTTGCACCAGATGCGGTCGTTCGCCTGCCAGCGCTGGCGTTGGGGCGCATGATCTTCGGGTGCAGGGGCTTCTGGGGGGGCAGGTGGTGGGGTGCCTTCAACCAGATAGGTGATGCGCCCACGGGTGGCAGCCGAGCACAACATTGTCTCGAAGGCTTCCAGCGCAATCTGTTCGGGCACAACCGCTTGCCCGCCCCCCGACCGGGCCACCTGAACGAGATAGCTCTGGCCGGTATCATTGCGCTGAGTTAGAAAGATGGTTGTGCTTGTAAAGCCCGAGCTTTTGCTCAAGAGGGTGGCGAGTTCTGGCAAGAGCAACTCGAGTTGACGGGCCGAGCGCAGCACATTCGAGGCGCGCAGGATCGTATAGAGGCGCGCATTGGAACGGTCGAGCTCGTACAAGCGCTCGGTCAAGGCCTGATCGACCGAGGCAAACCGGCGGGCGTTTTCGAGGGCGATCACCGCTTGATCGGCCAGGGCTTCGAGCAGGCCGCGATCATAGTCGGTAAAAGGGGCATTGTCACGGCGGTTCAGCACCTCAATGACCCCTTTGATGCCATCGACACCGCGCAGTGGAACAGCGAGGATCGAGCGAGTGGTAAATCCGTTTTCGCTGTCGAATTCGCGATAAAAGCGTCCATCTGATCTAGTGTCATTGATGATGCTTGCCTGGCCGGTGGCTGCCACATGGCCGGCGATCCCCTGCCCTGGCGGAATACGCTGGCCGACCAATTGATGCCCCGAAGGATTGGCGACACACCGAAAGACGAGTTCACCGGTCTGCTTATCGAGCAACAAGAGCGAACTCTCTTCGGCGTGCAGCAGGATCGGGGCGCGTTCGACAATGAGGCGAAGCACGGCATCCGGATCGAGGCTCGAATTAATCGCGCGTGCGATGCGATTCAGCGCGTCGCGCTGGCGCGCCTCTTCGGCCGCGCGTTCGTAGCGCTGGGCACTGCGGATCGGGCCTGCCATCTCGGTGACGACCCATGCAAACAGCGCCTGATCGTCGGCACTCAGGCGCACATCGGGCACGTCGCTATAGGTAATCATCGCCCCGAATAACTCTTTGTTTGAGTAGAGCGGTGCCCCCATCCAGGCAAAGATCGGCGTCGGGCTGTTGGCTGTCAGGGGTGCGATCCCCCGACGTTGACACTCGGTGACATAATCTTCGGCATAGAGACTCTGCTTGCTCGTGATGACCGCACTGATCAGCCCGGCATCGAGGCGCCAGTAGAGGCGTGGCACCTCGGCCACATCACCACTATTGATATAACTCATTTCGAGCCAGACACTATTGCGGTAGCGGAGCAGACATGCGACGACCCGGAAGGGCAAGACCGAGCGCAGCAAGGCGCACAGATCGTGCAGCAACGGCTCCATCGTTACGGCATCACGCAGCCGTTCGAGTGCGGGGCGCAACCGGGCTTTGCGTTGCTCGAGGGCGCTGGGCACCGGATGGGTCAGCGTAGAGTGGGTCAGGGCCATCACCGACGTTACCAGCTTGATCCCGGCGATCTGCGCGGGGGTAAGATCCCCCGGTGTGACCGTGACAGAGCCGAGCAGATGGCCCGTGGCACGCAACGCAAACACCACCCGATCATGCTCAGGCTCAGTGACAACATGGTGCTGGCTCAAGCTGCTGGTCGCGTGTGTCAGGGAGGTGGTTGCTTCTTGCTCATCATTCCACACCACGGTAGATTGATGCTCAGGGAGCAGAGCCTGAAAGAGGTCAGCGCTATATTGGTCAAGCTCGGCCAGATCTACAGCCCGAACTAAGCGCTCCAGATAGCCCTGGCAACGTTCAACAAACGTCAACTCATCAGGCGAAAACAAGGTCATGGTATCCCTTGCTGCTGCAAACCAGTATCTTGCAGAGTGTTGGCGTGGATGTTAGGTTTATTTTAACCATCTTTTGCCTTTCTGTCTATCTTTGCTAGGAGCGGAGCAAGGGCCGGGGCGATGGCATCTTCATGCCGTGAACGGCTCGGCTTTTGACCAGCGAAGGCCACCTGCGTGGCCTGATCCAGCCGACGCAGGTCGGCTTTGCCATCCGTAGCCGAAGCCGTTCACGGCGACGGTGGGGGCGGATGGGAGCGATCCGCGAGCCTGGTGGCACGTACCACCGAAGATGTCATCGCCCTAAGGATTTCACGCATCACATTGACGCGGCTAGGTGTCGCTGCTATAATCGCTCAGTCCCTTTTCTGAGGGTTGTTTGCGCGGAGGCATTATGGGGTTCATCAACTATTTTACAACGGCAGCTCCTGAGTTTGGTACGCTTGGCTGGCTCTTTTTTCTCGGACAATTGCTAGGCGTGGGGGCCGGTGCCTATTTGCGCTTTATGTATATCGAACGGCATCCCGTTCGTCAGACTTTTCTTCATCAGTTGGGCCTTGGGTTGATGGTGTTGGGTGGGGTTGGAACCCTCCTAGTGGTGCTGCGGCTCCTTAATGTTCCGACGATGAATATGCGGATCTGGTCTTGGCTGCTCTTTCTGATCCAGCTTGGTGCTGCAGGCTATGTGTTTTATTATGTGCGCAATGTGTTGCCCAACCTGATCCGTGAAGCTCGGCTTGCTGGGGTCAAGCCCGGGAAAACAGGCGCGTCCCGCACGCTCTCTGGTGGGGCGGGTGAAGCGCCTGCTGCGCCGCGCCCGGTTGCTACGACTGGTCGCCGTGATGCACGCCGTGAGCGCAAGCGCAAAACCCGGTAGGCCTCGGTTGATTGTGTTATAATCCACGCGGAATTGGCGTGCCGCTGTCTGGGTTGCGGCTCGTACCCTTTTACCTGGGGTTGCTATGCCTGTCCGTGTTCCACTGACTACGACCGGGCCGATTACTGAGGCGACGTTTGTAAGTCGACCAAATCAGTTTATCGTTGAGGTGCGTCTCAATGGACGTACGATCCGTGCCCATATGGCTGATCGTGGACGGCTGATCGATCTGCTTAACCCTGGTATCCGGTTGCTGCTGGCGCCTCGCGACGAAGTTGGCCGCAAGACGTCGTTTCAGGTCGTCGGTGTCTACCACGGCGATGAGGTGGTGTCGCTCGATACCCAGTTGCCCCATCGTCTGGTGGTTGCCGGGCTCGCTGCCGGGGCTTTCCCTCAGTTTGTGCGCTATCTGCGGATGCAACGCGATGTGACCATTGGTGCGCATCGCTTTGATTTTCGCCTCGGTGAGGGCCTCCATACCTGTTTACTTGAGGTGAAGTCGGTGACCAGGGTGAGCAGTGGCCTCGCTCGGTTTCCTGATGTCCCCACCGAACGTGGGCGCGTGCAGTTCGAAGCACTCGCGCAGATTGCGCGGAGTGGTCAGCGCTGCGCTGCGGTCTTTATTATTCAGCGCCACGCTGCCGAAGCGCTGGTTCCCGATGAAGAGGTCGATCCCGCCTTTGCCCGTACTCTGCGTACGGCCATCACGTCAGGCGTTGAGATCTATGCGTATCTTGCGCCTCTTACCCCGGAAGGTCTGACCCTCGGTGCGCCTGTGCCGGTTTTCACGTCCCCCCAGGCCATTCCTCAGGCGATCTGGCATGCTTGAGATGTGCAGGCATTGCCGGCTCGTTGGGCTGTGCGTGCTGTTTGGGCTGTGCGTGCTGCTCGTGGTGCGCACGCCCCTGCTGGCTCAGCCTCCCTTGCGGGCTTACCTGCCACTCGTCATCCAACCTGCCAGCCTCCCTGCTGATCTGCGTACCGGGCGCGCGACGTATTACGATGCGACTGGCGATGGCAATTGCATGTTTGGGCCGTCACCCCAGGATCTGCTGGTGGCTGCCATCAGCCACGAAGATTATGGCAATGCTGATCCTGTCACAAATCCGACTGGTGGCCCCGCTGCGATCTATTGTGGCGCGTATGTCGAAGTGACAGGTGAATTGGGTAGTGCGATCGTGCGCATTGTTGATAAGTGCCCCGATGCCATCTGTACCAGTGGGCACCTCGATCTCAGCCGCGAAGCCTTTGCCCGCATTGCCCCGCTTGAAAAAGGCCTGGTGCCGATTACCTGGCGTGTGGTAAGCCCTGAGCTCGACCGCCCCATTGCTTACCATATCAAGCCGGGTAGCAATCAGTGGTGGACGGCGATCCAGGTGCGTCATCACCGCAATCCAATTGTGAGTCTGGCGTATCGTAATGCGCAGGGGCAGTGGCAGCCGCTGGTGCGCCACGATTACAACTATTTTGTTGGCTTCAATATGGGTCTGGGGCCGTATACGCTGCGTGTCACCGATCGTTATGGCAATGTGCTTGAAGATAGCGGCATTCCGTTGAGCGAAGATCGTGAGACGAGCGGGCACGCCCAGTTTCCTCGCGTGCCATGAGTAGTGCAAGGTCAGGTTTACCTATCCGTCGCATGCTTGGCGTGCAGATGCGCTCTCAACACCCTTTGCGCCTTTGCGTCAAATCAGCAGACAACTTAAGTTACACGCTACTTAGTAGTGTGTAACTTAAGTTTCCCGATAGCGCCGCCGACCACGAATACTGATCACGAATAAACGAATATGGGCGTTGCGGTGCGGTATTCGTTTATTCGTCCCCCCATTCGTGGTCGGCGAACGACCCCAGAAAACTTCGTTGACACACTACTTATGCCCGCACGACGGCGATCGTGCGTCCCTGCGGCGAGGTGGCCGCTTCCACCGTGGTGCGCTGGGCGATGGGGGGGGCCGCTGCGGCGGTCGAAGACGACGAGCCAGCCGCGCTCGAGCCCGAGCCCGGCCAGGTACAGGTCGAGTTGGGCCAGCCCCTCGTCGCGGGGATCGCTTTCGCCGTCGCGCCAGACCTTGAGTTCCATGCCCATCGTGACGGGCTGTGGGCCGCCGTAGCGCAGGCAGAGATCCATGGCGCCGCGTGCCGATGGCGTATTCGCGGAGGTCGTTGACCAACCAGGGTTGGCCCTGGGTCAGCGCGAAGGCGTGGTCAATGGCCGCAGACGCGAAGACCTGGCCGGTGTCGTCGGTGTGCTGCTGGTAGAGCCGCGCCACGTCGTCGCGGGTAAAGCTTCCCAGCGTCAGCGAGCGCGTCTTCACATTGAAGGGACTGGCGGTGTTGAGCCGCTCGCTGCCGCCTGACACCACCTTGTAGTCGCGCACATCGCGCATCCCGATCAGCGCGAGCGACGTGGGGAACGCGGTGGGACGCCAAGTGTAGCCCGCCCCGGGGTCACTGTTAAACGCTGTCCCCATTTCGACCGAGACCAGTGCAGCGACATAAGCCCCAGACGCGGTCAACTCCTGGGCCAGCGCGATCATCGAGGTGGTCTTGCCGGTCTGACGAGGGGCGTGAATGACAAAATAGTTGAAATCGGCTACCAGGCGGCGTGCCAGCGGGACACGCGTCGCCGCGGGCAGCATATAGTGCAGTTCGGGCTTGCACGGCCCGGCAACATTCTGGTCGTGTGTGGGTCAAGTATACCATGGCTGGGGGGCTGCGGCTGGTCGTGCAACGGGCCGCGCCAGCGGGGTAGCCTGGGCGTCGTTTGACGTCCCACGCGACCTTTGCCATGCTGGGCACCGCGAAGCATCTCGGGCGCTGGGACGCCAGGGATCCTTCGCTCCGCTCCTACGGCATGGTTCAAACGAGCTTGATCATTTGCGGTGCTTGGAGTGCCGGCTTTAGCCGGCTGAGCCGGAAGCCGACTGAAGTCGGCACTCCAAACGGTCACGCAAGCATACCCATGCTGAACCATGCCGTAGGTATGGTTCAAACGAGCTTGATCATTTGCAATGTTTGGAGTGCTGGCTCATGGTCTTTCAGTCCATAATCCGGTAAACGCGACACGGGCGAGACCTCACAGGTCTCGCAGACCTGTGAGGTCTGGTCGGGCGGATTCATTTCTGGAAAACCATGAGCCGGCTCATGGTCTTTCAGTTGGCTGATTACAAGGCGTTTCTAAGGCGTTGGGCCGTTATGATGTGCTTGCAGGGCGGCAAGAGCATGCTCTGCGTTTCGCTGGCAAGTAGCGCAGATCTTTAAGGAGGATGGTAAGGATGAAGACCCCTGAGACCACCAAGACGGTTAAGACCACTACGAAATCGGGCAAGGCCGGCGTAGCGGTGCGCACCGACCTGCGGGCCGGGGCTATGCCCCCTATGCCCCCCAGCTTATAGCGGTGTCGGCAGGATCAGCCAGGGCTGATTCCTGGTGTGAACTGAGGCTGGTCTGAGCCTGTAGCGGGGAAGCGGAGGATCAGCTTGCTCCGCTTCCCCGCCATATTCCCGGCACTACCCTATGTCGCTTGCCTTCCCCCGTTCGCTGCGTTCGCTCAGCCGCGATACGGGCCGCACGGCCCTGATCGGCATCGCCGTAGCTATGGTGCTGCTGCTGGCTTGGGTCGCCTGGCTCATCCTGGCCGAGTTGCCGATCTATGTGCGCAGCCAGGATCTGGCCTTGGGGCGCGATGGTTCGGTGGTGGCCCGCTTTGCCCCAGAGGATCTGGCCCGGATTCGGCGTGATCAACCGGCCAGCCTCATCGTTCCGGCGAGCCACGAGGAGCAGGCCTACGCGCTGCCGGCCCGGGTGCTGGAGACGCCTGGGCAGGGCTCTAGCCCCGATGACCTGGTGCGACTGCGGGTTCGCGGTGCGCCGCAGCCGCTGCGTGGCGAGATTCGCATCGAGGTTGCCGCAGTGACGCCCTTCGAACTGGTGCTGCGCGGGCTTGGCTCATGAGCGCCGACGACACGGTCGCGCCTGAAGCCTCGGACGAGGGAAAGGATCCGTCGCCCGACGAGCGCTATTGGATCATCCCCGAGGTGGTGCAGACTTCGGCGATGGACTGTGGCCCAGCAGCCTTGAAGGCTCTGCTTGAGGGCTTCGGCATCGCTGTAAGCTACCCCCGTCTGCGCGAGGCGTGCCAAACGAGTGTGGATGGCACCTCGATTGATACGATCGAGCAGATCGCCGTGCAGCTTGGTCTCGAGGCCGAGCAGATGATGCTGCCCGCCGATCACCTGCTGCTGCCCGAGGCCGGAGCGCTGCCAGCCCTGGTGGTCATGCGCCTGCCCAACGGCTTCACTCACTTTGTGGTGGTCTGGCGCCGTCACGGCGGCCTCATCCAGGTGATGGATCCGGGCGGCGGACGGCGCTGGGTGCGCGCCCGCCGCCTGCTCGACGAGTTGTTCATCCACACGGTGCCCATTGACGCGGCCCTCTGGCGTGAGTGGGCCGGTGGCACCGGGATGCTCGCCCCTCTGCGCAGGCGTCTGACTGATTTGCAACTCGCCCCCGCGACTATTGACGATCTGCTTGCTCGTGCTCTCGCCGACGAGGGCTGGCGTGGGTTGGCGACCCTCGACGCGGCCACGCGCATGCTGACCGCCTTGGTGCGTGGCGGCGGCCTGCGCCGCGGCCTACCCGCCGAGGCTCTCCTGACGCGCGTCGTGGCCCCCCCGGACGACGAGCAGCCGTCGGACACCGAGGGTAATGATGTGCGGAGACCCGTCATCCCCGCGCCGTTCTGGTCGGTCAGGCCCGTCGGCACAGGCGCGGACGGTCAGGACGAGTTGTTGCTGCGGGGCGTTGTGGCGTTGCACGTATCCGGCCGTCGCGCATTGGCGGATGCTGCGGAGGAATCCGGCGAAGCGTTGCCCCCCGCGCTGGCGGCAGCCCTGAGTGCCCCGGCACCCATGCCCTTGCGCACCCTGGTCGCGGCGATGCGCCAGGACGGTCTGCTGACCCCGGCCCTGCTGCTGTCGGCTCTGCTGTTGGGGGCCATGACCACGATGATCGAGATTCTGCTGCTCCAGGGCCTGATCTGGTTTGGGCCGCGGCTGCCGCTGATCGAGCAGCGCGTCACCCTGTTCGCGGCGCTGTTGTTCTTCCTGCTGGCCCGCTTTGCGCTGAGCCTCTCCAGCGAAATGACGATCGCACGGATGGGCCGTCGGCTGGAGGCCCGGTTGCGGCTGGCCTTCCTGAGCAAGATTCCGCGCCTGGGCGACCGCTACTTCCATAGTCGACTCACCTCGGACATGGCCCAGCGCGCCCACGACCTGAGGCAGATCCATCAGATCCAGCGCATCGGTGCCGACACGCTGCGCCAAGGCTGCGAACTGCTGCTAACCCTGGGTGGGATCTTCTGGCTCAGCCCGGCGATCGGAAGCTGGGTGTTGCTGCTCAGCGCTGCGTTTGTTGTCGTGGGCGGCCTGGCTTGGCCGGTGCTCCAAGAGGGCGACATGCGTCTGCGCACGCTCAACGGAACCCTGAGCCGTTTCTACCTCGACGGGTTGCGCGGGCTGACCCCGCTACGAACCCACGGGGCTGAGCGTGCGGCCCGGCGCGAGTTTGAGGATCTACTTACCCAGTGGGCGCGCGCCAGTCTGGGGTTTCTGCAGCTGCGGGTGCTAGCGCGGGTGCCCGGCGGGCTGCTCTTCCTCATCCTTGTTACTGCCTTAGCCTTCCAGTTAGTCGGGGGTGCCGCCAGTCTCTCGCCGCTGCTTTTCTACTGGACGCTCAAGTTGCCGTTGCTGGCGGGCACGCTTTTCCAGCAGCTCGAGCGCTACCCGTGGGTGCGGAATACGATGCTACGCCTGCTTGAGCCATTGACTGCCCCCGAAGAGGAGGAGTTGGCGGACGCGGCGGATCATGCGCCGCTCGACGTTGGGGTTGGCGGTGTGGCGATCACGCTTGAGGAGGTGACGGTCCAGGCCGGCGGGCGAACGATCCTGCACGAGCTCAATTTGGGCGTGGCGGCGGGCGAGCATCTGGTCATCGTCGGCCCCTCGGGGGCGGGCAAATCGAGTCTGGCGGGGCTGCTGCTGGGCTGGCACACCCCGGCCAGCGGGCGTTGCCTCGTCGATGGCGAACCGCTCAGCGGGGCGCGCATTGCCGGGCTACGCCGGGTGACGGCCTGGCTCGACCCGGCGGTGCAGCTCTGGAACCATTCGCTACTGGAGAATCTGGCCTATGGCAACCGGCCCGAGCACAGCGCGTTGAGCCAGGCTGTGGAGCAAGCCGACCTGTTCGCCGTGCTTGAGCGGCTGCCCAACGGGTTACAGACACCTCTGGGTGAGGGCGGCGGGCTGGTCTCGGGGGGCGAGGGCCAGCGTGTGCGCTTTGGGCGAGCCCTGGGCCGCGAATCGGTGCGGCTGGTGATCCTCGACGAGCCCTTCCGCGGCCTCGACCGTGAGCAGCGCCACGCGTTGCTGGCGCGGGCACGGGCCTACTGGCGCGACGCGACCCTGATCTGTATTACCCACGATGTCGGCGCGACGCGCGACTTCGGGCGGGTGCTGGTGATTGAGGAGGGTGCGATCATTGAGGACGGCCCGCCCGAGGTTCTCGCCTCGCGGCCCGACTCACGCTACGGCGACCTGCTCGCCGCCGAGGAGCAGGCGCGGCGGGGTTTGTGGCAGGGGCCCATCTGGCGCCACATCCGCATCGCCGACGGGCAACTGAGCGAGCAGCCTACGGATGCGCAATCACCATCAGGGCAGGGGCGCGGCGCAGCACGCAACGCAGCGCCAGGGCCAGGGTCTCGGGGTCGAGGGCGCCGAAGCTCTCGTCCATAATCAGCAGGTCGGCCCGCTGGAGCAGGGCGCGGGCGATAAAGAGGCGGCTGCGCTCACCGTGTGAGAGTTGCCAGCCGCTCTCGCCCAGGATCTGACCCATGCCCGAGGGCATTCGCGTCAGCAATTCGCCCAGGCCCAGTTCTTCGCAGATGGTGCTCGCCTCGGCGAGGTCTTCGGGCTGCGGCGGCCAGCGCCGACCCATCAGCAGGTTGAAGGCGAAGGTCTCGGCAAAGACGTGGTTCTCGTGGAACTGGGGTGCCACGGCGACCCGTTGCCGCCAATCGGCAGCGCCGATGCTTGCCCGGTCGTAGCCGTGGAGCAGCAGCAGCCCTGCCTCAGGATCACGCAGGCCGGCGAGCAAGGCGGCGAGGGTGGACTTCCCGCCCCCCGAGGGCCCCTCTAGCAACAGCCGCTCGCCCGAGCGGATCTGGAGAGTTGTGCCCTGAAGCACGTATTGGCCCCGGTCGCGGTAGCGAAAACTCAGCTCGCGGGCCAGCAGCAGTGGCTGCGGGCCACCCGGCGAGCCTGCCGGAGCTAGCTCGACGGCCGGGAGTTGCTCGTGGCGCGCTGCGGCGTCAAACAGTGGCGCGACTTCTTCCCAGGCAATCATCGCCTGGGCCAGGCCTTCGAGTCCGGCGATAACCTGGGTCAGGGCCTGGGCCGCCAGGATGATCCCGGCCAGACTGACCACCAGGGCCACGGGTCCGGCGGTGCCGTCAATCAAAATCGGCCCGAGCGCGGCAATGCCGAGCAACACCCAGAGCGACGGCAGGCTGTTGATCCAGGCACCGACCTGGTCGCGTCGCCCAGTCTGGAGCAGGGAGCCGTCGAGCAGGCGATCCTCTTCCTGGTGTCGCCGTGCCGGGTCTTCCTGGGCCAGGCGGGTGCGATGACCGACCATATGCTCGACGAGCAGCTTCGTCTGCGCGATCTGGAGGCGGTTCCAGCCGCGCTGGCGCTGCACGTAGGCACCAGTCAACAATACCAGCAGCAGCGTGACGCCGAGCAGCAGCACGGCGTGGGGCCAGCCTCCCGCGCCCCAGGCTAACACAAGCGCCGCTGTACCAAGCTGGATCAGCGACAGCAGGGCGACGATACCTCCGTTCAGGGCCAGCAGTTCGACGGCGTTGGCACCCATCACCCGCTCGATGAACTGGCCCATGCCCTCGTGGCGGATCTCCTCGGGGCGCAGCTTAAGGATACCGGCGAACAAGCGCTGCTTGAAGATGGCTCCGGTGGCGACGGCGATGAGGCCCCCCGTGCGCACGATCAGCAGATCGAAGAACAGGGCCGTGGCCTGGAGGAGCACCCAGGCCCAGAGCCAGATCGGATCGAACTGGCCGCCAAAGACGATACGCCCGATGAGCCACCAGGTCAGAATGAGCAAGGCCTGTCGGATCAGCATCGCTCCGACCAGCGTCCCCAGGGGCGCACTCAGGCGGGCATGGTGGGCCTGCTGGCGCAGGTTGGCGGCCGGAGTGAGTCGCAGCATCCAGCCAGCCTCGATCGGGAGCGCACTCAGTTGTTCGGCCAGGATCATGCGGCGGACGCGCTCGGCTTGCTGGTCGGTGATGGATGCCTCGGCGAGCATCCGGTCGATGTCGGGGCGCCAAGGTTCTTCGAGCCTGGCGCAGAGCCGATCGCGGATCAGCCTGAGCGGCACGCGCCGCACCTCGAGCGCGGGGGTGAGCACGCGCAGATGGCCCCACCCACGGCCGAGCAGGGCGATCAGCCCCGGGCCGGTGTTGCCTTGCTCGTCTGCAGCCCCTGCAGGTGGCGCGGGGTGTGGCGGCAGGCGAAGCAGGGCTGGGCCTCCGTTGAGCAGGAGCGCCTCGATGTCGCCGTAGCTCGCCGCTACCGTCTCGGCCTCGAGGCCGAGACGTGCGGCCTCGACCTCGACCTGCCGTGCGAGTTGCTCTGGTGAAGGCGAGCCGGGAGCGGGTGGAGCGTGGGCACCGGAGTGGAGGCCGGCCCGGCGGGCTAGGGCCTCCACTGCTGCGGCCCCCTGGTCAGTGGGCCATGCCAGCGTCGAGAGTTCGGGCGGGGTCAGGTGTGTGCGTATCATCTGGGGTAGCACGTTGATCTCGTCCCTTGGTTTTTTTGTAAATACATTTTCTGATGTTTTTGCTATGCAAAAACATCAGAAAATGTATTTACACACTACTCAGTGACCCGCCAACACCATGTCTGAGTCGGTGCCCACCGCCAACAGTTCGACCGAGATCAGCGGTAGGCCCAAATGATTCAGCTGATTGAGCACGCCCATTAAAGCCGCCTGATCGGGCAACCTGCCGCGCAAGGTCAGCACTGCATCGCCGGAAGCACACCTGTCAACGACCAGTTCCATTTCGTGCAACCAGCGTATCCAGCGTGCATCGAGCGCGCCGCGAGCACGAATGCAGTAGTAAGCCGGTTCTGAGATGGTTGGGTTGGCTCCACCATTTGGCATACAACCTCCTTGTGGGCGTGCTTGTTACCGGCACGAGTAATGGGCGGGTTATGTACACACAGCGACGGCATTGTCGATTGAATAAAAGCTATGTTACCAGCCAAGCGCCTTAGAAACGCCTCTTCGTACCCAAGGCCATCGCAAGGCGTTTCTGTGCTACCATATGACTATGCTGCTACTCAATGTTGCCATTGCCGGGGGGATGGCTTACGCCGGAGCCCAGGCCTACCTGCGCCGGGCCAGTAAGCCCACCCTGGGGGTACTACTCGCCCAAACGCCTGGGCGCCCGCTTGTGCCCGCGATCGCGGATCGGGAGCCGCTGCCCGACACCGTCGCGCCACGGCCCGCCGCGCTGTGGGCGGGGCTGATCCCCCAGGTACTGAGGCACGACCTGCGTCGCCAGCAGATGGCCGAGTTGTCCGGTGCTACACTTGAACCGAGCGAGCGCGAGCGCGCTGTCACCCACCAACTTGGCGTTGCGCTGGCAGCCCTGGGCATCAGCGCGACGGGTGCCATCGTCCACGCGCCGCTCGTCGTGCTCAGTGCGCCGCTGCTGGGCTACCTCTACATTCCGATTCTCACGAACACCTACGGGGCGTTCCAGGAGCAGCGCCAGCAGCGCAAACTGCAGTTGTATCAGGCGATCACCTTCGGCGGCGAATTGCTGGCCGGCACGTTCTTTGCCTCGGCATTGAATACCTCGCTCTATTTTATGGCCGAGCGGGCGCTGATCAGGGCCGAAGACCAGTCGCACGCGAGCGTGGTCACGGTGTTTAGCCAGCAACCCCGCTCGGTCTGGGTGCTGGTGGACGGCTCTGAGTGTGAACTGCCCCTTGAGGCCGTGCGCGTGGGTGATATCCTGACCGTTGGTGCTGGCGAAGTGATCCCAGTGGATGGCTGCGTCACGCAGGGCAGCGCCTTGGTCGATCAGCACATGCTCACCGGCGAGGCGCAGCCAGTCGAGAAGGGCTGTGGCGACCAAGTGCTGGCCTCTACCGTGGTGTTGGCGGGCAAGATCGCGCTCGAGGTCGAGCGTACCGGCGAGGAGACCACTGCGGCCCAGATCGGCACGATCCTGAACCAGACGGCCCGGTTTAAGGAGAAGCTCGCGCTGCGCGGCATCACGCTGGCCGAGCGCTTTATCCCCCTGACGTTGGGGCTGAGCGCACTCGCGTTGCCCTTTGTCGGGGCCAACCGCGCCCTGGCATTGCTCGA
The DNA here is from genome assembly GCF_004138165.1 of Candidatus Chloroploca sp. Khr17. Taxonomy (GTDB): domain Bacteria; phylum Chloroflexota; class Chloroflexia; order Chloroflexales; family Chloroflexaceae; genus Chloroploca. The sequence continues at coordinate 42,266 of NZ_RYFF01000017.1, forward strand.
GTCGCTCGAGTCGGGCTTTGGCTACAACCTGCGCCTGAGCGGGCCGCTCAGTCTGCTCAATCTGCTCCAGGTTGCTGCCCACCAGGGCATTTTGATCAAAGATGGGTCGGCGCTTGAGTTGCTCCCGACTATCGATACGCTGGTCTTTGATAAGACTGGCACCCTCACCATCGAGCAACCCCACATCGGTGCTGTCCACACCTACAACGGCGTCACCGCAGACGAGGTGCTCACCTGGGCCGCAGCGTCAGAGCAGCGCCAGAGCCACCCGATCGCGCGGGCGATCACGCACGCGGCGCACGAGCGAGGGTTGGATCTGCCCGAGATTGACGACGCCCACTATCAGATCGGCTACGGGATCACGGTCAGCCTCGCAGGGCACACGCTGCGCGTCGGCAGCGAGCGCTTTCTGATCCAGGAGCAGGTGCGTCTGCCGGAGACGCTGCCCGCTGTCCAGGCCGCCTGTCACGAACAGGGCTACTCACTGGTGCTAGTCGCGCGTGACCAGGAGTTGGTGGGCGCACTCGAACTGCACCCCACGCTGCGCCCCGAGGCGGCTATGGTGGTGGAGCAGTTCAAGCAGCGCCAGTTCCAGATCTATCTGCTCTCTGGCGATCATGCGCAGCCAACCCGGCGGCTGGCCGAGCACCTTGGCATTGATCACTACATCGCCGAGGTGCTGCCGCAGGAGAAGTCGGCGCTGGTGGAGCGCCTGCAGCAGGAGGGGCGGAAGGTCTGTTTTGTTGGTGACGGCATCAACGACGCGATTGCACTCAGGCAGGCGAACCTCTCGGTCTCGCTGCGCGGTGCCTCGACCGCCGCCACCGACACGGCGCAGGTCGTACTGATGGACGCCAGCCTGCAACACCTGTTAGCCCTCTTCGATCTGGGAAATGCGTACCGCGATACCATGCGCTCCAATTTCTTCCTGGCAACTGTGCCCGGCGTGGTCTGTATTGGCGGCGTCTTTCTGTTGCACTGGGGGCTGGCGACGGCCGTGCTGCTCTCTAATGTCAGCCTGCTTGGCAGCATGGCCAATGTGTATCTGCCGCTGCTGTGGAGCGACCTCAGACCTCGGCAGGAGCCGGAGTTGACGCCAGGCACCTAAATGTGACCATAGGCCCGGCAAGTGATCCTGGGAGAACCTTGGTTTTCTCAGAAGACCATGTTTCATCGTGGCGTCGGGCAACATGGTTGCATTGAGCCACCTTGGGCCTTGCCGATTGTGGTCAACAGCGGCCATGGTATACTTCTCGTAGTGACCTTGTTGCTCACGTCAGGCATGATCATGGCCCCTCCCCTCATTCGCACGAAACTCAGTCCACCGCGCATAACCAATCGCCTGGTCGAACGGCTGCGTCTGCTGGCAGAACTCGGCGAACAACCCGTGCGTCGGCTAACCCTGGTTGTCGCCCCGGCTGGCTTTGGCAAGACAACCTTCGTTATCCAGTGGCTGACCAAGAGTGGGATGCCGTTTGCCTGGCTCTCGCTTGACGAGCAGGATAACGCGGTCGGGCACTTCTGGCGCTACCTCGTCGCAGCGATCCAACAAGTTTGCCCTGCAAGCTGCAGCGAGAGTGCGGCCCTGCTCAATAGTCAACCGCTCCCGCCGGTGCATGAGCTTGCCGCTACGCTGGCGAACGATCTGGCCAATCTGCCCGCCTCCCTCGCCGTGGTGCTCGACAACTTTCACCAGATTGCGGATCAGAATATCCATGACGCTCTGATTTGGTTGGTTGCCTATCTGCCCGACCACGTCCAGTTGGTCGTGATCAGCCGCACCTCGCCGCCCTGGGTGCTGGGGCGCCTGCGTGGTCGAGCCATGCTCGGCGAGGTGCGCGCCGCCAGCCTGCGCTTTACGCCTGACGAGGCGCGGGCCTTGCTCAGCGAGAGTCTCCGTACCGAGCTGCCCAATGAGCTTGTTGACCTGATCTACCAGCGCACCGAGGGCTGGGCGGTGGGCCTCCAGCTTGCCAGCCTCTCGTTGCGTAGCTCGCCCGACGTTCGCGCCCTAGCCCAGGGCCTGCGCGGGACGAGCCGCCACATTGCCGACTACCTGCTCGACGAGGTGCTGAACGATCAGCCGGAGGACCTGCAACGTGTGTTGCTGTACTCGGCGCTACCCGAGCGCTTTTGCCCCGGGCTGTGTGTGCATCTGCTGGAGGACATGCCCCTGGAGGTAGCCCGGGCGACGGTTGCCGTGATCGAGCGGCGGGGGCTATTCCTGGTGGCGCTCGATGACGAGCAGGTCTGGTATCGCTATCACCATCTGGTGCGCGATCTGCTCGTCTTTCGGCTTCACGAACTTGTCGGCGACGCCGGGATCGTGGCGCTCTACCGCCGCTGCAGCACCTGGTTTGCCGGGGAGGGGCTGATCGATGAGGCGGTAAGTCACGCGCTCAAGGCCAGTGATCCAGATCTGGCGGCCAGCCTGATCGAGCAGAGCTATGCCGTGCTTCTTGAGCGCGAGGACGGGCTCGTCCGGCTTGCGTCCCTGCTCGCGCTGCTGCCCGAGGCGGTGATCGCGGAGCGCCCGCGCCTGCTGCTGGCCCGCGCCTTCGTGAGCTTTGTGCGCTTGAACTTCACGAGCCTCCCGCTGATCGTCGAACAGATCAGCGCCTGGCAAGCCAGGAGCGCGGCGCACCCGAGCGGCGCGGAGGACGAGGAACTGCGCGGCGACATCGCGCTGATCCAGTCTATCGCCGCGCTTTGGGCTTGCAACTACACCACGGCGAAGCGCCATGCCCAACAGGCGCTGCAGCTTATTCCGCGGCGGCGGGGGCAAATCTTTGCGCTCGCGGTCATCCACTATACGGTGGCCATGGTTCATCTCGGCGATAGTGCGGGCGGCATCGCTTTCATGCACCAGGAGTTAGGCCAGTTCGATGCGCAGGCCCTCACGGCCCGCATGACGATCCTATTTGGGCTCGGCTATAACTACCATATCGCCGGACAGTTCGGCACCTTCGAGCGCGACATTAGCCCTATGGTGACGGATCCTAGCAGCACCGACCGCTTCTTCCTCTGCTGGGGGAACTACCTGCTCGGGCGCTATCACTATGAGCGCAACGAACTCGACGCTGCGCAAGATCATTTCCTTCGTGCGAGCCGCTATCCGCACCATGCGCAGGAGCACGTATATCAAGACAGTCTGCTCGGTTTGGGGCAGATCGCACTGCTGCGCGGCGATTTCGATCTGGCCGCCGCGTACGCGCAGCGGATGCGCGCCTTCGCCCGCGATCGCGCTCGCAGTGACCTGTTTGCGTTCGCGGCAGCGCTCGACGCCCTGCTTGCGCTGGCGCGGAACGACCTGATCAGCGCCGGCTTGCAGCTGGAGCTGATCAATCCCCGGATCTACGCGGGCCACACCTTCTGGCTGGGGCATGGCCGCTGGCACCACGCCCTCGTGCAGATCCACCAGGCGACGCCCGCGAGTCTGGTCGAGGCTGAGGCGAACCTGAGCCGCTACGTGGCTGAGGCCGAGGCGGCGCACAATCTGTTCGGGCAGATCCGCGCCGGTGCGCAACTTGCCCTGGTGCATGAGGCCCGCAGCGACGTGGCGGCGGCCCTGGTGCTGCTGACACGGGTGGTCGCTCTGGCTGCGCCACGCGGTTTCGTGCGCTCCTTGCTGGACTGCGGGCCAACCCTGGCCCCACTGCTGCACCAGTTGCTGCCTGATCACCCGGATCGTGCGTATATCACCCACTTGCTCAGCCTGTGTGCCGACGGCCAGGCGCTGTTGTCGGTACCCGCTTCCCCCGTTCAGCAGTTGAGTGTCGGCTCGGCTGCGGCACCGGCGTTGCTGACCGAGCGCGAGCAAGAGATCCTGCTGCTGCTGCAAGAGCGTCGCACCGACCAGGAGATCGCCGAGCAGTTGATCATCGCGGTGACGACGGTACGCACCCATACGAGAAACATCTACGCCAAGCTTGAGGTGGGCAATCGCCGCGAGGCCGTCAGTCGTGCGCGCACGTTGGGCTTGCTATCGTAGGCCCGCCGGGTGCATGTGAAAGCGCCCCTCCTCTCCCTGCACGGGAGAGGAGGGGCGCGAATGCTTCTTCACGTCGTGCCCAAGCAGGGGAGAAGCCTGAATCGATCAGGCTGTTTCATTGCTGGACGCAACGACCTGCGGTTCGGCGCTCGCTGCTGGAGCGGCGTGAGATGTCGGCTCGCGGCGGCGGAAGGTGTTGCGCAGACTGCTGCCCCAACTTGGCTTCTTCGTCGCACCATCGGCCCGGCTCGCCTCTTCAAAGACGGCCATGAAGATCGTCCAGTTGTTGGTCGCGGCCTCGCGCAGCATAACGCCGATCTGCTCCTGACGAGCCTGCTCGTTGGCGACCATCAGATCGGGTGAGAGCGCCGGGGCGGCCTCGCGCCGTACCAGATCAGCGTAGATCTTCTGGGTGATCAGCTTGTGCTCGCGGCTGAAGGGTTGATCGAGCAGCTCAAGCGCCTGCTTGAAGAATTCGAAATCGCCCTGGATCGTGGTAGCCTGAAAACAGGCGCTACAGTAGTGATTGACAATCGCGATCGCCGCCTTCTCGAGGCTGGGGTTGCCGGACAGGCGCTGGTTGGTGAGCCAGTCTAGGTTGAAACCGAGATTGGTGCAGAAATGGGCGAGTTGATCGGCCAGGGCGCTCACCTGCTCTTTAGAGAGGCCGTCGATCCAGGTGCGTAGTTCGGCATTCGGGAGGTTGGCGCTGGCCCACTTTTGGAACTGGAGGGCCTGTTCGGATTGGTTGGAAGCACCAAACCAGAAACGGCGCTTCTCAGCAGGCGCATCTGAAGTCGCTTCACTCACCGGAGTTGGTGCTGCCACGGGCAGTTCTTTGCTTTTTTGCTCCTCGCGCTCGGCCATGCGGCCGCCGAGATAGATGCCGGTAATCACGCTAACGATGGCGACAATGCTTCCAAAGATGAAAAGACTCATAATTCCGACTCCTTCACATAATCTACGGTTCACTCGATGCGGCGTCGTCGAACTCGGGGACAGCGGGTAACGGAAGCGTCGTATTGAGCGTGTTCAGGTCGGTCAGCGGGACGGTGGGCGTAAGCGGATTGGTTGCACTGACCGAACTCGTTGCGGTGAGCTGGGGAATTGGTAGAATGAACTGCTGATCGGCAGGCAGTAGCATCACCTGGATGTTGGGTGCGAGGCGCTCGATGTAGTAGTAGCTCAGCAGTTCTGGACTGGTCGCCAGGGCTTCGCCGATCACCTTGAGCGCCTGGGCCCGCGCCCGCGCCTCGATCAGTAGCGCGTCGGCACGCCCCCCCGCGAGGAGACGTTGCCTCTGCGCCAGGTATTGGCTCGCGATCTGATCTTCCAAAGCCACCTGCTTGCGCTCGATCGCACTTGCGAACTCAGCTGAGAATGAGATATCACGAATGACGAGTTGGTCGAGGATGAAGCCCTTGCGGCGTAACTCTTCACGCAGCAACTCGTTGAGCAAATCCTCAAGCTCGAGACGCGCCGAACTGTTCACCTCTTCGGCAGTAAATTGCGAGATCTGGGTGCGGATTTGGCCGCGTACCACCGTACGCACAAAGTCGTCGCGATAGCGATTCTGCCAGTCTACATGCACGAGTACGGCTTGAACCGGGTCGATCCGAAAGATAACCGAGCAGTCGATCAACACCTCCTGTCCATCACTGGTACGTGCGCGAATAGAGGTGTCGTCGGCTGCATCGGCATCCTCGGTCGCACTCGCCATGGTATACGTCTGCCAGTAGGCCGGATATTCAATCGTCGACTCAATAAAAGGAAAGATCATATGAAAACCCGGGCGCATGGCCTGGGGTCTGATGCCGCGCGGTGAGAGCAGCGAGGGCACGACGGCGACGTTTTCAGGTGGCACATATCGTACCGCAAAGCTCAGGCCGCTAAAGGCGATCAGGAGCACCACTGTGATCAGCACCGGCAACGAGAGCAAAAAGCGCAACGCTTTCCGCGGGCCATAGCGGAAGAGCAGACGAAAAAAGGTAAACAAGCCAAAGATGATGAAGACCGTCCAGCCCAACATGCTGATAATGTTGATGGCATTGACGATGATCTCAAGGAACACTTCATCCTCCCGTTGCTAGTCGGCATGGTCTAGCATAGTGGGCGATCGCCTTAAGAACGCCTTAGGTGCAATACGTTTCAAAGCAGGACGCGAACAGACCTCACAGGTCTTGATGATGGCATCCCAATGCCGACGAGCAGACCTGTGAGGTCTTCTTTGAAAGATACTGTTGGCCTTTAGGCAAGGCTTCGCATGTTTCAAGGCGTCTTTAAGGCGGTGGTACGGTATGGTAGCCTCGTCGGCATGTGCTTCCAGCGTGAACTGAAGCCGACACGACTTCAAGGCAGAGAGTGAGGAATGATCGTGCGGTTGATCCTCTGGCGCCTCTTCCAGCTTACCGTCATTATCGGCGCGCTTGTCGTCGTGAGTCTGGTCACGGTGCTTAACCCTGTGCGCTGTGCCCCCGATTGTATGGGGGCCGACCTGGCCGGAAGTTCCCTGAATGGGGCCAATCTCAGTGAGGTCAATCTGGTCGAGTCCAATCTGGCGCGTACGACGCTTGAGCGCGCCGCACTCGCTGGGGCCGACCTCTCGGGATCGAGCGTCACCGACGCGATCCTGCTCAACGCCGATCTCAGCGGCACCGAGCTGGTGGGGGCAAATTTCAGCAATTCTGATCTGCGTGGCGTAACTTTGTTTGGGGCCGACTTGAGCGGTGCCAATCTCAGCGGGGCCAATCTGACCAGCGTCGATTTGCGCGGCGCAGTCAGTTTGCATGGCCTGCTGCTCACCGATGCGCTGCTGGTAGAGGCCAATCTGGCCCAAACTGACCTGAGCGGGGTTGATTTGAGTGGCTCGAACCTGAGCGGGGCCAACCTGAGCGGGGCCAATCTGAGCGGGGCCAATCTGAGCGGGGCCAGCCTGAGCGGGGCTAACCTGAGCGGGGCGGACTTGAGTGGTGCCTGGCTCAATCTTGTCGATCTCACCGGGGCTGATTTGACCGGCGCGAGCCTGGCCGGGGCAACGCTCATCGGCAGTACCCTCGCCTCGGTCGTCTTCAATGGGGCCAACCTGAGTGGCGTAGCCGCGATCGGGGCGAATTTTGACGGCGCTGATCTGCGCGGTGCCACCATTAGCGGTGCCCGCTTCCTGGTAAGCACCATCACCGATCTTGATCTCCAGGTTGATCCGCTTTTTGCGGCACTGCGCGAAAACGAGTTCAACCAGGTGCTCCGCAATGCTCGGCTCAAGGGCGTGCGTTTTGACGATACGGTCGTTTGGTCGCCCGATAGCAAGACGGCTCTGGAGAGCCTGCTTGGCTTCGAGCTTGTGCTGCCTGTCACAACCGAGGTGTCCGACGTCGGCGGGATCGATCTCGGCACCGTTGTCCCTGCTCGCTACGAGGGGGCGATCGCGATGGCAGGCAGCGCGATGGTCTACCCGCTGACCCGTGCGATTGCCGACAAGTTTGAGGCAGCGGGATATCCCGGCACGCTGAGCATCGCGATTACGGATACCGGCTCTAGTCTCGTCCGCCTGTGCGAAGCGCGTGATCTCGATCTTGTGAACGCCGGCCGTCTCATCACCGCTGAAGAGCGCGCCATTTGTGCGGAAAACGCGCACGAACCGGTGGGCCTACGGGTCGGGACAGACGCGGTTGTGGTTGTGGTGCATCCGCGCAACGAGTTTCTTAGGAATGCCTCACTCGATGAGTTGCGACGGATCTTCACCGCCAAAAATTGGTTCGATGTGAACCCACGCTGGCCGCGCCAGCCAATTGAGCGCTTTGTGCCGTCTGCCGGTTCCAGTGCGCGTACCTTCTTCGAGCAAACGGTTGGCGTGACCGAGGAGGAGCTGAGCTCGGCGAGCAACACCATTATGAGCGACGATATGGTCGCGCTCGGGGCGGCGCTGGCCAACACGCCCTATGGCATCGCCTTTCTGGACTATGCCGCTTTTCAGGCGAATATCGACGCGATCCAGACGATCAGAGTCGCGGGTGTGGCGGCAAACTATCAGAATGTCGAAGCGGGTCGCTACATCATGGCCCGGCCGCTCTATCTTTACGCCGATACCGCGACGTTGCGCAGGAAGCCCCAGGTCGCGGCTTTTATCGCCTTCTATTTGCGGCAGGCGAATGCAGCCAGCCAGGAGATAGGCATCTTTCCACCAAGCGAAACCGTTCTGCGTACCTCAGCGGCAGCCCTTCAAACAGCGCTTGCCACTGATGCGAACAAGTGAGGCAGGTGTTTGTGATCAGCAGAAGCTTGTATCTGTTGGCCTTGCTCGCCGGACTACTGTTGCTCAGCGGATGTGTGGCGCGGTTTCAGCTTCCGCTGGGCTGCCCGCCAGATTGCACAAAGGTCAATCTGCAGAACGCCAGCCTTAGAGGGGTCGATCTGCGCGGTGCGCAGCTCAATAGTGTCACTCTTGCCCAGGTTGATCTGGCTGGGGCCGATCTCCGTGCGGCCGAATTGGCGGGTGCGAATCTGGCCGGCGCAGTGCTCAGCGGCGCAGATTTGCGGGGTGCCAATCTCAAGGGTGCGAACCTGACTGAAGTCAACCTGACCGGCGCAAATCTGGCCGAGGCCAACCTGAGTAGTGCCGACCTGACTGGGGCCAACCTGACGGGACTCGACCTGAGCACTACGGTGCTCACCGCCGTGACGCTTGAGCAGGCCCGCATGATCAATGTCAACCTTGCGGGTAGCAATCTCAGCGGCGTGCGCCTGGTCGGCGCCAACCTGCGTGGCGCGAACCTGGCAGGCGCGAACCTCGCCGGGAGTGTGCTTGGCGACGAGACGGAGGGATCTGGCGCAAGCTTTCAGGGCGCGGATCTGCGCGAAGTTGATCTGACCGGCGCAAATTTGAGCAATACCGACCTGTCGGGTACCAACCTGCGCGGGGCGACCATGATCGGGGCAACGCTCGATACAACGACGCTCTCGGGGGCCGACTTGCGCGAATGCGTGTTCGATAAGGCGACGATCACCCGTACCAATATGGGCGGCGCACGGATCGAGGGTGCCAGCTTTGTCAGCACGCAGTTCCGCGAACGGGTGATCTTCTCAGGTGCCCGGATGCACCGGGCCAGGCTTGGGCAGGCCGTGGTACCAAACGCGCAAGCGCAGGGTGCGCTCGGCGGCGAACCGCTCATTGGCCTGGTGCTGAACGGCGTGCGTTACGATGCCAGCACGACCTGGCCTGAAAACCTAGCGCTCCCCTCCAGTGTGATCCTCGAGACCAGTCGGTGAGCCGCCCTGCTGCGGATCGCTTCTTTCGATCCGCAGCATCATTAGTCAATCATCAATTTGTAACGATCCCGCCCTCACGACACTCCCCATATACTTGAACGCAATGCACGCGGCTTGCAGCTAGCGGGGCTCTTTTGACAACGCCGGAGGAGCGCATTGTGATCGTGTATTTGGTTGCCGTAGTCCTCGTGGCGCTGAGCATCGGTGCGCTTGTTGGCGTCCTTCGCGCCAGACATTCTGCAGAGTACCGTCGATCAACCAAGGCGCAGGCTTCTTCCCTCCCGATGTTCAAGCGGCGACCACCCGGCGGAGAGCACCAGCGCAGAAGCTGGTTCCGTAAAAAACCCGCCGCAGCACCGACCACAGTTCGCCTGCGACCGCAGAGCGTCGGACGCCGTCGAAAGGCCTTGCTGCTGCTAGCCGGCATGATCATCATCGGTGGGGGGGGCTTGCTCATCTACAACCGTGTGCCATCGGCAATCCCGATCCCATCCGCTGGAGCCGTCGAGCTCGCGGTGCAGTTGCCCCTCAGCGGCGAGGCGGCCGCGAGCGGCCTTCCGCCCTCAGAGGGCATTCAGATGGCGATCGAGGAAGCCAATGCCAGCGGATCGGGTCCGCCATTCAAGCTCACCAGTTACGATGACGAGGGCAGCAGCGAGCTAGCGCGGGGCGTGGCCGAGCAGATTGCGGCCAGCCAGGCGCTGCTAGTGCTGGGACCCGCTTTCAGCTCAACCGCCCTTGCCACTGGGCCGACGTTTGCGGCCGCAGACATGGTCGCCCTTCCGACGAATGCGACATCAGACCAGATCACGTCAAACCTGACAACCTTTCGGTTGCTCTTCAAGAATAGCGAGCAAGGCGAGTTGCTCGCCAACTATCTTGTGCGGGTGCTTGGTCAGAAGCAGGCGGCGGTCTTCGTCGCTGATACGTCATACGGCCAGACCCTGCGTGAGGGCTTTGAGCGTGCAGCCACAGGGCTTGAACTGCAGGCCGACTACTACGTCTTCAGCGATGCGATTCAGGCAAGCGAGATGGCCGAACAGGTTGCGCAGAACCCCGCTCCTCCCGCAATCGTTCTGCTGACCCTCGACCGTGAGGGTGCCCGCATTCTGATCGCCCTCCGCCGACGCGGTGTGAGCGGGCCGTTTCTTGGGGGTGATTCGTTTGGCAAGCAGAGCTTCACCGAACTAGTGAAAAATCAGCCTGAAGAGAGCGAACAGCCCGGCTTCTTTACCAATCAGCTCTACGCGCTGGCACCACTCATCCTTGACTCGGCGAATGGCGCAACCCTCGCCTTCGCTGAGCGCTACCGAACCCGCTTTGGACAGGATCCGGACTGGTCAGCCGTCTCTGGCTACGAAGCGGCGACGCTGGCCGTAGCTGCGGTACGGGCTACCGCAATCGACCCGGCGATCAGCCGCAACCTGCCGGCGCGGCGCGAGGCTTTGGGGGTCTATCTGCGTGGCCTCAACAGCCCCGAGCAGGCGCTGCCCGGCCTGCTCGGGCCCGTCTGGTTTGACGAGGGCAAGGGCCGCCAGTTGGCGATCAGAGTTGGCCGTTTTCGCCGCGGGCACTTCGAGTCGGCCTCGGCGCAGATTGTCACGGTGCTAACGCCCGACCCGACCGAGCTGGCTTCGGGTGCGATCTTTGAACTCAGCCCTGGGCGCTACGCTCGGCTTCAGTTGGTGGCCCATACCGGGATCTTCATCAATGAACTCACGTCGATCGATATGCGCGGCTCGCGCTTTACCGCCGACTTCTATCTATGGATGCGCTTTGCGCGCATCAATGGCGCTCGGGTTGCCGATCCCACCAAGCTGCGCTTCCCCGACATGGTGAGCGGCACCTTTGAGCGCGAGCAGCCAGTGCGTCAGTTGGTTATGGAAGACGGGAGTGAGTACTGGCTCTGGCGCGTGCGGGGTGAGTTTCGCAGTGCGCCCGACCTGCGACGCTTTCCCTTCGATCAGCAGAACCTGGCGCTTGGCTTCGTCAACGCCGATGCAACCGCCGAGCAAATTCTCTATGCACGTGATCGCCAGACGGGCGACGGCGAGCCTACCCCACCGCTTGATGGCGGTGCAACGGCGGACGTCGCAATGGTCGATGGCGGAATCGCTGACCCAGAGGCGTTGCGTAACCTCGGCGAATGGACTGTTGCCAGCATCTACGCACAGCGTGCGGGTCTGAGCACCGACTCGCTTCTCGGCGACCCGACACGCGACGAGTTGAGTGCGCGGCTCGATATTTCAGGCTTCACGGCAGGAGTCACCCTACGGCGCACGTTACCCGTGTTTGCCACCACCGTGCTGCCCCTACTGGTGTTGTGCGCGATCCTCTTCAGTTCGCTCTTGCTGCCAAGCGACCGCGTCCAGGAGCGGGTGCTGATCGCGGTCTTCGCGGCGCTTGGCGGGCTCGTGCCGCTGGCTGCGCTCAACAGCCAGGTAGGCGCGGCAGGCACCACCATCCCGCTCATAAACAGCTTCTACGTCTACTTTGGCCTAGCCCTGCTCTGCGGCGGTGTGGCGCTGGGTAGCGCACGGTTGCGTGCGTCGGGTTTGGATCCTGCGGCAGAGCGCCTCGAGGCGCGCATACGGCCTATCTTTTTATTAGCTGTGGGCGTCACCATTGCGACCCTGACGCTCGTTTTGTGGCGGTAAACCATGCTCTACCTCAGACTGCTCGGTGCCCCGGAAGTTCGCCTTAACGGAACCTTGCTCAGCGAGATTACGAGCAAGAAAGCGCTGGCCCTGCTCTTCTACCTGGCGATGACCCGGCGCAACCACCTGCGCGATGAATTGGCGAGCCTCTTCTGGTACGACATGCCGGATGCTCAAGCCCGGAAGAATCTGCGCAATATTCTGCCCATCCTGCGTACGCTGCTTGGCGATCACCTGATCATCACCCGGCACATGGTAGGCCTGAACCCCGCCGCTCAGGCCTGGCTCGACGTCGAGCGCCTCTGCGCTGTGCTCAAGGACGATCACCACCCTCAATCGCTGAAGGCCATGGCCGAGGCGCTCGCGCTCTACGAGGGCGACTTTCTCACCGGCTTCTATGTGTCAGACGCGCCTGCTTTCGAGGAGTGGATGCTCAGGCAGCGCGATCATCTGCATCAGCTTGTCGTGCACAGCCTGCATGATCTCGCCGTGCAGGCCCTCAAGGAGGAGGCTTACCCGCAGGGCATGGAGGCTACCCGGCGTCTTCTGCGGCTTGAGCCCTGGAACGAGAAGGCTCACCAGTTGCAGATGGAACTGCTTGCAGCCCTGGGCGAGCGCGAGCGCGCTTTGATGCAGTACCAGTTGTGCCGGCGTGCGCTACGGAGTGAATTCGCGATTGAGCCCACCGCCGAGACGCAGGCCATCTATGCACGAATCAAGGCGCTGGCGCCGCTACGCAGACCAGGTGATAACCAGGTGCGGGCGCCTGGGCGACAGCATGCCGAGTGGGCGCTGCGTGAACCGCAGCTTGCGCCAGCCCAGGTGAACCGCCCTGAGGCGTCACTCTTCTTCGGCCGCGAAGAGGAGGCGCACCGCTTGTATCAGTGGATTGCCCGCGAACAGTGTCGGCTGCTCATGCTCACCGGCAGGGTCGGCATGGGCAAGACGGCCCTGGCCCGCTACGTTGCGCAGATGTTCTCCCATGCCGAGAGTAAGGGGGCGTTTGGCACGGTGGGCAACCCACCAATCCTCTGGCACTCGTGCCGCGACCTGCGCTCGGCGCACCAACTCCTCGACGACTGGCTGAGTCAACTCGGGGAACAGCCAGATCAGGGCGCACGGCACGAGGCACGCGAGGCGCTGTTGCTCGCGCAGTTGCGCCGTCGGCGCTGCTTGCTCGTGCTCGACGATCTTGAACGCCTGGCCGAGCCTCCGCTCACGGCTGGCAGGGCCGAGTCCTTCTGGCGGCTGATCGAGGGCATCGTGGCAAGCGAGCATCAGAGCTGCCTGCTGCTGGTTGGGCGCGAGATGCCTGCACTTAGTACCTACCTCGAAGTCACATCGAGTGTCACCCACTCGCTGTGCCTCGGTGGGTTGCCCCACGAGGCCGCTGAAGGCCTCCTCTCTTCCTATGGTCTGATCGAAGGCTCGCTGCTTGCACGCCGACTGACTGAGCAGTACGATGGCGCACCGCTCTTCCTCCATCTCGCTGCGCGCACGATCAAGAGCTATGGCTCTGGCCGCCTCGCTGACTATACCAACGCCCACACGTTCTTGTTTGATAGCGTGCGGAGCGTGCTCGACAACGAGTTTGCGGCGCTCGATCCGCTCGAGCGCATGATTCTTGCGACGCTCGCCTGCGTGACCCAGGCCCTTGCGCCATCGCAACTGCACTATGCTCTCCGCAACAAGGTTAGCTTGCCTGTCCGGCTCTCGGATCTGCTCAGTGGGCTCCAGCGTCTCAAGCGCCGCTCACTGGTGATCGTCGCCCATGAAGGCTTTGCGCTCCCCCGGCTGATGCATACCTACGTGCGCACCCGGGTTGAGCATGAGCACTACTACCAGGAGGATACGTCGCAATGGTTACCGCAACCATCTTGATCACAGGTGGCCTGATCGTCGCCGGTACACGCATCCTGCTCAAGCGTAGACAGGTTCGGACGCCCACCTGGCTGATCCAGCCTGACGGTAGCCGGGTGAAATCCTATGCCGTCATTGTTGAGAGCGATGAGGTGACGGCGCTGAGCGAAGAGCGTGCGATCAAGACGAATTACACGCTCTCAACGCTCTCGCTCGGCCTGAATCTCGCCAGTACGTTGCTCTTCGACCCGGTTAAGTGGCTCGGCCTGCCGCTCGATATCTACAACCTGGGGGTTATCATCGAGCATGGCTTTAGCGATTTGCGGCGGAGTGCCCAGATGGTTGTGATCGTCGTTGTTACGATCACGCTGATGATCTCGGGCCAAGCGCTCCTCATCTCCAGCATCCAGTGGATCTACTTCTTCTCCCGCAAGTTCGTGCTGGACGTGCAGAAGCACCTGCGAACGCTGTCTACCGCCGAGCGTGCAACTGCGACGTGAGGAGAACATAAGAGGGTCTGGGAGAACCAGATTCTCCCAGACGCCTTTTTTCATTGCGGTGGTATGCGCTGTGCGCATAACCAAGACCCAGATGCCAAGGCGTTTCTAAGGCGCTTGGCGAGTAGGATGAGCCTTAGCCTACTTCGCGGCTTTATATCAGTTTGCATGCTTCATCTTCATCGCCGGCCGCGCCTAGCGAGTCAACATCCTGATCACGTAGGGGACGCTGTTTGTTGGGCTTAGCCATGCTCTGCTGCCATTGCTGCGGGAAGAAGGACTCCATTAATTATGCTGCTTGAATTCCTCGCCGCTCGCGGGGCGGCCTATGCCGGGGTGCGTAGCTATAAGCAGTGGCGCGACCGCCATTCGTTCAACCTGATTCTGGCGACAGATGATACCCCCCCGCGTCTGCCGCCGCCTGAGGGGATGGCTGCGCTGAAACAGGGCGGTTATGCGGTTTTCGCTGCTCTGGATCGTGTCCAAGAGCGCACCATCAATCCGCTGCTTGATGATCTGTATGACGCTAGCGCGGCGCTGGTTGGCACCCATATTGGGCCACTGCTGAACCAACGTACGCATGGATACCTTGTACGGATCCTTGGCGATGACAAAGAGCGAGAGATTCGCCCCGAAGAACGGGTTGTGAACCGGGGCATTACGCGCGCAGCGGTGGCGCTTGTTACAGCGAGTATCGGCACCCTCCTCTTTCAACCGCTGATGCTGGTGGCAGTGTTCCTGATGGTGCTAGCCTGGCTTGACTTTGCGCAGCAGGCCTATGACGAGTTGATCCAGAAACGGACGATCGGCGTCCGCTTCTTGGGTGCATTCGCGATCGCTTCCTGGTTGCTCGTTGGCCAGATCCTGCTCTTAGCGATATTCGGCGTGGTTTTCAGCCTGACGAACAAAGCTGTGGCCCGTACCCGCGACACCTCGCGCAAACGGCTGACGAATATTCTCGGCGAGATGCCGCGCTTTGTCTGGCTGGTGCATAATGGAGTCGAAGTCCAAATCCCCTTCGACTCATTGCAAGTGGGCGATTGCATCATCGTGCATCCCGGCGAGTTGATCCCAATCGACGGCATCATCGTGACCGGCAGTGCCAGTGTTGATCAGCATATGCTGACCGGTGAGGCTCAGCCGGCTGAGAAACATACCGGTGCTCCGGTCTATGCGGGCACCATCCTGCTGGCTGGCACACTCCACATCCAGGTCGAAAAGACTGGGAGTGATACGGTGGCGGCCCAGATTGGCAAGGTGCTTGATCGTACCGCCGACTATCGTTCGTCTACCGAACTTCAGGGTCTGCTGATTGCCGATTATAGTGTTCCGTTGACCTTCGGTGTATGGTTTGTGACGCTGGTCGCGTTGGGGCCGGTGAGCGCAACTGCGGCGATAACATGCTCAATTGGCTATCAGACCCGGCTGACTGCACCGCTGAGTGTGCTGAATTTCCTGGCGATGGCCGCCGATCATAGTCTACTGGTCAAAGATGGGCGGGCCCTGGAACTCGTCTACTCGGTGGATACGGTGGTCTTTGACAAAACCGGTACCTTGACCCAGGAACAACCCCACGTAGGGGCGATCCACACGACGAATGGGTACAGCGACGATGCGATCCTACGGTTTGCCGCTGCCGCAGAGTACAAGCAGACGCATCCAATCGCCCGAGCGATTCTGCATGCGGCTGCTGCACGTCAGCTTGCCATTCCTCCAATTAGCGACGCCGCCTACACGTTGGGGTATGGCCTGACCGTGCAACTCGACGAGTTGGTCGTGCGGGTAGGCAGTGCTCGCTTTCTGCAACACGAAGGCATCACCATTCCCGCACAGATTGAAACCGTGCAGCAGCAGTGTTATGCCCAGGGCCAGTCGCTGGTCTATGTCGCCGTAGACGATCACCTGGCTGGAGCGATTGAGCTGCATCCTACCATGCGCCCCGAAGCACGTGCCATGGTTCAGAAGCTCAAGCAGCGCGGCCTGGATCTGTATATCATTTCGGGCGATCATGCCGAACCCACCCAACGGCTGGCGCATGAATTGGGCATTGATCACTTTTTTGCCGAGGTGCTGCCCGAGGAAAAGGCCAACCTGATCGACCAGTTGAATGCCGAGGGGCGATCAGTATGCTTCGTTGGTGACGGTATCAACGACGCCATTGCCCTCAAGAAAGCGCAGGTCTCGGTATCACTGCACGGGGCGACAACCGTGGCGATGGACACAGCCCAGATCATTTTGCTTGACCAAAACCTCAGCCGTCTGGTTACGCTGTTTGAGCTATCCGACCAGCTTCATGCCACGATGCGGCGCAATCTGCTGGCGTCGGTAATGCCTGGGATCACCAGTGTGGTTGGTGTCTATATCTGGCACTTCGACATTCTTGTGGCCTCACTCCTTAGCTGGCTGGGTCTAACTACCGGCGTGACCAACTCGATGCTGCCGATCATTCGGCACTGGCAAAACGATCCGGTCAGCATGGTTGATCCGCCAGATTAGCTCTTCCGCCAGGGTAATCGAGAACCAATATCTTGCAAAGTAAGGACGAGAAGCGACCTCACAGGTCTTGATGATAGCGTCCCAATGCAGATGAGCAGACCTGTGAGGTCTTCTTTGCAAGGCATTGGGCCTAGATCGAGTGGGCAACTTAGGATGCTGTGACGTATCTGCTGCGCCCTGTTTGCACAGCAGGAAAAGAATCAGGAAGGAATTCAGATGACCAAGAACGATGTACGGCTCACACTGCTCACCCGCCGCGATTTTCTCCAGGTGCTGGGAGGTACCGCGATCGCCGCAGCGCTGGTAGCCTGCGGTGCACCCACAGTTCAGCAAGGAGCAGAGAGTACAAGCGCCCCAGCGCCAGCGGCTGGCGAACCACAGCGCGGCGGCACTCTGCGGGTGGCGTTCGTGATCCCACGAGGCGTGTTTGACCCGGCTCTGATAACTAGGCTTGAGGATCTCCACGTTGCCCTGGCGACCCATGAACACCTGGTGCGCCTGGATGCAAATCAGGTGCCACAGCCCGGCCTGGCTGTAGCCTGGGAGCCGGACGAAACCAACATGATCTGGACTTTTACCCTGCGCGAGGGCGTCACGTTCCATCATGGTACGCCCTTCACCGCCAAGGATGTTGTCTTTGCCTATGAGCGTGCCCTCGATCCGGAGATGGGATCGCCGGGGCTGAATTTGATGAATATGGTTGATCGGGTGGAAGCAGTGGATGATACGACGGTTCGCTTCTATCTCAATGCCCCAACGACCGATTTTCCCGCGTATACCAGCCTGGGCTGGTTCCTGATTGTGGCGCACGATCGGACTGCCGAACAACTGGCGACTGAACCATCTGGCACCGGCCCCTTCCGCTTCAGTGAGCAACGTGCCGGCGAACAGACCACCATGGTACGCAACGAAGCGTACTGGAATGCGCCCCGCCCGTATCTCGACGAACTGCGCTTTGTGTATATTGCCGATTCGGCTGCCCGCATCGAGGCGCTGCGGAGCAACATTGTCGATGTAATCTGGCAGATCGAACCCGAAGTTGTGGCGGCCCTAGAGCAGAGCGCCGATCTCCGTGTGCTCAAGACGCCCAGCGGCGAACACAACTCGCTCGTTATGGATGTTACCAGCGCCCCCTTTGATGATGTGCGTGTCCGCCAGGCCTTCAAACACTGTGTGGATCGCGAGGGCATGGTGCAGGCCGTGCTGCAGGGCTATGGTGTGGCCGGTAATGATCAGCCGGTGGCGCCAAATGATCCGGCCTGGGCGGACATTGCGCCGCTCGCGTACGATCCCGAGCGGGCCAAGGCTTTGTTGGCCGAGGCCGGCTACCCCGATGGCCTGGAAATTACGCTCGCCACATCGGATTCGCGCCCTGGTATGGTGCCAATGGCCGTGGCCTTTCAAGAGATGGCCAAGCCCGCTGGCATTACGGTAGCTATCGAGCGCCATCCAGGCGAAACCTACTGGACGGAAGTATTTATGCAAACGAACTTCTTCACCAGTAAATGGTCGGTGTTTGCCAATGCCGATATGCTCCTGCATATGGGCTATCGATCCGATGGAGCCTGGCTTGAAACGGGGATCCAGGATCCGGCACTGGATGCCCTGATTTCGGAGGTACGTAGCGAAGCTGATCCAGCACAGCGCCAAGCGATGTATCGCGAGATACAAGAACTGATTAGCTACGAAGGTGGGGAGATCATTCCCTATTTCAAATCCCTGTTGTCTACGACACAGGCCAACGTACAGGGCGTACAGATGATCCCCACAAGCTGGATGTACTTCGATGAGACCTGGCTAACCACAGCATAAGTACCAGTAAGACAAAGTTCACATCCACTTGACAATGGTTGGTGTGGGTTCGCGGCGAAGTCATGAACCCACACCAACCGGGTCAATCCTGGTTTGGCGTAGCCGAACGAGGTCTACCCAGGTAACACCCGATGCTACGATTTGTGTTGCAACGCTTTGCCATGGTGCTGTTGACGCTGTTTGCGGTTTCGGTGCTCGTCTTTGTGGTCACAGAAGTCTTGCCGGGCGATGTGGCGACGATGATTTTAGGCCAGTATGCCACACCAGAGTCGCTGGCGGTGCTGCGTGCCCAGCTCGATCTTGATCAGCCCGCTCTGGTTCGTTATCTCAGCTGGCTCCAAGGCATGTTGATGGGCGACTGGGGCGAGTCGCTCTATTTGAATGTGCCGGTGCGCCCACTGGTGTTGCAGCGCTTCTCTAACACGGTGCTAATCGCCGGCCTGACGCTCTTGATCGGTGTGCCGCTGGGCATTCTGCTCGGCATTATCGCTGGCTTGACGCGTGACCGCTGGCCGGATCAACTGGTGACGGTCGGTACGCTGCTTACGCTCTCGTTGCCCGGCTTTGTGCTCGCGAGCTTTCTGATTATGCTCTTTTCATCCTGGCTGGGTCTGTTGCCCTCGTCGAGCATGATCGAGCCTGATATCAGCCCGCTTGAAGCGGCCCGGTTTCTGGTGTTGCCCACCCTGACCCTGGTTATGGCCTTGCTGGCTCATATTGCCCGCCAGACCCGGAGCAGCATCATTGAGGTGATGGAGAGCCAGTATATTCGCACGGCCATCCTCAAGGGTTTGCCGCTCCACACTGTTGTGTGGCGCCATGCGTTGAAAAACGCCATGTTGCCCACAATCAGCGTGATTGCCCTTAATGTCGGCTTCTTGATGAGCGGCGCGATTATCGTCGAGAATGTTTTTGCCTATCCTGGTCTGGGACGCCTCTTGCTGCTGGCGGCGAGCAATCAGGATATTCCGCTCCTCCAGGCCAGTGTGCTGATTGTGACCTTGATTTTCGGGCTGGCCAATCTGGCGGCGGATCTGCTGTATTACTATTTAAATCCGCGTATTCGCTATGGGTAGGGTTCTCTGCACGTTTGACGGCGAAGCCGCCAACCGCTCAGCGTAAAAGTGTATGCTTCAAGAATCAAGTGACTCAATTCAGGAAACCACCCATCATACGCAGGTGCCGCCCGATGCCGTTACCTCTCGCCCGTCGCGCCTGGCCCGAGCTGGGCAGGGTTTTGTGCTGCTCTACCGGCATCCGGCGGGTTTGGCCGGCTTGTTGATGGTGGGGCTGTATGTTTTTCTGGCCCTGACCGGTGAGTTCGTGGCCCCGTATGCCTATACGGCCCAGAATCTGCAGGCGACCCTGCAGCCGCCCTCGGCAGCGCACTGGTTCGGCACCGACCAGTTTGGCCGTGATGTCTTTAGCCGCGTGATTGTGGGTAGTCGCGATATTATGGTGCTCGCCGGCTCGGCGACGGCCCTCGGTCTTTTGCTGGGCGTTACGGTTGGCCTGGTGGCTGGCTACTATCGCGGCTGGATCGACAATTGGCTGATGCGGACAATGGATGTCCTCTTGGCCTTTCCGACCTTGTTGCTGGCGCTGCTGTTGCTGAGTACACTTGGGCCAAGCCTGATCAACGTTATTCTTGGCATTGGTATTGTGACTATGCCACCAATTGCCCGTGTGGTCCGCAGCGTTGTCCTCGCGGTACGTGAGCTGGAGTTTGTTGATGCGGCTCGCCTGCGCGGCGAGACCAATTGGTATATTATGGTCCGCGAGATCCTTCCCAACGCCAGAGGGCCGATTGTTGTCGAGGCAGCCCTGAATGTGAGCTATGCCATCCTGATCGGTAGTGCGCTGAGTTTCCTGGGCATGGGTGTGCAGCCACCGGCACCTGACTGGGGCTTGCAGGTGAGTGAAGGACGTAATTTTATCCTGACGGCACCTTGGGTGATGGTCTTTCCCTCTCTGGCAATTGCCTCGCTGGTTATCGGGGTCAATCTGCTGGCCGATGGGATGAGCGCGGCCTTCGATCCCGCTAGTACGTCTGATCGCCAGCTCCGCAGCCCCGACCCGGCCACGGGGCTGCTGCCGGGAACGCCACCCGCGCACGCTTCGCTCGCCTCCCCAGAAAATCCTGTGCTACAGATCAAGGATCTGCAAGTGGCCTACCGCCAGTATGGCCGCTGGGTCAATGTCGTGCATGGTGTGTCGCTCACGATCAGGCCCGGCGAAACCTTTGGGCTGGTCGGCGAATCGGGCTGCGGCAAGAGTACCACCGCGCTGGCGATTATGAACTACCTGGGACGCAACGGGCGCATCAGTGGCGGGCATGTGTTGGTGCAGGGTCAGGATGTCGGCACGCTGTCTGCCGATGAGTTACGCCGCCTGCGTGGCCGACGCATCGGCATGGTCTATCAGAACCCGCTGGCCGCGCTGAACCCATCGCTGCGCATTGATGTGCAGATTATGGAACTGGTTCGCCTGCATGAACAGGCCGATGAAGCGGTGGCCCGCCAACGGGCGCTGGCGATGCTTGAACGGGTGCATATGCCCGACCCCGAAGCGATTATGCGCCGCTACCCGCATCAACTCAGTGGAGGGATGCAGCAACGCGTGGTGATTGCGATGGCGCTGATTACCAACCCCGCTCTGCTGATTATGGATGAGCCGACCACCGGCCTGGATGCGACCACGGCGGCAGCGGTGCTGGATCTGATCAATGAACTCAAACAAACGTTTGACACGGCGATTCTCTATATTAGCCACGACCTGAATGTGATTGCCCGGGTGTGCGATCATGTCGGGGTGATGTATGCCGGCCAATTGGTTGAGTCCGGCGCTATCGACACGGTATTTCGCCGGCCACGCCATCCCTATACGCTTGATCTGCTTGAATGTGTGCCTCAGTTGGATCGGCACTACCGCCATGGTCGCCTACGAACCATCGAGGGCCGCGTGCCGCTGCCAACCCAGCTGCCTCCGGGCTGCGTCTATCATCCCCGTTGTCGCTTTAGCCATGACCGTTGCCGTCAGGAGGAACCTGATCTTGTGGCGAGCATCGAGCTACCTAGCCATGCGGTACGTTGCTTCTTTGCCGAGCAGATCGCTGCCCGACGCTCGCATGAGCGCCTTCAGACCGATCAGGACGTGCTGCATCGCGTGGATGGCCGACCGCAAGAGCGGCACATGCCCATGCTGGCAATCGACACGCTCGCGAAATACTACGGAACCCAACCCACGGCCTTCTTCGGTCGCCAGCAGCGGATGGTACGGGCAGTGAACGACGTCTCATTGACCGTTCACGAAGGCGAGACCGTCGCGCTTGTGGGTGAGAGCGGCTGTGGCAAAACGACGCTGGGGCGCTGTGTGGTCGGGTTACTGACCCCCAGCGAGGGCAGGATCGTATTTCAGGGCAGCGATGTGACGCTGCCTGCCTCTGAACGCCCTGACCATGTGCGCCGGGCGGTGCAAATGGTCTTCCAGCAGCCCGATACAACCTTGAACCCACACCATGCGATTGGATACATTCTGGATCGTACGTTGCAGCGCTTTGGCCTAAAAAATGGTGCTGAACGGCAGGCACGCGTGAGCGAATTGCTCACCTCTGTGCGCCTGGATGCCAGTTATGCCTGGCGTTATCCCAGTCAGTTAAGCGGCGGCGAAAAACAGCGCGTTGCGATTGCCCGCGCCTTTGCCAGCGCGCCGGATCTGATCGTCTGTGATGAGGCCGTCTCGGCCCTGGATGTGTCGGTGCAGGCCGCCATCCTGAATCTGCTGGTTGATTTGCAACGCGAACGCAATTGTGCCTATCTGTTTGTGTCGCACGACCTGGGTGTCGTGCGCTATATCGCTGACCGTATTGGTGTGATGTATCTCGGCCGATTAGTCGAAATTGGGACGGCGGCCCAGGTTTTTGCTGCACCCAGCCATCCCTACACCGCAGCGCTGCTCTCGGCAGTGATCGCAGCAGATACGAGCGAACAACCACCCATTCGTCTCACCGGATCACTGCCGAGTCCGGCCAATCCGCCAGCTGGTTGCCCATTTCATACCCGTTGTCTGTACAAGCTAGGCCCGATCTGCGAAGAGGTGATTCCCCCCTGGCAGGATGCTGGGGATGGTCACACCATCGCCTGTCATCTTCCCCTGGATGAACTGAAAAGCAAATAGAATCCGTTATGCACATCTACTTGTTCCAGCGCTTGCTCTTGTCCATCCCCGTGGTGTTGGGAGTTTCACTGCTTGTGTTTGCTATCCTCTTTCTGTCGCCGGGCGACCCTGTCCGCACTATGGTGGGCTTGCGCGCTTCAGAGGAGCGCGTGCAGGAGATTCGGGCGCAACTGGGGCTGGATCGGCCCTTGCTCGTACAGTATGGACGCTGGCTCGGCCGCGTCGTGCAGGGGGATCTGGGCATCTCTATTGCGGCCAAGCGCCCGGTCATTCATTTGATCGGCGAGCAAATACCCTTCACGCTGCGCCTGACCCTGGTTGCGTTTGCCCTGAGCACGCTGGCTGGCATCGGCTTGGGCATGTTGGCGGCAATCAAGCAACATACTTGGCTGGATACCCTGATCACCTATCTGTCCGTCTTCTGGTTTTCGATGCCCGGTTTCTGGCTGGGCCTGATGCTTGTGCTCGTCTTTGGGCTGCAATTGCGCTGGGCACCTCTTTCCGGTTATCAGAGCCCGGGGGCGCTCGTATTGCCCGTGCTGACCCTGGCCCTGCCGCAGATGGGGTCGTTGGCGCGCCTGGTGCGCAACGAGATGCTTGAAGTGTTGCACGAAGACTATATTCGCACGGCGCGGGCAAAGGGCCAACACCCGATCTGGGTTTTTTTGCACCACGCCCTGCCCAATGCCTTGATCCCGGTGGTTGTCTTGCTTACCCTCAGCCTCCCGTGGCTGCTGGGTGGCGCGGTGATTGTCGAGACGATTTTTGCCTGGCCCGGCGTGGGGCGTCTGATGTACCAGGCGTTAATGCAAAAAGACTTTCCCGTGGTACAGGGCATTCTTTTGATTATCGCGATCAGCACCGTGCTCGCCAACTTGCTCGGCGATATTTTGACGGCGCTGCTCGATCCGCGGATTCATCGCGCATGATTACTTCGACAGCACCCGCACCACAAGAGCCTACAGAGCAGGCTGGCCCCCTCCCTATGCCGGATCGGCCCGCACGCAGGCCATGGCAAACGGATCTGCGGCGGTTGTGGCGCCACCGTGCGGCGCTGGTGGGGCTGCTGATCCTTGGGGCGATAACTATGGCGGCGCTGCTGGCACCCTATCTGGCCCCCTATCCTTACGATGCGCAGCACCTCGATTTCATCCGCGCCGCACCGAGCGAGCGCTTTCTTCTGGGTACCGACAGCCTGGGCCGCGATCTGTTGAGCCGCCTGTTGTACGGGGCGCGCATCGCGTTGCTGGTCGCGCTGATCGTGGTTGTCATCGAGTTGGTGGTTGGGGTGCCCTTGGGGATACTGGCAGGCTACTTTGGTAGACGGCTTGATGTCGCCATCGCTATCTTGACCGACATTGTGTGGGCTTTCCCCCCGCTGGTTCTGGCGATGGCGGTGATCGCGACGGTGGGCGCCGGCCTGTTCCAGGCCGTGATCGCCATCGCGCTGGTCAGTTGGGTGCCCTTCGCCCGCGTGACCCGGGCGAAAGTCATGTCTATACGGCAGCGGGAATATGTGCTCGCCAGCATGGCTATGGGCAGCAGTCATGCCCATATTATACGCCACCATATTCTACCCAATCTTCTTCCTACGCTGCTGGTTCTGGTCACGTTGACCTTGCCCAGCGCATTGTTGATGGCGGCGGCGCTCAGCTTTCTTGGCTTCGGCGTGCAACCGCCCACCCCCGAGTGGGGCTCTATGCTGAACGAGGGTCGCAATTATATGCAGGACGCGCCGTGGATCTCGACCTTTCCGGGGTTGGCGATCCTGCTGACCGCTATTGGCTTCAACCTCCTCAGCGATGGTATCCGCGACATATTCGATCCGAAACAAACATACAAAAACTTATGAAACAACGCCAGAAAAACATTGGACGTGGTGTCTTCACCCTTGCTCCGCGTACCCTCTTGATCGGCCACTTAACCAACACCGATGGCCGATTCGCAGCCGCACCCCCCCGTGACCCATTTGCCTCTGACATGGCAAAAGTTGCTGCGAATTTTGGCGAAAAAACAAGTGATTTTGGCAAAACAATACAGTACGAAACTGCTGCTGCTTTCACCAGGATGGATGCGTCCTTCCAAAAGCTCATCCGGGCACGTACTGGCCGCATCCACAGTCGCAATCTGGCTGTGGTGCTGGCCGACACGGAAGTCAAGGCCGTGAACCGCCCCAATGCCTTCACGGGCTTGCCGCAGACGGAGGTGCGACGCGAGGCGATCCGGCTGTGGGCTGCGTTCCACGCACGTCTGGAGATAGTCGATAATCACTATCAGCGCTGGGTGTATGACCATATTGACCCGCTTTTTGGCCGACGACGGCAGGCACAGCAGCGCGATTTGCTGGGCAACCGGGATCTGGACTTAAGCCCACAGCAGAGGCAAGCCAACCATTCGCTGGCTATCGGTATGCTCGGCCTGGGGCTGGCGGGGCTCTCTAGTCTGCTGAGCATACCGGTGTGGATTTTCTCTAGTGCCATCGGGCTGTATCTCATGATCCCCTCAGCCAAGGTCGCCTATAAGCAGGCGGTGCATGATCGGAAATTCAGCTCCACGCACGTCGAGTTGATCTATTTTGCCGGCATGTGGTTCGGGGGCTATCTGGTCATTGGCGCGCTCGGTCTGATTATGATGACCTTTGCACGCAAGGTCAAAGTACTCAGCGAAGCCTACACCCAGGATCAACTGGCAGATATCTTTGGTAGACAGCCCCGCCAGGCCTGGATGCTGGTTGATGGCGTAGAGATCGAAGCCTCGCTTGAGCAGGTGCAGGTCGGCGATGTGCTCGTGATCGATGTGAGCCAGATGATCCCCGTGGATGGGGTGATTGTGGAAGGGGCGGCGTCGATTGATCAACATATGTTGACGGGCGAAGCACAGCCGGTGGAGTTGGGCGTTGGCGATAGCGTGCTGGCCGCCACCATCGTGCTGTCGGGGCGCATCCTGGTGCGCGTCGAGCGGGCCGGCACTGAAACCACGGCCGCCCAGATCAAGGAGATCCTCAACCGTACGACCCGCTATCGCTCCTCGATCGAAGAGCGAGCGGCGCAGCTTGCCGACCGCTCGCTTGTGCCGATGCTTATCGGCTCCGGCCTTGGCTTTATTGTAGGCGGCCCGGCCGCCGCTTTCGCCATCCTGGGCTGTAACTTCGTTATGAGTATGCTGGGCCTGGCGCCTTTGACGTTGCTGAATTTCCTCAACGACAGCTCGCGCCGGGGCATCCTGGTGAAGGATGGGGAGGCGCTGGAAAAACTGCGTAGCGTCGATACGATGGTCTTTGACAAGACCGGCACCCTCACTATCGAGCAACCTCACCTGATTGGGATTCATCTCTGCGCCGAGCTGGACGAGGAGGGCATCTTGCGGCTGGCCGCCGCCGCCGAACACCGGCAGGTTCATCCGATCGCCCGGGCCATCCTGGCTGCCGCCGACGAACGGCAGCTTCGCATCCCCAGGGTTGCCGACGCTCACTACGAAGTTGGCTACGGGATTAAGGTTCAGGTGATCGAAGCGTTCGCTGACCAACCGCATGCTCTCCCGGTGCGCGTCGGGAGCTGGCGTTTCATGGAACTGGAGGGAGTTAGTATTCCGGCGTCTATGCAAGCCTTGATTGCCCACTGTCAGGCGCAGGGCCACTCGCTGGTCTTTGTGGCCACGGATGCAGGGCTGGTGGGCGCGCTAGAGCTGCGCACGACTGTGCGGGCCGAGGCGCAACAGGTGATGGAGGCCTTGCGCCGCATGGGCAAGAAGCTCTACATCATCTCCGGCGATCAGGAGGCACCGACCCAGACCCTGGCTAGAGAGCTCGGCATGGATGGCTACTTCGCCAATACTCTGCCGCAACATAAGGCCGATCTGGTGAGCCAGCTTAAAGCGGAAGGGCGCTCGGTCTGCTTTATCGGCGATGGCATCAACGACGCGATTGCGCTGAAGAAAGCTGACGTGTCGATCTCGCTGCACGGGGCCACGACTGCTGCGACCGATACGGCCCAGGTGGTGCTGATGGACGCCCATCTTGAGCAGTTGATCACTCTTCTTGAGTTGGTAGACGAGCTCCACAAGAATCTGGAGCTAAACCTGCGCGTTGCTGGGGCGCTCAGCGTGGCCAGCGCCGGCGGCGTCCTCTTCTTTCACGCCGGCTTTGTGATTGTCGAGATCTTTTTCGCCGGACAATTCCTGACCGGTGTGAGCATTGCATCAATGCCGTTGCTCAAACAACCGGGCGACAAAAACCGATCGGCGGCGCGGTGGTTATCACGCTGATTGACATTTTCAGTTCCAGTCTAGATCTCGCAATGATTAATGATAAGGAAGGGACACCATGAGGCATTGGCAGTTCGCGATCATCTCTCTGCTCGTCCTGGGCGTATTGGTTTCCTGCGGTGCGCCTGCTACCTCCACCGCCCCGCCGACCCAGGCGCCTGAGGCCACAAACGCAGCGGCGGCGACCGCAGCCCCCACGGTTGCCGCACGAACCCGTCTGGTGGCTGCTGCCCCCCAATTACCCGATATTCTGGATGCCCACCAGAGCTACGATGGCGCCCAGTTGGATGTAGAACAGATCGGTCAGACCCTCGTGCGGATCGACAGCGAAACCGGCGCATTGATCCCTGATCTGGCCGAAAGCTGGTCATTTTCAGACGATGGCACGGTGTTGACCATCGTCCTACCGGAAGGTGCGGCGTTCTCGAACGGCGACCCGCTGGATGCCCAGGCGTTGAAAGATTCCTGGTTGCGCTACAAGGAGATCAGCCCCTTTGGTTCCGATCTGGAATCGTTGGCTGCGATCAATGTGGTAGACGCCACCACGGTTGAGGCCACCTTCACTGCCCCGCCGGCAGCGCTCTTTGCGGTGTTGGAGACCGTCTATGGTGGCCCGTGGAATGTGGCCCTCGCCAGGCAAGTGGGCGATCCGGCGTTTGCGATCAACCCGATCGCCAGCGGCCCCCTTGTCGTCGCGGAGTTCACGCCTGGAAGTGACCTGTTGTTGGTGCGCAACGACAACTATCAGACCAATTTGCCCTTTGTCGAAAACAAAGGCCCTCTGCACCTGACGGAAGTGTACGTGCGCGCGATCCCCGAGGACACAACGTTGGCCGGCGAGCTGGAGACCGGTGCCGTTGATCTGATCATGAATGTGCCGGCCTCTGCCATCGAGCGCCTACGGGCCAACCCTGACATCCAGTTGTACGAGTTGGCCAGACCCGGCTACACCGGGCTCGTGATGAGCCATCAGCATCCCCTGTTTAGCGATCTGCGCGTCCGCCAGGCCATTGCCTACGCTATCGATCGCGAGGCGCTGTCCACCGTGCTGGGCGATGTTGCGGCACCGCAGTATGCCTTCATCAACCAGGCTATGATCGCCTACAGCCCCGAAGCCGAGGCGTATGCCCAGCAGCAATTTGCCTATGATCTCGCTGCGGCCAGGGCAACGCTGGCTGAGGCTGGCTGGGCCGATAGCAACGGCGATGGGATTGTCGAAAAGGACGGGCAGCCCTTTGCGGTGGAGTTGCTGATCAGCGACGATTCGGTAGCAAATCTGGCCGCCCAGGTCCTCCAGAGCCAGCTGAAGGAGATCGGTATCGATCTCACGATCGTGGTGCAGGACGCGAAACTGGTGAACGAGACGCTCACCGCAGGCGACTTCGATCTGAGCTTCGACGTCATCGGCTGGCGTGATCCCGATATCTTCGCCCTGGCCTTCGGTGCCCCATTCTGGAACTTTGCCAAGTATGACAATCCGGCCTCGCAGGCGCAACTGGAGGCCGCACGCCAGATCCTGAACCCGGCAGAGCGCAGCGCTGCCTATGCCGAACTACAGAAGATGTGGGTTGACGATGTCGTCGAAATTCCGCTCTGGCAAAACCGACGCTTCGTGGCTGCCCGCACCTGGGTCAAGGGGCTGATCGTGACCCCTACGACCGGTCAAGTGTTCTTGAATGATGTGATGATCGAGCCGTAAGACCTGTTTCAAATCAGCTTGACAGTTTGCAGTAATGGGAGTGCCGACTTATGATCTTCCAGAAATGAATCCGGTCTAGCCCGCGCAGGCGGGCTTCGCTTCCCCGAGCCGAGGGCTTCAGCCCCACGGCATCGGGTTCAGAGCGGATCATTTGCTGAAAGACCATCGGTCGGCACTCCAAACGGTCAAGCAAGCATACCCCATATCCCTGAAAACTGGGGCGGGAGCGGTATGCACGAACCTCGCAATGAAGCCTTTCGCCCCCACCCCATCCCTCCCCCGCTGGGGGAGGGTGTCTGGCTCCTCACCCCGTTGGGAAGGGGGCTATGCCGTCCGTCAGCCCTTCTTTGCAACGTATTGCCGCTAGCCCCTACCTGATCAACGGCAAGAACACAAAGGCCTCCTCGAGCGGCAGCGCAACCTGGACGCTGGTACCGACCTCTCTTTCCAGCGCTGGTTCGCCGAGCTCCAGCAGCAAGCTGCGCACTCCATAGAGGCTGAAACGGTCGAAGTTGAGCCGTAAGGTCGCCTCGCTTGCCTCGGGCGCAAAGGTGACGCTTGCGCGTGCCAGCACAAGGTTGCCCTGGCCGTCAGGTCGTTCACCAATGACTCGGTAGGCAAGGCTGACTGCTTCGGTGATGCCCTCGGTGCGTTGCAAGGTGGCTTCCATCGTCATCGTCGTGTCGGTGACGGTCAGCGCCGTGGTGCTGATGACCGCTGAATGCGTCGCGGTGATCAGCGCGCCACCAGTGAGCTCAAGCTGATATGGTCCACCTGGCACGTTGCTGGCGATGCTGAGCGTGCCGCTATAACTGGTGGCCCCGGTCACAACGGGCGTGATCTGGAGGGTACAATGTGCGCCTGGGGCGAGCGTGTCCGGCCAGGTCGCGGCACAACTCCCTCCCTCAAGACGGCTAAAGGTGTCGCTGATCGTCACGCTATTGATGACCAGCGGTGCCCGCCCCGGATTGGTGATCGTCACCAGTTGTGGCACAAAAGCCTCCCCAAAATGTAGCCACGTTGGCGTGTAGCCAAGCGCTGGAACAGCACCGCGCCCGCTCAACGCGATTGATGTGGGGGCATCCTTTGCATTGCTGCTGATGGCAAGACTTCCGGTGTGGAGCCCGATCCGCGTTGGGCTGAAGACCAGGTCAACACTGCAACTTGAACCCTCGGCCAGATCCGCTGGGAAGAGCGTGGGGCAATCGCCGCCTTCCCGCTGGAACGCTCCGCTCACCGCGAGGCCCTGTAAGACGAGGGTGGCATTGCCACTATTCTGGATCTCGATCCGTCGTGAGGTGCTCGTCGTACCAACCTGTTGCTCCCCAAAGGCAAAACTCGCAGGTGTAACGGTGATCTCTGGCTCTACCGGCACATCTTCAATAACCACCATATGCTGCATCGGCGCACTTGGGGTTGCCTGTGTGGTGCTTTGCAAGCCCAGGATCAGCGTCTCAGAGGGCTCTTGCCGCGTATCAGTGCGTGCCGCGACCACAATCTGTGTCTCGGTCGCGCCCGCCGGGAAGCTCGCCTGGGCTGGGTTCAGCGTATAATCGTCAGGTTGTGCCTCGCCTCCAATCGTCAGCGGAATGATGACCGGCTCGGCGGCAGGCAGGTTGAGCCTGAGCGTGACTGTCACGCTTGCGCCTTCGCGTGTACTACTCTGTTCGGTCGCAAAACTGACCCGTCGCATCTGGCGGGCGACCGCTTCGATGGCCTGACCAGCATTGATGATGCCTGCTCCGCAGTCCCCAATACATGTGCTGCCAGCAGGAAACGGTGTGACGGTGGCCTCAAGGATCGTCCGCACCTCAGCAGGGGTCAACAGCGGGTTGAGCGAGAGCATCAGGCTGACAATGCCCGCGACGTGCGGGGTCGCCATGCTCGTACCCTGATAGAACCCGTACGCATCCGCTTCGGGGCCGCGCCGCCCACTGTTGATCGTTGAATAGATCGCATTGTCATAGCGCAGATCTCCTCCAGGGGCCGCCAGCGTGATCAACTCGCCATAATTGCTATAACCAGCCCGATTACCTGACTGGGCGGTCGCAGCGACGCTGATCACCCCATTGCAACTTGCCGGGATCGTCTGACTGACGTTCCTATTTTCGTTGCCGGCTGCAACGACCACCACGACGCCGCGCTGCACCACCCGATCAATGATCTCCTGGATAAAGCTGTTGCACGTCCCGCCGCCACCCAGACTCATATTGACCACCTGAACCGGGTTGGGGTTCAACGGGAGGCCGACCACGGGTTCGCCGGCAGCCCACAAGAGCCCATCCAGCACATCAGAAATATAGCCGCCGCACTTGCCGAGCGTGCGTACATGCACCATCGGTGAGACCCAGTTGACCCCAGCGGGGCCGCGATTATTGTTCGCTTGGGCACCGATGGTTCCCGCAACATGTGAGCCGTGCCAACTACTATCGCTCACTTCGCACCCTTCGAGTGGCCCCGAGGCTGCCTCGGCTTCGGTGACATAGTCACCCGGATCACTCGGGTCGGCATCACGTCCAGTGCCGTCGCCTGCGACAGCCTGGTCGTCAATGACATCATAGCCAGGGTTGCCTGGGATCTGGCGCCCCGCCAGATCTGTGTGGTTGAGCAGGATGCCCGTGTCAACAATGCCAATGACAATATTGGCACTGCCGGTTGTGACCGTCCACGCGGGGGGCAGGTTGGCTCCGTAATTGTTCGGCGTCACTGATTTGAAGGACCAGCCATACGCTTGATACCCCGGATCTTGTGGCTCGATCTGCGCAAAGATCCGCGTATCGGGAGCAACTGCTTCAACCTCTGCATCCTGAGCCAGTCGCTGGATCAGGCGATCGAAATTGGCTTGCGTCGTCACCCCGACCACGCCCAGGATATGGGTGGTGGCATCGAAGGGCCGCACATACGTCAGGCTCGCCTGCACGCGTGTGCCCAAGGCATCAGTGAAGGTCGTGGGATCGGCGGCAAGCTGTGCCTGCACCCCGGCCTCGTCGCGCACGCGTACGATGACTCGGTCGGTGAGCGGGTTTGACGTACCACTGCCCGACACGGTTGAAGCCGCTGGCACCGTGGTTGTTGAGGCAACGAGGGCGATACTCAAAACAAAGAGCGTGAGGACGATCCGGTAGAAGGTGTGTTTCATTGGAGTGGATTTCTATGCTGGCGCAAGTTGCTACTTTCTCTCTCGTTAGTATCGCATAGAATGGCAACAACCGCAAGAATGTTCGGTGCTCTCGCTAGTGGTTTTTTAACATTAAATCGCGCATACCGGAGTGCCGACTTCAGTCGGCTTCTTGCTCAGATGACTGATTAGTCTGTCAACGAAGTTTTCTGGTAGCGCCGCCGACCACGAAGAACACTCACGAATATACGAAGACCGGCTTGGTGACGCACGTATTCGTTTTTTCGTCGCCCACATTCGTGGACGGCTGAAGACGCCAGAAAACGTCGTTCCCAGACTACTGATGGTTTTTCAGTAAATAATCCGCTCTGCGTGGCACCGGCTGACCTCACAGGGCTAACAGACCTTGTGTGAGAGGCCGTCCCCCCAATGGGCAGGTGCGCCGGAACGAAAGACCTGTGAGGTCTGGCCTATAGCGCCTATATCGCGTATACCGGATGATGTACGGAAGGACGATAAGCCCGGCTGTTTGCCGCGGGTTCCCCACTGGTCAATGTGCTATACTGACCGCATTGTTCTGAACAGGATGCGGTAAGTTTGTATGGTGAGTCTTGCTGATCTCAGGCGCGCGTTGGTGGGGTTGCCCTCGTTTGAGGGGTTGGCTACGTGCCTGCAAGATCATCCTGCGCATGTACGGGTTGCCCCACTGCCGTCCGCTGGGCGTACACCTGTTGTTGCGGCACTTACATCCGTGCAGCGCGCCCCTTTGTTGTATCTGCTGTCGAGTGCCGACCTGGCCTTGCGTGCCGCCGAAGATCTGCGTCAATGGCTTGGCCCCGAGGCGGTGCTGCTCTATCCGGCCAGCGACGCCCTGCCCTATGAACATATGTCGCCCGGCGCCCCCGTGATCGCCGGGCGCCTCCGGGTTCTCCAGCGCCTCGCAGCCTTTGATGCGACGCAGCCGACCGCGCCATTGGTGATCGTGGCCCCGGTCAAGGCGCTGCTTCAGCCAACCCTTACCCCAACCGAGTTGGCACGGGCGATGCTGGCCCTGCAACGTGGTCAACAGATCAATCAGGATGAGTTGCTTCATCGCCTGATTCGCCTGGGCTATCGCCACGCGCCGACGGTTGAAGAGCCGGGCGAGGTGACGCGCCGCGGCGATCTGGTGGATGTCTGGCCGCCCGCTGATGAACATCCGTTGCGGATCGAGTTCTTTGGCGATGAAATTGATAATCTTCGTCGTTTTGAGGTTGCAACGCAGCGCAGTACCGCCCGGGTTGCCAGCGTGATGCTCGGTCCTCCGCACGAGATTCCACTCTGGCGGCGCGATGAGGCCTTGATCCACATCAGGGCGCTGACGCTTGATCAGTTGCGCCGTGAGTCCCGACTTGAGTGGGAAGCCGCCCTTGAGCGGTTGGAGCATGGCGACCGTTTCGAGGGACGTGCGTTTTTTGCGCCCTTTTTTCGTCAGTTTGAGCATGAAGCAACGGGTTCGTTGCTGGCTCATCTGCCCGTAGGCAGCGCGGTGCTCTTTTCTGAAGCCCAGTTTCTCCGCCGCCACGCGCGTGATCTCCATGAACATGCCGAAAATCAGCGCGCCCGCCTGCTTGAGGCCGCTGAATTGCCGAGCGCCTTTCCACGCCCCTATCTGCTCTGGCACGAGCTCTTTCCTGCCGAGCTTGCCTTGCCCGATGAGCCAGCCGAGGCGCTGCCTGCGGCTGTGAGCGCCCCGCCGACCTGGCCCGGCCTGACGCTGATCGACCTGAGCAATAATGACGCGGATGTGCCTGGTTCGGTAACACCTTGCCTTGCCCCGCCCCTCTTTCAGCCTGCCGAACTCTTTGGCGGCCAATTCCGCCGTCTGGTTGATGATCTTGTCGCCAGGTTGCAACGAGGTGAGCGCGTAGTTGCTGTGACGGGACAGGCGGCCCGGTTGTATGAACTGGTCGAAGAACGCTTGCCGTCTTCGGGGTTTCAGGTGATCCACGGCGCCCTTGAGGCTGGCTGGCGGCTCAACGAGGTGAATCTGACGCTCTATACCGATGCCGAGATCTTTGGTGTACGGCAGCGACGCCCGTTGAGCGAGCGGCGCAAGTCGCTGCGTGGTGTCGATGAGCGGGCCGCTTTTGTGCGCGGGCTGAAGACCGGCGATTATGTGGTACACATCGAGCACGGTATTGCGCTCTATGATGGCTTGATCAGGCGTACCGTCGGTGAGATCGAGCGTGAATATCTGGTGCTGCGCTATGCCGCAGGCGACAAGATCTATGTGCCGGTTGACCAGGTGGATCGCGTCACTCGTTATGTCGGGGCCGGCGATGGCACCCCGACCCTCACCCGCCTTGGGACGCAGGATTGGGAACGGGCCAAGCGCAAGGCTCGTGCTGCTGTCCAGGATCTTGCCCAGGATCTGCTCAACCTTTATGCCAAACGCCGCTTGAGCCAGGGCCACCACTTTAGCCCCGATAATGAATGGCAACACGAGCTCGAAGCCGCGTTTCCCTTTCTTGAGACTGATGACCAGTTGCAGGCAATTAGCGACGTCAAAGCCGATATGGAGCAGTCGGTGCCGATGGATCGCTTGATCTGCGGCGATGTTGGCTTTGGCAAGACCGAGGTTGCGCTGCGTGCGGCGTTCAAGGCGATCCAGGACGGCAAGCAAGTCGCTGTCCTGGTGCCGACAACGGTGCTTGCCCAGCAACACTTCGATACCTTTACCCGTCGGATGGCGGCCTTTCCCGTGATGGTCGAGATGCTCTCGCGTTTTCGTTCGCCCAAAGCCCAGGATCAGATCGTTCAGGCCCTCGCACGTGGTCAGGTCGATGTGGTCATTGGCACGCACCGGTTGCTCTCCAAAGATGTCCATTTCAAAGATCTCGGCTTGGTGGTGGTTGATGAAGAACAGCGCTTTGGCGTGCGGCACAAAGAGCGCCTCAAGCAGTTGCGGGCCCAGGTTGATGTGCTGACCCTCACGGCGACCCCGATTCCGCGCACACTCCATATGGCGATGGCAGGGATTCGCGATCTGAGTGTGATTGACACCCCGCCCGAAGAACGAGTGCCGATCAAAACCTATGTCTTGCCCTATGACGAGGCGCTGATTCGCGAGGCGATTCTACGCGAAGTAGAGCGTGAAGGACAGATCTATTTTGTGCATAATCGGGTGCAGAGCATTTACCATGTTGCCAACCGGATCCGCCATCTTGTGCCCGAGGTGCGGATCGGGGTGGGACATGGGCAGCTGCAAGAGCGCGAACTCGAGCGCGTGATGCTCGATTTTTTCGAAGGCCGCCATGACGTGCTTGTCTGTACCACGATTATCGAGAGCGGGCTGGATGTCTCCAATGCCAACACGATCATTATTGACGATGCGACCAACTACGGGTTAGCCCAGCTCTACCAGTTGCGCGGGCGGGTCGGGCGCAGTGCGAATCGTGCCTATGCCTACCTGCTCTACAAACAAGACAAACCGATGACCGCCGAGGCGCAGGCGCGGCTCGAAGCGATCCAAGAGGCCAACGAACTCGGGGCGGGCTTTCGGGTCGCCATGCGTGACCTCGAAATCCGGGGGGCGGGCAATCTCCTCGGTGCCGAACAGAGCGGCCACATTGCCGCCGTGGGCTTTGACCTCTATTCGCGGCTACTCGAACAAGCGGTCAAACAGCTCAAGGCGAGCGTTGATCAGCCCCAGCTGCCCCTTGCACCTGACCAACCCGACACCCCAGCCGCCACTGCCGAACGTGACCGGGCGCGGATGGCCGATGCCGTCAGCAAACTCGTGATCAGCGAGAAGATCCTCGTTGCGCCGCTCGTTACCCTCGATTTGCCGCTGACCGCGTATCTTCCCACCGACTACATTGCCGACGACCAGGTACGCCTGGGCGTCTATCAGCGCATGGTCGCGGCGCAGACGCTTGCCGACGTCAAAGAACTGCGCACCGAGTTGCAGGATCGTTTTGGTGAACCCCCGCGTGCCGCCCTGCACCTGCTCACCTGGCTGCAGATCAAAGCCCTAGCGTTGCAGGCTGGGGTAAGTTCGGTGATCACCAGTGGCGACGAATTCATCATCCGCCTACCAATCCTCGAATCATCGGCCCGCGAACGCCTCCGGCGGCGCTATGGCCGCGACCCTGGCGTCAAAATTGGCCCCCAATTTGTGCGCCTCGACCGGCGCCGCCTCAATCACGACTGGAGCGACAAGATCATGGGTGTCCTGGAGGTCATAGGGGCGTAGGGACGAGCTAAAAATATACCTTCATCGTTATAGCCTGGGCCAGCAATTGCTCGAATTGAGCCCTGGGCACCTCATATGCACCACACTGAAGGGTAGCGTTCGTGATCTCCTGGACATCATGCAGCACAAAACCCCGAGTTCCGAGATGCTCGTTTAACCGAGCGAAGCCCACTTTACTTGCATGGCTCTCGCGGTAAAATTGACTTTCGGTGGCAAAATACCCACCAATGGCAACACCATAACCACCACCGACCAATTTTCCTTCACGCCAGACTTCAAAACTATGGGCATAGCCTGCTTTATGGATGCGTATATAGGCTGCAATAATTCTTGGTGTAATCCAGATCTTTTCACGACCTGGCACTGGTTCGGCACATGCGTGAATGACACGCTCAAAAGCTTGATCAAAGGTAACCTCAAAATAATTTTTCCGCATCAATCTTTTGGCATTTCCTTCGACGCGAAAACCTGCACCAATGGGTAAAAGAGCACGAACCTCTGGATTGTGCCATCGAATAATGTCGAGTCTTCCGGGCAAGGGATAATAACCCTGCCGATACCGCTCAAGCACGTGCGGTTCACCTAATTTTGTCTCTTCGCGTAGGATGATTGCGGCAGCCTCGCAAACGACTGGCCGTACGCATTGTTTTATACGTTGGAGCGCAAACGTATAGTACATTGATGTCATAGCCTCAGATGCATCAGGAATGATTTCGCTCATTTTAGCTTCGCACAAGGAAGCCATCTACCAGGAAGAGCCTCATTATTTTAGTTCAGCACGCTCACTCAATGCACGCAACCCATCCTCATCAAGCAGAATGACACACCCACGCTTGAGTTCGATCAAGCCAAGCGAACGGAATTCGTTCAAGATTTTGGTGGCCGTCTCGCGATAGGTGCCGCTCATTTCACCGAGGGCTTCGTGGGTAAACCGCACCTCCGGCGGGCCGACGACCTGGCGAAAGAGGCGTGGTTTGGGGGGGCGTGCGAGTTCGAGCAGCAACCCGGCCATCCGCTGGGGCAGGCTCTTGAAGGCAAAATCCGAGAGGCGCTGCTCGGCGGTGATCAACCGTTGGCCCAGAATCTCGGCAATGCGGGTCGCGATGCGTGGATCGCTGAGCAGCATGCTTTTGACATCTTCGCGACTCATCAAACAGAGCAAACACGGCCCCATGGCCTCGGCATAACTCTGGTGAAGGCGCTGCCCAAGCAGGGCCATTTCGCCAAAAATTGTCCCCGCGTCAAGCACGGCCGTCGTCAGGGCTTTGCCATCAGCCGAGAGGCGATAGAGGCGGACGCGGCCCTCTTTGAGGATAAAAAGTACCTCAGGGGCCTCTTCGGGCGAGAAAAAGACGGTGCCACTGGCAACCTGTTGCATCGGCGCACGTTTGCCGAGCAACTCGACCTCATCAGGCGCGAGATCGCGAAAAATATCGATATCACGGAGGTAGCTGAGTTTATCGGGCAACCCGTCGTTCATCCGTGCTCCTTGCACTATGTCCACCTCGTTCGTGCCCGCGGACTGCGCAAGCCCTCGTCCACAGCTTTGCCGCGTCCCCATCGGCTAGAGGCAATCCTTTTCAAAGAAGTTCACGCGAAGGGTTCGCTCACGTACGTGAAAAACTGCGCTGGCTGGGAGGCGTCACGAGAGCGGAATGCGCAATTCAACCGTCGTTCCCCTGGTCAATTCGGAACGAATGCGGAGGTCGGCCCCGATCAGGCGTGCGCGTTCTTTCATATTGAGCAGACCGAGGCTCCCGCGGATATTGTAGCTGTTTTCAACGGACGCAACATTGAACCCACGGCCACGGTCACGAACACTGGCAACAAACGTATCTTCTTCCATATACAGATAGATCGTAATAACATCACTATGTGCATGTTTTCGGGCATTGGTTGTTGCTTCTTGAATAATAATGAAAGCCGCCGCTTCACGTTCGGCAGGAAGCCGTGGCATATTGGACGGGGCTTCGAGGCGCAGGCGGGTCTCGGCGCCAGAAGGGTCACGCCAGCGCTCAACATACTGTTCAAGCGTCTTGACGAGGCCTTGCGTTTCAAGGCCAAGGGGCCGCAACTCAAAGAGCAGCGTCCGAATATCGTGCGTCGTCTTATTGACCAGTTCGGCGAGTGTATCGAGTTCATCGGGGAGGCGTTCGGGCATCGCCTTGAAGAGCTTTTTGATAAACTCGATATTCATCGCAATCGCGGCAATGCTCTGCGTCGGGCCATCGTGGAGATCGCGGGCAATCGCGTGACGCACATCGGCTTCTTTGGTCAAGATGCGTTCATGCTCTTGCTTGAGGCTCTGGTAGAGGCGGGCATTTTCAATCGCAATCGCGGCCTGGGCAGCGAGCGTTGTCAAGAGTTGCATATCCTGATCGGTAAAAGGCCGACCATCAATTGTATTAAGCAGTTGCATCGCCCCGATGGTGCGATCTTTGAGGCGCATCGGCACACAGAGGATCGAACGCGTAATGAACTCGGCCTCGCGCCCGATCGCGTCGTACCAACGGGTATCCTGCTCAACGTCATTAACCACCTGGCCCACGCCGTGGGTGGTCACCCAGCCGACGATGCCCTTGTCGGCGGGCATGCGATACTGCTTGGGTTCATCGGGGAGATCGAGCACCAGTTCATTGCGTTCTTCATCGAGCATAAAGATCGAACACCGCTCGGCCCCGACCACCTTGGGTGCGCGGAGCTTGATGTCATTCAAGAGGCTATTGAGGTCGAGGTTGACGGCGAGTGACTGTCCAATTTCATAGAGCAGATTCAATTCACGCAGGTCGCGTTCGGCGCGGCGCAACATCGCAATCTTATCGGCTTCACCGCCAATGGCACGCACGAGCAGCACGAGCAATTCTTCGTCGAGAGAAGACCCGCCGGTCGCGCTATCCAGGGCCGATTGTTGATCAATCACCAGATGCAACAGGCCAACCCCTTGCCCGCCGCTGCGTAGCGGCAATTCGATCAGATCATGCCCATCATCGAGAGAATAACTGCCGACGATCGGCTCGCTTCCCTCTTCGCGGCGCCCAAAGCCGTGGCGGGCCTGATCGATCAGCGTGCGCGCTTCGTCATTCAGCGGGCCGTGCTCAAGCCTGAGTAGATCGCCATACGGATTGACATAAAGCAACGCCCCGGACTGCGCCGGCCAGAAGGTGATCAGCCGTTCCAGCGACGAAGCGAGCAACTCAGAGACGCCCTGATGGCCGCCAGCAATCAGTAACTGGCTCAAGGTTTCAAGGTGGCGCTGGTTGAGGGCAATTGGTGACATAGACGGGCCTCCGGCGGGGTTTTGCATAAGAGGGTTATCAACGTCGTCACCCTGCCAGCAAAGCTGGCAGGGTGACGATGCTTAACTCACGGCACGTGCGTCCATTGCCTCTTTGATCAACTGAGCGATATCGGTGGGTTGGCGGGCAACACTCACGCCGACGGCTTCAAGCGCCTTGATCTTCTCCTGGGCCGTCCCCTCACCACCGCTAATAATGGCCCCGGCGTGGCCCATGCGTTTGCCTTCGGGCGCTGTCTGACCGGCGATGAAACTGACAACGGGCTTGGTCACGTGGGCTTTGATGAAATTGGCCGCCTGGATCTCGGCATCGCCACCGATCTCACCGAGCAATACGATCGCTTCAGTTTCAGGATCTTCCTGGAACATCGTCAGCACGTCAATGAAATTGGTGCCGATAATCGGATCGCCCCCGATCCCGATGATCGTCGTCTGACCAATGCCAAGGCGGGTCAAGGCATCAACGGCTTCGTAGGTAAGCGTACCTGATTTGCTGACGACGCCAACCGGCCCGGGCACTGCAATATTGCCAGGAATAATGCCGACCTTGGCCTGACCGGGGCTCAGCAGGCCGGGGCAGTTGGGCCCAACGAGGCGCACGCCACACTCTTCGACAAAGGCATAGGTCGCGACCATATCGAGGGCTGGCACACCCTCGGTAATACAGACAATCAGCGGGATACCAGCCGCAGCTGACTCGCGAATAGCATCGGGGGCAAAGGCTGCCGGTACATAGATGACCGAGGTGTTGGCCCCCGTCGCCTGCACCGCCTCTTTGACCGTATTAAAGACAGGAACGCGATCTTCAATGGCCGACTGCCCTCCACGACCGGGCACCACCCCGGCGACCACGTTGGTGCCATAATCAAGCATCGCCCGCGTATGGAAGGCCCCTTCTTTCCCGGTGATCCCCTGCACAAGTAGGCGCGTCTCTTTGTTGATCAGAATGCTCAAAGTCTCCTCCATGACTCTACACTTGAACGGTACCGCTCAGAACCTTCGGTTGTCGTAGGAGAGTGCAGTCTTACGCTTCGGCCACAATCGCCACGCCGGCACTCGTGCCAATGCGATCCGCGCCGGCTTCGATGAGGGCCTGGGCCGTGGCGAGGGTGCGGATGCCACCCGAAGCTTTTACCCCGATATGCGGCCCAACCACCTGCCGCATCAGGCGAATGTCGGCGACCGTGGCCCCGCCACCAGCAAAACCGGTACTGGTTTTGACAAAATCGGCCCCGGTACGCACGGCCAGCAGACAAGCCGCCACCTTTTCTTCCTCGGTCAGCAAGGCGGTTTCAATGATGACTTTGACGAGCGCCCCGGCGGCGTGGCTTGCTTCAATTACGGCGTGCAGATCGTGGGCTGTTTCACGCCATTCACCCGCTTTGAGCCTGCCGATGGCAAGTACCATGTCAATCTCGCGGGCTCCGTTATCCAGTGCTTCTTGCGTTTCAAACACTTTGCAGGCGGTCGTGCTGGCCCCCGAAGGAAAGCCCACCACGGTACAGATGGCAACGGCTGTGTTGGCAAGCAGTTGCGCACAGAGCGAGACAAAGATGGGACTGATGCAGACACTGGCAAAATGATGTTCAGCTGCCTCACGACAGAGTTGCTCGATCTGAGGCGTGACGGCCTCGGGTTTGACAATGGTATGGTCAATCAGGTGGGCAATTGGCGTTGTTGACGGGTCAAGTGTGGGGCGCACAAGTGGCGCTCCTGAGGGGAGATCGGGTATGGCAGCGAGTTGCTGTGTAACCTGAGTGATCAGTGCTTCCATCGAACTTCCTCGTAGCCAGGAACAACCCCACGTCGCTGCGCCTGGTCAGGTATGGGGCCGTCCACACAGAGAGCGAGCGCCTTCTTTCAGGATGTGATGAGCGTATGTGTGGAGAAAGAGTAGCGCCTATTGTAACATACCTTGCTCGCCTCTGGCAGTGATGAGGCAGGTTAAAATGTGGTACACTAGTCCAAGACAAACCCCTAAACCTTACCGTATGGGAAATCCAGGCAATGATGGCTGGCGTTGGTGCAAACGTACCATGCGCTCGGTTGACTCTGCGTAGGAGAAGGCCTTGCACAAAGGATATGCGATCGAACTTGCAAATGTGGTCAAGCGTTTTGGCGAGGTCGCTGCCGTCGATCATGTGACCTTGCAGATCCACGATGGTGAGTTTTTTTCGTTGCTTGGGCCAAGTGGTTGTGGCAAGACGACAACCTTGCGCATGATTGCTGGGTTCGAGTATCCGTCGGGCGGCGAGCTTATGATTCATGGTCGGCCGATGGCAACCGTGCCGCCCCATCATCGCCCGGTCAATACGGTCTTTCAGTCATATGCGCTCTTTCCCCATATGACCGTCGCGCAGAATGTTGCCTTTGGCTTGAAGATGAAGCGGGTGCCCAAGGCTGAATTGGGGGCACGCGTGCAGGCTGCGCTCGACATGGTGCGCCTTGCGGGCTTCGCCGAGCGCTATCCCCGCCAGATGTCGGGCGGTCAGCAGCAGCGCGTGGCCCTGGCACGGGCGTTGGTCAATCAGCCCGAGGTACTCTTGCTTGATGAGCCGCTCGGGGCCCTTGACCAGAAGTTGCGCAAAGAGATGCAACTTGAACTGAAGAGTTTGCAACATCGCGTCGGCATTACGTTTATTTTTGTCACCCACGACCAGGAAGAAGCCTTGACGATGTCCGATCGCATTGCCGTCATGAACCAGGGCAAGGTCTTGCAGGTTGGCACGCCGACCGAGATCTATGAGCGTCCCACATGCAAGTTTGTCGCTGATTTTATTGGCGAGACCAATTTTATCGAGGGCAAGGTGGTTGAACAGGGTGACGAGTATGCGACAATTCAAACGCCCGATGGTCTGCAATTGCGTGGGTATACGCCGCTTCCGGTCAACGTTGGCGAGGCTGCGACGCTCTCGTTACGTCCTGAAAAGGCGCGACTCATTTTGCCCATCCACGCACGCCCCGACGATGCCTTCACGATGCCCGTCCATGTCGAAATGATCACGTATATTGGCTCGGATACGCGCATTACGGTGCGGCTCAATGAAGGCCGAACCCTCGATGTCTGGGAACAGAATACCCTCAGTACCCTTGATCGCAATGCCTACTGGCAACCCGGTGAGGCAGCGGTGCTCGTCTGCCCGCCGGCCAATGCGCTCGTCTTGACTGAATAGTGGGGAGCGTTTGCGTGCGACCGTGCCCTGGATGTTCCGACAGAGAAGCGGAGGAAGCACATGGCATTATCGTCATTTGAACGTGAGCAGCAGCGCCATGAGCAGCGTCGTCTGATGGCCCTGCTTGCGCCGGGGATGTTCTGGTTGCTCGTCTTTTTTCTCGTGCCTCTGCTGGTGATTTTGGTCTATAGCTTTCTCACCAATGGGCCTCGGGGCAACCTTCTCTGGCAGCCAACGCTGCAAAACTACGTTGATCTTTTTACCCAGGCAAGCTATGTGAATGCGTATGTGCGTTCACTCTGGATCAGTGGACTGACCACGCTCTTTGCCCTCTTGCTTGGCTATCCTCTGGCTCTCTTTATTGTCAAACAACCGCCCCGGGTGCGCCTGGTGCTCTTGATCCTGGTGCTGATTCCCTTCTGGACCAATTTTCTCGTCCGGATTTATGCCTGGCAGATTATCCTGGCGAATAATGGGTTGATCAATGCGACCCTGGCTGCCCTCGGCCTGCCGACCCTCTTTTTGCTCAACACCGAAGGGGCGACGTTGCTTGGGTTGGTCTATGGTGAGGTGCCTTTTATGGTGCTGCCGATCTATGCGGCCCTGGATCGCTTTGATTTTACCCTGATGGAAGCCGGGGCGGATCTCGGGGCGAGCAAGTGGCGCGCTTTTTGGCATATCATGCTGCCCATGACGATGCCGGGGGTGGCCGCCGGCGCCGTGCTGGTCTTTATTCCCACCATTGGGCAATTTGTGGTGAGTGAATTGCTTGGCGGGGCCAAGGTTGATTATATCGGCAATCTGATCCAACGCCTCTTCTTGCGCTCGAATCCACCCAATTGGCCGCTCGGCTCGGCCATGTCAACGGTGATGATGATCGTGTTGCTGGGCTTCATCTTGCTCTATTTTCGCTCGACAACGGAGGAAGATCGATGATTGAGGCGCAACCGCAGAATCAGCCTGCACGCCGGGCCGCCTCCTGGTGGCCGCGTTTGAACAGCGGTGCCTTGACCTGGGGCCGCCTGAGTTTGACGCTGCATGCGTTCCTGATGTATCTCTTTCTCTATGGGCCGATTCTGGTGCTCGTCGTCTTT
The DNA here is from genome assembly GCF_004138165.1 of Candidatus Chloroploca sp. Khr17. Classification (GTDB taxonomy): domain Bacteria; phylum Chloroflexota; class Chloroflexia; order Chloroflexales; family Chloroflexaceae; genus Chloroploca. The sequence goes on from NZ_RYFF01000017.1 coordinate 85,899, forward strand.
TCGTTTACCCGTGATGAGTTTGGCGTGCGCTGGACGGGCTTTACCCTCGAGTGGTATGTGCGCATGTTCGCCAATGATCGCCTGATGGGGGCCGCCGGCAATACCCTCTATGTGGCTTTTGTCTCGACCGTTGTTTCGACGATCTTTGGTACCCTGCTCGCCCTCGCGATGGAACGTCACCGTTTTCGCGGGCGCACCGGCGTTGATGCGGTGATCTACTTGCCCGTGGTGATCCCTGAAATCGCAATGGCGGTCTCGTTGCTCGCGTTTTCGGCCCTTGTGCTCGAGTTCATTCGTGTCGTGACGGGCGAAGTGGTTCGGCGCAGCTTCCTGACCGTGATCATCGGCCATATTGCGTTCAGTATCAGTTTTGTCACGATTGTGGTGCGGGCGAGTCTGAAACATTTCGATCGTCGTCTGGAGGAAGCCGCCCGCGATCTCGGGGCGAATAGCTGGCAAACCTTCTGGCGGATCACCTTCCCGATGATCCTGCCGGGCATCCTGGGCGGGGCGTTGCTGGCGTTTACCCTCTCACTCGACAATTTCATCATCAGTCTCTTTCTCTCGGGACCTGGTACCTCCCTCTTGCCTGTGGAGGTCTATAACAAAGTTCGTCGTGCCATAACCCCCGAGATTAATGCGATCTCGACCCTGATGCTCGCCGTTTCGATTACGCTGGTAGTCTTGTCACAACTGGTGCAGCGCAGGCGGTAAGTAGTCTGTCAACTAAGTTTTCTGATGATTTGACGCAAAGACGCAAAGGCGCAAAGGGTGTGGATAACGCATCTGGACGCCAAACGTGCGACGGATAGCTGTGCCAGAGGTAGAGGACTAATAAGGAGTAGTACAACAATGCGACGGCAATTCTTCTGGTTGATGCTGGTGCTGGTGATGCCCTGGTTGGTGGCGTGTGGTGCGGGTACCCCGACGGGGAGTGAACCGACGACAGATGCTTATGGCGGCGAGGCTGCCGTAACTGATGATGGCGTTGACCGTGCGCGTCTGGCCCGTGAACTCTATTTCTACAACTGGAGTGACTATATCAATCCTGAGATCTTGACCCAGTTTGAAGAGGAGTATGGGGTACGGGTGATTGTTGATATCTTTGACTCAAACGAAGATATGATTGCCAAGATCCGGGCGGGCAATTCGGGCTATGATGTTGTTGCCCCATCCGACTATGCAGTGCAGATTATGGCCCTTGATGATCTGGTGGCACCGCTTGATCGAACGCTTGTGCCAAATATGCAGTATCTTGATCCTGGGTTACTCAATAAATATTTTGACCCTGACAATGCCATTTCACTTCCCTATTTGTATGGGTTGACTGGCATTGCCTACAATCGCACCTTCTTCCCCGAGGGCATTACGAGTTGGGCGGTGCTCTTTGACCCCGCGCAACTGCCGGATCTCCGGGGGCGTTTTAGCATGCTCGATGATGAGCGTGAAACCCCTGGGGCAGTGCTCAAATACCTTGGAGCATCAATCAACGCGACTGATCCAGCTGTCCTAGCGCAAGTTGAAGCGATCCTGCTTGCTCAGAAACCGTTCCTTGCCTCGTACAATAGCTCGGATGTCAACCGTCGGCTCGCATCGGAAGAATTCATCCTGGCGCATGCCTGGAGCGGCGCGGCCATGCAGGCGCGGACTGGTCTTGGTGATGAGTTTTCGGGTAACCCCAACATTGAATTTGTCATTCCTGATGAGGGTGGCGCGATCTGGATGGATAATCTGGTCATCTTGCGTGAATCGCCCAACGCCTACACGGCCCATGTCTTTATCAACTTCCTCTTGCGTCCCGACGTAGCAGCGGCCAACGCCGACTATGTTGGCTACCTCACCCCGAATGAAGCGGCCATCCCGCTGCTTTCGCAGGAAGTCCGGGATCTCTACGCTGCGGGCTTTGCGCCCGATGATGCGATGCTTGAACGGCTTGAGTGGATCGAACGTGACGAAGACTCGGTTGTCTTTACTGAATTGTGGACGCGGGTAAAAGGCCAATAATCGTAGGCTCGTAGGCTCAGGGCTTGACAGCAAGCCTGGAACCTGTGATCATATAACATAGCGTCCGAGGCGGCACATGCGCCGCCTCGGCAAACGATTGAGGCAAGTCGGTCTTCCATGGATGATAGTCTGCGCTATCCAACCGACGACTTTCAGCTACGTGAAATTGTTGCGGCCAATGCCGATGGCATCATTGTCGTTGACAGTGATGGGCGGGTGCGCTTTCTGAATCCGGCGGCTGCCGCGATTCTCGGACGGCGGGTTGATGATCTGATCGGGCAGATCTTTGGTTTTCCGGTTTTGCGCGGTGAACGGGCCGAAATTGACCTCTTGCATCCTGACGGTGCTAGTCAGGTTGCCGAGATGCGGGTGGTTGATACCGAGTGGGATGGCACACCGGCCCAGTTGATTTCGTTGCGTGATATCACCGAACACCGGCGCGCTCAACAGGCGTTGCGTGATGCCGAAGCCTTTAATTGGGCGATCCTGAACTCGTTGACGGTTCACCTGGCGGTGCTTGATGCCAATGGCATGATCATCGCCGTGAACGAGTCGTGGTGTGATTTTGCCCGTGCCAACGGCGATCCCGAATTGCGGTATACTGGTGTCGGCGTCAACTATTTTACCGTCTGTCAGCATGCCATGGGGCTTGACTCAGAAGAAGGGACGATCACGCTCGATGGGATGCGGGCGGTGCTCGAAGGGCGCCTCGCGTCTTTTGAGTTAGAATATCCTTGCCATGCCCCCCACGAAGAACGCTGGTTTGTCTTACGGGTTGTCCCCCTACGGGGAACCCGCCCAGGGCTCGTCGTTTCGCATACGAATGTTACTGAACATCGGCGGCTCAGTGAAGCGGCGGCTGAAGCACGGATGTTGCGGGCTCGTCTGAGTGAGTTTGAACGCGAATTGCGCGATGTTGATGTTCGGTCACGTGAACGCTCGCAGAATAAACGACCCCTGGCCGGAGGTGTTCTGCGGCAACGGTTGCCTGATGTGTTTCGGCAAGCTTTGGTATTTTACAAACAGTTGCTCGAAGAGTCGCTCAGACATCGCGCTCAGCCTGATTATGCGATTGAACAGGACCCCCGTGAGCTTGGTGAATATCTGGGTAATCATGATGCAACCGCGCGTGATGTCATCGAGGTGCATCTCGCCAGTGTTCGTGCCGCGAGCGCCAATGCTCCGCAAGTGAAGCAGCAGGCGTATCTGGAAGAAGGGCGTCTCCTTGTTCTTGAGTTGATGGGTCATCTGGCGTCATACTATCGGGCGCGCCTGATGACCTTGCTAAATGAGCCGGGGTCGCCCGTGTCGGAGCAACGATAACCAATGAGCAGGCATCAGGCTTTTACGCTGCGCTGTGAGGTGTCATGAATGGCCCTGCCCCCAGCAAAATAGTTCTTCATCTCTATGTGGCTGGACGCTCTCCGCGCGCCGAACGTGCGATTGCAACCCTACGGCGCCTCTGTGAGCGTGAATTGGCCAGATACGAGTGCGATCTGGTGATTATTGATGTCTTGGCCGATCCTCAGCAGGCTGAGGCACGGAAAATTCTTGCAACGCCAACTTTGATCAAGGAGTTTCCTGAGCCGCCGCGACGCATTATCGGCGACCTTGGCGTTCCTCCCGAAGAATTGTTAGCTGCTTTGAATTTGCCTTATGATGGTTTGTAGGGTTGCGGGCTTTGCTCACGCCCAGAGTGGAGAAGCACCTTGGCTACAGATGTGTCAGTGATTGAGCGGCTACCAACGGGTATCCCCGGCTTTGATCATATCGCAAATGGTGGGTTGCCGCGGGGACGAACAACGCTTGTGTCGGGGACGGCGGGCAGTGCCAAGACGGTCTTTGCTTCGCAGTTTTTGGCTGCTGGCGTGCAACTCGGTGAGGCCGGTGTCTTTGTGACCTTTGAGGAGTCACCGGCGGCGCTGCGGCGCAATATGCTCGGCTTTGGTTGGAATATTGCCGAGTGGGAGGAACAGGGCCGTTGGGCCTTTGTCGACGCCTCGCCGCAGGCTGATGATGAGTTGATGATTATGGGGGCCTATGACCTCAGTGCGTTGCTGGCGCGCATCGAGCACGCGGTGCGCCGTGTGGGGGCAACCCGCGTGTCGATGGATAGCCTCGGGGCCATCTTTAATCGCCTGGCTGATACCCGTGTGGTGCGCAATGAGTTGTTCCGTATTGTGACGTCCCTCAAGAGTATGGGCCTCACAGCGGTCATTACGGCTGAACGTACCCACGAGTATGGTGATATCGGACGCTATGGGGTCGAAGAGTTTGTCACTGATGATGTGGTCATCCTGCGCAATCTGTTGGAAGAAGAAAAGCGCCGCCGTACGGTCGAGATCCTCAAATTCCGTGGGACGTCGCATCAAAAAGGTGGCTTCCCTTTTACCGTGATCCCTGGTCAGGGCATCGTGGTGATCCCGCTCTCGGCGATTGAGTTGAAACAGCGCTCGTCGAATGTGCGGATTAGCTCGGGTTCCCCCGAACTCGATCGGATGTGTGGGGGCGGCTTCTTCCGCGACTCGATTATTCTGGTCAGTGGGGCGACCGGAACCGGTAAGACGCTCATGTCAACGACTTTTATGGCGTCGGGTGCCCTGCGCGGTGAACGTTCATTGCTCTTTGCTTTTGAAGAGAGCCGCGATCAGTTGGCGCGTAATGCGATTGGGTGGGGCGTTGATTTTGAGCAGATGGAACAGGATGGCCTCCTGCGGGTGGTTTGCAACTATCCTGAGGTGACTGGCCTTGAGGATCAGTTGATTTCGATTCAGGATGAAATCCTGCGTTTCCGCCCCCAGCGTGTGGCGATTGATAGCCTCTCGGCTCTTGAACGCGTTTCGACGATCAAGGGCTTTCGTGAGTTCGTGATTGGCCTGACCTCGTTTATTAAACATCAAGAGATGGCTGGACTCTATACGTCGACGACCCCGACCTTGCTTGGTGGGACGTCGATTACCGAGGCGCATATTTCGACGATCACCGACTCGATTATTCTGCTGCGCTATGTCGAACTCTTTGGTGAGATGCGCCGTGGTTTGACGGTCCTGAAGATGCGTGGCTCGGCGCACGATAAAGATATTCGTGAGTTTTCGATTGATGGTACCGGGATGCATATTGGACGACCGTTCCGGAATATTTCGGGTATTCTCTCTGGTCAGTTTACCCATGTTGCCCCAAGCGAGATCGAGCGTCTCAGCGCGCTCTTCCGTGATGAAGAGAATCCGTTGCTGCCGGAAGGTTGACCTGGTGTCTGTATGACTTGGCCCTGCTATGTCACTGGCACGTCAATGGTGCAGTGAAGGTGGTATGACGTCTGATCCACAGCATTCCCGCACTCATTCTGATGATACGCCTGGATCAACGCCTTCGCCTCTGGCTACGGAAGATGCAGTGCAAGCCATAGTTGCTGAGAGCCGTGACGCGCTCGCTGTCGTTGATCCAGAAGGTGTGATCCGTCTGGTGAATGCGGCAACTGAAGCGCTCTTTGGGCGTTCGGCTGCGCATCTACTTGGGCACGAGTTCGGCTTTCCGTTGGCGCATGCGCAGATCGGCGATCTGACCATCGTTCGCCCCGATCAGAGTGTGGCGATCATTAGCCTCGCGCTGACTGACATTGCCTGGTATGACGAACCCGCTTATCTCGTCAGAATGATCGATGTGACCTTCGAGCGCCGGAGCGAACAGTTGCTGATCGAGTCGCAGCAACTTTTGCATCAGGCGCTTGATAGTATAGCCGCCGGGGTCGTGATGATCAATGCCGAAGGCGTGATTATTGCGGCCAATAATGCATGGCAGAGCTTTCTTGCTACCCATAACTTTCCCCCAGAGTATGGCAAGATTGGGTCCAGTTATCTGCGGCTGGCCAAACGCCTGATCGCAGCAAGTGAGTCGCCTTCCCCGACGATCCTCGAGGGGCTACAGGCGGTGCTGGCGGGTCAGCGATCCGACTACCAGAGTGAGTATGCGCTGGTGATGGATCAGGGAACGCGCTGGTTTGTGATGAATGTGCTTGCATGTCGTGAAGGCCAGCAGGTCTGCGCGATTGTGACCCACAATGAGACAACCAGACAACACCAGCGTGATGACCTTGAAGCCGATAGCCGCCAGACCCTCGAGTTGATTGCCCGTCAGCGCAGCCTCGAGGCGGTTGTTGCACGGATTTTGTTGATGACCCAGAATAGGCATCATGATAGCATCTATGTTGCGTTGCTGGTGCCTGATGCCGATGTCTTTCGCTCGCTATCCAGCGATACGCTGCTCGCCAATGAACTCGCGATCCTTGATCGTTGGGCCAAGGATTATGCGCTGTCGGCCAATGCGGTTGGTGGTGATGGACTGACGATTCAGGCCACCGATATGGCTGCGCCCGAGGCACCCTGGCCTGCCCTTCACCCTTTGATGGCGGCTCGGCATGTTGTGATGGTCTGGTGCGCCCCGGTGCGGGCCGGGGCGCTTGGGGTGGTAGCCCAATTGATCTGTTGTCGCCGTGTGTCGATCGCGCCGAATGCCGATGATCTGGTCTTTATGGAACTCGTCGGGCAGTTGCTGGCAATTGCGATTGAGCAGCACGAGCATACCCGCCAGCTTGCGTATCAGTCGTATCACGATCCGCTCACCGGTCTCCCTAATCGCTTGCTCTTTGAGGATCGTTTGCATCAGGCCCTTGAAATTGCCCGCCGTTCGGGGAATTTGATGGCGGTGATGATGCTTGACCTCGATCGCTTCAAGCAGATCAATGATACGCTCGGCCATACCGTCGGCGACACGCTCTTGATCCAGTTGGCACGCCGCTTTGAGGGCTGTGTGCGGACAACCGATACGCTGGCGCGTCGTGGCGGCGATGAGTTTATGCTTGTCTTGCCCGATGTGAGCGGCGCACAGCAGGTGACCCGCATCGCCCGTCGTCTGCACGATGCCCTACGCACGCCGTTTGTGATTAACCAGCAGGAACTCTTTGTCAGTGCGAGCATTGGGGCGAGCCTCTATCCGCACGATGGCGAAGACGCTGATGCGCTGCAACGTAGTGCCGAAGCGGCAATGTATCGCGCCAAGAGTACCCTCCGCAATAGTTTTCAGTTTTTTGATGCGACGGTCAACACCGCTGCGCTCGCCCGCCTGCAACTTGAAACGCATCTGCGGCGAGCCATCGAACGCGGTGAGTTGAGCTTGCATTATCAGGCCAAGGTTGATCGTACACGTCAGTTGATTGGCGCTGAGGCGCTGCTGCGCTGGCAGCATCCTGATCTGGGCCAGATCCCCCCGGCCCGTTTTATTCCGCTGGCCGAAGAGATTGGCTTGATTGTGCCAATTGGTGAGTGGTGCCTCCGTGAGCTGTGTCGCCAGATCCAGGTGTGGGATGCCGCCGGCCTGCCGTCCGTCCGCATTGCGGTCAATGTATCGGCGTTGCAGTTCTCGCAACAGGATTTCATCGCCACCTTGACCCAGATCCTTGCCGAAACAAACGTCGTGGCGGAGCGGATCGAGCTTGAGTTGACCGAGAGCATGCTGATGGGCAATGTCGAAGCGGTGATGCGTCAGTTGAGTAGCCTCCGTAGCCTCGGGTTGAGTCTGGCGATTGATGATTTTGGCACGGGCTTTTCGTCACTCGCCTATCTCCAACGCTTGCCGATCAGTGTCCTTAAAATTGATCGTTCATTTGTAAGTAAAATCGGATTTGAAAACGATAGTAGTGAGCGTGGGATTGTCAATGCAATCATTACTCTTGCCCATCATTTGAGTATGCAGGTTGTTGCCGAAGGCGTCGAAACCACGACGCAGTATGCGTTTCTGCACGAGATGGGCTGCGATTTCTTCCAGGGCTATCTTTTTAGCAAACCCATCCCGCCTGAACAATTTGCCAAGGTCTTGCGTAGGGGGATGGCAGCGCTTTGAGCGATTGTTTGCTTGACGCAAAGGCGCAAAGGGTGTTGCGACCGCATTTGGACAGACCTCACAGGTCTTCAAGACCTGTGAGGTCTCACGCGCATGGTATGTAGTAGGACGACCTGCCTATGCAACACACCCTTATTCTGGGGCTTGGCAATCCAATTATGGCTGATGATGGGCTTGGTAGCCACGCATGCCAGCAGTTGCAGCGCTGGTATGGTACACTTCCCAGGGTGACGGTCTTTGACGGCGAGACACTTGGGTTGCACCTGTTGCCCCAACTCATCGGGGTGACAAACCTCTTGCTTGTCGATGCGGTGGTGACGAATGATCCCCCTGGCAGCCTGGTGCGCCTTGAAGGTGAGGCGATCACGGCAGGCATGGCTCGTCAACTCTCGCTGCATCACGTTGGTCTCGCCGAGTTGCTGGCCCTGGGTCGCCTCGAAGGTGCGATGCCGTCGCGCTGCGTGCTCTGGGGCATGGTGCCCGCACGGCTTGAGCTTGGTACCGCGTTGAGTGCAACAGTGGAGGCGCGCTTGCCCGCGCTGCTCGACGCGGTGGCCGCCGAGTTGCAGGGCTGGGGCCTTGCCAGGCAGGATCACAATGCATGAGTTGTCAGTGACGGAACACGTTTTGCAACTGGCGCTCAAGGCGGCTGATAGTCGCCGTATCCTCGCGATCGATCTGGTCGTTGGGAGCCTGAGTAGTTTTGTTGATGACTCGGTGCAGTTCTATTTTGAGATCCTGGGCCGTGAGACGCTTGCCGCAGGGGCCCTGCTTCGCTTTCGCCGTGTTTCTGCCCAGTCAACCTGTCTCGCTTGCCAGGTCGTCACACCGGTTGATCCGCCCTTGCCGTTCGCCTGTCCTGCCTGTGGCTCGTCGCAACTGCGGGTCAGCGGTGGCACCGAGTTTTACCTCGCGAGCATCGAAGTCGAAGAATTGTAACGCAGTGTTGCCAAGTCACAATCTTGCCACTTGGATTATCGGCTACAGTTGAGCAACAACAGGAGGTGCGCCAATGAAGGTGAATGTTGTTCAGGCGATTTTGAGTGACAATGATGCCGTCGCGACCGAGAATCGCGCTGCCTTTGATGCGGCAGGTCTCTTTGCCGTGAATGTGATGGCGTCGCCGGGGGCAGGCAAAACTGCGTTGATCCTGGCAACGGCGGAACGTCTGCCTGCCGGGCTTGGTCTTGGGGTGATTGAGGGCGATCTGGCGTCGTCACTTGATGCCGAGACGATCGCGGCCCGAGGGTTGCCGGTGGTGCAGATCAATACCGGCGGCGGCTGTCATCTCGATGCACCAATGATCCGGACGGCGCTGCCCCACTTGGATCTGACCAGTCTGCGGCTCTTGATGGTGGAAAATGTGGGCAATCTGGTCTGCCCGGCCAATTTCAAGCTGGGCACCCATGCCAATGTGGTGGTCGCCAGTGCGCCCGAAGGCCACGATAAGCCGTATAAGTATCCGGGCATGTTTGCGGCGGCTGATGTGGTTCTGTTGAATAAGGCCGATCTTTGCTCTGTCTTTGACTTTGATCTTGAGTTCTTTTGCCGTGGCGTGCAGATGGTGAATCCCGATGCTCCGATCTTTGCGGTTTCGTGTCGTACTGGCGCGGGCCTTGCGCAGTGGATCGATTGGCTTGTGAGTCGGGTCTAGATCTATGGAGAGAGCAAGCTTGAGCAATGAAGCTCACGGTGAGGCGCGGCTGATCCGACTCCGTCTCGCCATCCACGGGGCGGTGCAGGGGGTTGGGTTTCGCCCTTTTGTCTATCGCTGTGCGTTAGAGGCGCAGCTCACGGGGTGGGTGCTCAATGGGCCTGATGGGGTGGTGATCGAGGTTGAGGGTCGGCGTGATCAGCTTGAGGCTTTTCACCTTCGCATCCTCAATGAGCATCCCCGGGTTGCCCGTATTCTCGCTGCGTCAGTTGATTGGCTTGAGCCAGTTGGGTTTCACGGGTTTCAGATCCGTGAGAGTGATGCCGAGGGCTTGCTTTCGGTGCAGGTCTTGCCCGATCTTGCGACGTGCCCGCAGTGCCGCACCGAGGTGCGCGATCCCGCCAATCGCCGCTACCGTTACCCCTTTATCAATTGCACCCAGTGTGGCCCGCGCTTTAGCATTATCGAGCAGTTGCCCTATGATCGCCCGGTAACAACCATGCGGTCGTTTGAACTCTGTCCGGATTGTCGTGCTGAGTACGACAATCCGCTTGACCGGCGCTTCCATGCCCAGCCAAATGCCTGCCCTGTCTGTGGGCCACAGCTTGCCCTCTGGCGGATGCCTGATGGAGAGGCGGGCGTAAAATCCGAACCCTCTGGGCCAGATCTTCACCATGTCGTTTGTCTGCCAACGAGCGCGACCGTGCTGGCTGAGGGTGATGCAGCTTTGCGTGGGGCGATCACGGCGATCCTGGCCGGTCAACTTGTCGGAGTCAAGGGGCTCGGCGGGTTTCAGCTGATCTGTGATGCGCGGAACGAGCAAGCCGTGGCGCGTCTGCGGGTGCGCAAACAGCGCCCGACCAAGCCGCTCGCCCTGATGGTGCGCGATCTGGCGATGGCCTCGACGTTGTGTCTGGTGCCTCAGGAAGCGGCGGATCTGTTGACTTCGCCGGAAGCGCCGATTGTGCTGCTGCGACGGCGCGATGAGGCCGTGGTTGCGCCCGGGATTGCTCCGGGCAATCCGTACCTCGGCCTGATGTTGCCAACCACGCCGCTTCACCATCTGTTGCTTGATGCGCTAGATGCCCCCATCGTGGCGACGAGTGGCAATCTGACCGACGAGCCAATTGCGATTGATGAATACGAAGCGCTGCAGCGCCTGACCGATATCGCTGATTGGCTGCTTGTCCACAATCGCCCGATTGTCCGCCCCGCTGATGATAGCGTCGCGCTGCTTCTTGGTGGTGAACCGCGCCTGTTGCGACGTGCGCGAGGCTATGCGCCAGCGCCGGTCATCCTCCAGCACCCGGCCCCATCGATTCTCGCGTTGGGGGCGCAACTCAAGAATACCATTGCGCTGAGTGTTGGACGGCAGGTGCTGCTGAGTCAGCATCTCGGTGATCTCGCCACCCCTGAAGCGCGCACAGTCTTTGGGCAGGTGGTCGCTGATCTGATGCGCCTCTATGCCGCCACGCCGACGGCAATTGTCCACGATCTCCATCCTGACTACTTTACGACCACGTTTGTGCAGCGTAGGGGCGATGGCGTGCTGCCAGCGAGCGCTCAAGTGTTGAGCGTTCAGCATCACCACGCGCACCTGGCCTCGTGTATGACCGAGCATCAGGTAGAGGGGTTGGCGCTGGGGATCATCTGGGACGGGACTGGCTACGGGTTAGATGGCACGATCTGGGGCGGCGAGTTTCTCTATGGCAATGTGGCCTACTCGCAGCGTGTCGCGCATCTGCGGCCCTTTCTGTTGCCTGGGGGCGATGCCGCGATCCGCGAACCACGGCGCACGGCCCTGGCGCTGCTCTATGCGATTGATGGGGTTCAGGCGATGGAGTGGGACGACCTGGCCCCGTTGCAGACCTTTACCGCCCACGAGCGGGTGGTCTTCTCGCGGATGTTCCAGACGGGGGCGCAGTGTGTGCCAACCAGTAGTGTGGGACGACTCTTTGATGGGGTGGCGGCGTTGCTCGGTCTCTGCCAGAAGGTGACGTTTGAAGGTGAAGCGGCGATGATGCTTGAGTATGTCGCCGATCCTTATGAAACCGTGAGCTACCCGTTTATGCTGGTTGGTTCTTCACTCGATTGGCGACCTACGTTGATTGCGCTGCTGGCGGATCTGCGGCGTGGCGTGGCGATTGAGCGGATCAGTGCGCGTTTCCACAATGCGATGGTGTCGAGCATGGTGGCCGTCGCTCGGATGGTTGATCCGCCGGTGATTGTGTTGAGTGGGGGCTGTTTCCAAAACCGTCTGTTGGCCGAGCGTGCCGTTGCCGTGCTGGGTGCCTGTGGGATGCGGACACTCTTGCATCGCCAGGTGCCACCGAATGATGGCGGGATCAGTCTGGGTCAACTGGCGGCTGCTGCCGCACGCATCGAAGGCTATACGTTGACTGAAGTTGTGCGGATCGCACGGTCGTATACCTTTGTCCCTGGAATGGAGTAGGCGTATGTGTCTTGGTGTACCTGGCAAAGTGATTGCCGTTGAACCAGAACGCGATGGCATTGTGATGGGCCGCGTGAATTTTGGGGGGATCGTCAAGTCGGTTTGTCTCGCCTATACGCCCGAGGTGCAGGTCGGCCAGTATGTGATCGTGCATGTTGGGTTTGCCCTGAGCATTGTTGATGAAGAAGAGGCCGCCAGGGTTTTTGAGTATCTGCGCGAGATGAATGAACTGGACGAGTTGGCGCTCAAACAACCGGAGTAAGCCATGCGCTTTGTTGATGAATATCGCGGTGAAGCCGAGGCGCAGCAGTTGCTCGAGGCAATCAGACGCCTGGTGACGCGCCCGTGGACACTGATGGAGATCTGCGGTGGTCAGACGCATACGCTGGTCAAGGCGGGCATTGATCGGTTGTTGCCGTCGTCAATTGAGCTTGTCCACGGTCCTGGTTGCCCGGTCTGTGTGACGCCACTCGAAATGATCGATCGGGCGTTGGCGATTGCGGCGCGCCCCGAGGTGATCTTTACCTCGTTTGGCGATATGCTCCGGGTGCCTGGTTCAGCGCGTGACCTGCTCAGTGTCAAAGCGGACGGCGGCGATGTCCGCATTGTCTATTCGCCGCTCGACGCGGTCAAGCTTGCCCAACAGCATCCTGACCGTCAGGTCGTCTTCTTTGCGGTCGGATTCGAGACGACGGCACCGGCCAATGCAATGGCGGTTCACATGGCCCACCGGCTTGGCCTCCCCAACTTTTCGATTCTCTCGGCGCATGTGCTGGTGCCCCCGGCGATGGAGGCGATCCTTGGTGCGCCAACCAATCGTGTGCAGGGTTTTCTTGCGGCGGGTCACGTCTGTGCGGTGATGGGCTATCACGAGTATCTGCCGCTCGCCGAGCGCTACCGCGTGCCCATCGTTGTCACGGGCTTCGAGCCGCTTGATCTGCTGCAGGGCATCTATATGACGGTTGAAATGCTGGAAAAGGGCGTTTGGGGCGTCGAGAACCAGTATGCGCGGGCGGTGACGCCCGAAGGCAATCGCCATGCCCAACGCTTGATGGCCGCGGTCTTTGAAGTGCGTTCGCGGCAATGGCGGGGCATTGGCATGATCCCGCAGAGCGGCCTCGGTCTGCGGCCTGCTTTTGCGGCCTATGATGCTGAAGTGCGCTTCAATGTGCAGGCGATTGAAGCCGTCGAGTCACCACTCTGCATTGCTGGCAAGATCATGCAGGGTCATGCGCGCCCGTGTGATTGCTCTGCTTTTGGCACAGCCTGTACGCCCGAGCACCCGCTCGGTGCACCGATGGTCTCGTCGGAGGGGGCGTGTGCGGCCTATTTTCACTATGCAAGTGTGGAGTAACAAGCGTGGCATTTGAAGCAGTCTGTCCCATTCCGCTCAGCCAGTATCCAACGGTGACGATGGGGCATGGCGGGGGCGGGCGGTTGACGCAGATGCTGATCGAGCAACTGATTCAGCCTGCGTTGACCAATCCGAGCCTGGATCGTCTGCATGACGGGGCACAGTTGGAGGTGGGTGGTGCGCGCGTCGCCTTTTCGACCGACTCGTATGTCATCAGTCCGCTCTTCTTTCCTGGCGGCGATATCGGCTCACTGGCGGTGCATGGCACGGTGAACGACCTCGCCATGTGTGGGGCGCAGCCGCTCGCCCTCTCGGTCGGGATGATCATTGAAGAGGGCCTGCCGATGGAGACGCTGTGGCGGGTGGTGCAGAGCATGCGTGATGCGGCGGGTGCCGTTGGGGTGCCGATTGTGACTGGCGACACCAAGGTGGTTGATCGGGGCAAAGGTGACGGCATCTTTCTCAACACGACGGGCCTTGGCCTGATTCCGCCGGGCATCCAGATCGACCCGCAGCGTGCCGAGCCAGGCGATGTCGTGCTCGTCAGTGGCCCGCTCGCCAATCACGGCATTGCGATCATGTCGGTACGTGAAGGTCTGGAATTTGAGACCGCACTTGAGAGTGACTCGGCCCCCCTGCACACCCTGGTCGCCGATCTGCTCGGAGTGGCTGGGCCGGCAGTACATGTCTTGCGCGACCCAACGCGAGGCGGCGTCGCCTCGGCGCTCAACGAGATCGCGCAGGCGGCGCGGGTTGGCATCCTGCTTGAAGAGAAGAACATCCCCCTCGATGAAGCGGTGCGTGGCGCCTGTGAAATCCTCGGGCTTGACCCGCTCTATGTCGCCAACGAAGGTAAATGCCTGGTGATTGTCGCGGCCGATTACGCCACCCTGGCCCTGGAAGCGTTGCGTCGCCACCCGCTCGGAGCACAGGCCGCCATGATCGGCCAGGTAACGAGCGAGCATCCAGGCAGCGTTGTGATGCGTTCACGGATTGGTGGTATGCGCAGCGTTGACATGCTCAGCGGCGAGCAACTGCCGCGCATCTGTTAAAGCTGAATGCCAGACGGGGTGCGGGGCCTGGCCCCGCACCCCGTCTGACATCATCCCTAATAGACCTCAGCGTTCCCGCCAAAAAAGAGCACCTGCGGCAACTCACGTGCGTGTTCGATCCAGCCTTTGACCACCTTGGGGGTAGGGGAGCGTTTGAGCAAGCCCAGTTCGGTATTGGCTTGTTTCAACTGGGGCAACAGATCATCGGCATTGCGGAAGGCCAGATCCGGCACCGTCGTGACCCCGGCAGCGGTCAGCAGCGTCGCATTTGTCCACGACACCCCATTTACCCGTTCGAGATCCATCAAATAGAGCGCTTTGAGCAGTTCAACCTGATCAATGCCAGCACTCGCCGCGATCGCATCGCGGCCCTCGGGTTGGGCACCGCGTTCGAGCAGGGTGACATTGGTCATGATATCGAGGCTATTCAATTTCTTGACCAGCTCAGGATCGAGGCTCGCAATCGAACCAAGCTTCGTCATAAAGCTCACGGCCCCATCTGTCTTGACCGCCTCGCCCTCACTGATCTTCTTCTCCGCCATACAAAAACCTCCTGATGCTTTCCAATACGCCACATTACACCGATCTATTATACCAAAAGCAGGGCTATCGGGCGTTTTAAGCGAACCGCAGGCCCGCTTAGAATGCCCGATCAGGGCACAACACATACCACCACCAGTTATGCTGCACACCATCGGTCACACCAGCGCCACGAGGCAGATGATCGAGCCACCAGAGGTGATGCAAGCGCATATCGCCGTTGCCCCAGTCTTGCGCATTCATCATCCGTGGTGGGCCACTGAGGTCGGGGAAGTTGTGCCAGGTATCGGCGCGTGAAAGCACCGGACGAGCATTGCCCCACTCGTAATCGCGGGTACTATTAGGGGCAAAATGGACATTGCCACACTCGGCGCGCCCGGGGTGGCGTAACTCGTGGCGAATGTAGCGCTCCCAGAGGTTGCGTTCGCCCTGGTGGTTGCGGTAGACGTGGCTCATAATTGACTCGACCCGATGGCCGAAATTTTCGAGCATGCAGTCAACACCGCGTTCATAATTGAAGCCCATGATGACGAAGCGTCGTGGGCAGAGATCGGGCGACGCCAGCGGCGGCGAGTTGCACCAGATCGCCCCGGCCCCCACCATCTGGCTTTCGTAATAGCCAGCATAGGGAAAGCCCATCAGCCAGACTTCGTCAATGGCACCACTGAGCACTTTGCGCTTGAGATCGAACGTCGCGATCAAATGCTCATAGTCAACGGCATCGGGCTGATGAAAGTTCTGCTGGCGGGCCATGCAGCGGAGATAGGTTGCGTCCTCGTAGGTAAAGCCGTCGCGTTTGACGGGATAGCCATCAACGACCTGATGCTCGGCGATTTCGTAGCGTGCGATCCCGCCCGAGGCTGTGCGCAGATCAGCGGCATACTGTTGTGCGAGCGCAACGGGATTGGGCCAGTTGAAATACTCGTAGAGGCGGAGCCCGCCGCGGGCTTCAAGGATGGGTGCGTGGGTAATCAGGCTGACGCGCAGCGTGATGGGCTCGACGGTTGCGGGCGAACCGTGGAGCACGCCCTGGTCGCGGTGTTGAGCTTGTTTACGTGAGCCAAAGAGCCAGTCGAACATCACAGATCTCGCATTGCTACAGCATAGGCCTGTTCAGCAATCAGCACGAGGCGATCCCAGTTATACTCGGTTGCCGCGATCTGCGCATTATCGGCGAGGCGCATGCGCAGGATCTCATCATCAATGAGGCGCAGCGTTGCGGCGGCGAGGGCCGCAGGATTACCAGGCGGCACCAGCAAGCCACTCGTCTCGTGAATCAGCATATTGCGGGCCTCACCGACATCACTAGCGATAACCGCGAGGCCAAAGCCCATCAATTCGAGCAACTTGGCCGAGCAGCGCGCCCGATTAATCAGCGTATCACGCGTTGGCACAAGCGCAATGGCGGCCTCGGCAATCACCTCAGGAATGACGGCGGGGTCGAGCCACCCGCGATAGTCAAGCATGGAAGCAAAACCGGCTCGGTTCGCCCAGGCGAGCAGTTCCTGTTCTTCCCCGTTTTCCCCCCGACCAATCACAATCAGGCGTACGCCAGGCCGTGCCGTCGCGATTGTCACCAGGGCTGCCACCAACTCGTGCAGATCGATTTCCCAGAAGCGCGTATAGAGCAGCAGGGTCGGATAGGGTTGATAGGCCGGTACCCGATCGGGTTCATCAAGGGGAAAGAGGGGCAAATGGTCGTGCCACTCGTCTTGCTCATCAGCATCATCAAAGAGCGCGGGATCAATGCCATTGGGCAAATAGAAGACCCGCTCGGGCGGCACCCCCATCGACCAGACGAGACTTTCGAGGGTACGGCTCGCGACCGTCACGGCGGCGGCGCGGCGGGGCAAATCGCGTTCTTGCCAGGCAAAGAGCCAGCGCGCGCTGGAAGGATAGGGTAGCAACTCATTCCAGCCCCCCCAGCCTTCCCAGTCATCGCTATCGACCACCAGGGGCACCCGGGGCGAGAGGCCACGGGAAGCGAGGGCCGCGAGACCGCTATAGCCCTTGGGCTTGCAGAGGTGCAACAGGTGCGGGTGGCTATCAAGCGCGATCCGCAACAACGAGGCACTCTGTTCAAGAATAGTGACGGCACCAGACGACGTTGGCAGGGGTGTATGAATAACCGTTACCCCATCGAGCACCACCCGTGTCCCGGCATCTTCGGGATTATGCACGGGTGGCGCAACCAGAGTAACGCTATGCCCACGCCGCACGAGTGCGCGTGCGAGTGGCAACATCCGCGCCAGCAAGGTTCCTTTGGGGCGCACCCCAAATGGGGCGAGCATGGCAATACGCACGTGTGACTAACCCTTGCGGCCTTCCCGAATAACCGCCATCATACGATCCACATTGGTCTCTTTGACACGAGGGCGGCTTTGGTCAACGCCGCGACTCGCCTCGTGAGCATCAAGGATCTTCCAATCGGCATACGTAATATAATGGACACCGTGGCTTTCGAGGATCTTCTCGACGTCGCCATCACCGGGTGCCGGGGTGAGCGTTGGCAAATCCTCGATCATCATGGCCACCGTTGCGGCGGCATCGGGCTTATTCGTCCCGATAATGCCCGACGGCCCGCGTTTGGCCCAGCCGACCACATATTCACCAGGGACAACCTCATCGCTGCGCGTGCGCACCACACGCCCGGCCACATTGGGGATTGTCCCGCTCATCTCATCAAAGGGCACCCCGGGCAACCTGATGCCACGATAGCCGACCGAACGCAGGATCATCCCGCAAGCGAGGTTCTCGTACTCACCGGTGCCGCGGGGCCGCTGCGTACCATCGGCGGCCTGCACCAATTTATTGCGTTCAATCTTGACCCCAACCACCTTGCCATTCTCACCGAGCACTTCGACCGGTGAGGCGAGGAAGCGCATCACAATGCGTTTTGGTGCGCCGGTTGCGCCACGAGCGGCATAGGCTCGCAGCATATCCACATTTTTGGTGGCGGTCTTATCTTCGGCCAGGCTTAGCTCGCTGAGCGGATCGAGCTCGAGGTCAGCGGGATCGACAATCACATCAACACCCTCGAGTTCACCAAACTCTTTCAACTCAGGATTGGTAAAGGCGGCCTGAGCGGGACCACGTCGCCCAAGCACGACGACTTCACGCACCTGGCTTGTGCGCAGCACCCCAATCGCATAATCGGCCATATCGGTTTTGGCGAGTTCATCGGGGTTGCTGACCAAGATCCGGGTCACATCCATCGCAACATTGCCATTGCCCACCACCACCACCCGCTCGTGGCTCAGATCAAAATGGCGGTCGCTATAATCGGGATGCCCGTTATACCAACCAACAAAGATCGTCGCGGGCAAACTACCGAGAAACTCCTCGCCGTGCACGCCCATCTTGCGGTCAGACTGAGCCCCAACCGCGTAGATGATCTGATCGTAATGGTTCTTCAGCTCCTGATGGGAAAGATCGCGGCCAAACGTCACATTTCCAAAATAGCGCACATTGGGCAAGGCAGCGATGCGGTCATAGATACGGGTTACAGCCTTGATCGACTGATGATCAGGGGCAACCCCCTCGCGCACCAGGCCATACGGGGTCGGCAGGCGATTGATAAAATCAATCTGGCAGACGAGATCCTTTTGCTTAAGCAGCGCTTCTGCGGCGTAAAAACCAGCGGGACCGGCACCGACAATCGCGACTCGAAGCGGACGTTCCACAGTTCCGAGTTGTACACTCACGGTAAGGCTCCTTCGGCAGGCCATTCGACCGGTGGAGTCGTAAGACAGAAAAGCGAGGTAGATCACCCCTACGGATGCATGTACGCAACACTTATCTAGGCTTGCTCTTGCTCTTTGGGGTATCTTGCGAGATGATACCATACACCGAAGGTTTAAGCAAAATGTGCTATGCGCATAGGTGTTTACCTTGGCGGTAACCGGCAAGCCCAGGTACGCGGGCGTCCCGACGACATTCACCGGGTGGACGTGGGACGCGACTTCTGTACCCTGGGTGCGCGGGCGGGACGCCCGCGCACCCAGGAAGGTCGGAAAACTTAGGTTACAGACTACTTATGGCGTTGGCGTTGGCGTTGGCTCGGTGGTTGGTGCTGGTTCGGGGGGCACCGTTGGTTCTTGACCTGGAGCATTGGGGTCAGATGGAGTGGGGGTTTGCCCAGGTTCAGGCACAGGTGTGGCTGTCTCGCCAGGTGTTGGGGCCGGTATCGTTGCGGTTGGCGGGATCACCTGAGGTCGTAACGTGACCTGGACAGTAGGCACTGCGTCATTGAGCGTAATCCCCGGCGGGAGGCCCAGGCTCACCTCAAGGACATAGCTCCCTGCCTCGAGCCCGCTCAGATCGACGGTTGCGACAAGGGGGCGATTAGCGAGATCGTCGAGCGCGGCGTTGTTCCCCGCAGCCTGTACCGTCACGACAGCTGGATTGAGGCTCACCGTGAGACCTGGCTCGAGGCCAGTTGGCGTCACCTGCACGGGGAGTTCGACCTGGAAAGGCCGCTCGATCGGCGCGATCTGAACGGTGACTTGCACCTGTTCCGGTTCACCCTCGCGAGCAGAGGTACCGTCGGGGAAGATCAGAGCGACAATCGAGACCACCGTCTGACTGGCCCCCTCAATACTCATTGGCTGGGTTGCCAACACATCAATCGCATCGAGCGGTCCCGAACTACCGGCCAGCGTGATCAAAGGTGGTGAGATGGTCACATTGCGCACCGCATAGCCGGGGGCGGGTTGGCCCTCGATGGTTGGCACCACAGGCACGAGCTTGAGGCCGACGACCGGATTGATCGGGATCTCGACGGTCACGATCCCGGGATCAAGGCGCACGCCATCGATTGCCGCCCCACCGCGATCAACGGCGGTCAGGGTCAGCGGCCCCAGATAGGTCGCCCGCAACTGGGCAATATTAGCGACGGTTCGCGCCTCTTCGACGCGTTCAATGCGGCTGAGCGGGCCAATCGCCTGGACGGTCGTGATTGGCTCCCCACCGAAGCTTATTTTTGGCTCGCCCCGTTCAAAACTAAAGGGCAGGCTGCCGAGCAAATCAACCCGGATCGGCACCATACGGCTACTGATCTGTTCAAGGCGGATCGGCACGACCGAAGGCTCGACGCCATCCGCAACGGTGCGAAACGAGACATTGCTGCGCGTGGGTTGCACATTGACCGGCACGAGGTGTTCACCGGGCCCAAGACCGGTAAGATCAAGCACCGCCCGCACATCCACCGGGCGGAGGTTTGCCAATTGTTGACGGTCGGTACTAAGGGTAATCTGAACCAGGGGCAAGGCCTGGGTCGGCAGACTGTTGCTATCGACAAGCACCAGTTCATCACCGAGGCCAATAGCCTGCAATTGAACTTCGGGAAAGGTGACCCGTTCTTCAGGGTTTTCGCTAAACGAGACAAAAGCCCAGAGCGCAAAACTCAAACCGAGGGCCAGAGCGAGCCGCATCAACGTAGTGCGCACCGGTGTCATAAGCGCATCGCCTGCCGATGGCTAGTCTTCATGAGGCTGCCTCATCCTGGGCCACGCGCAACAGACCAGCCAGCATTGTGCGCAGACGGGCTTCAGTCAAATAGCTTGCCATACGTCCGTCCTGGACAAGTGAAATCGCCCCGGTCTCTTCTGAGACAACAATGGCGAGGGCATCAGACTGTTCACTGATCCCCTTGGCGGCGCGGTGGCGTGTCCCATAGCGTCGCGGGCCAGTAATATCCTCGCTAAGGGGCAAGACCACATTCGCGGCGAGAATGCGATTGCCGCGCACAATGACGGCCATATCGTGCAGGGGCGAATTAGGATAGAAGATATTCATCAAGAGGGGCAGCGAGACCCGCGAGTCGATAATGACCCCGCGATCGGCATACTCTTGCAACTGAGTTGAGCGTTCAATCACAATCAAAGCCCCCACCCCCTGTTGCGAGAGTTGTTGCGCCGTACGAGCGATCGTACCGATCGTATCGAGGATCTCTGAGCGATTGATGCCCGAGAGAGGGCGGCTCAGGAACTCACTCGAGCGTCCCAGGCTTTCGAGGGCCCGGCGGAGCTCGGGTTGAAAGAGGATCGGGACACCAACGATCAGGGCCGGGGCGATAATCGTATTCAAAAGCCATGCCAGGGTCTGGAGTTGATCCCGCGTGACGGTACCGACAAACAAGGCGAGCGTCAGCAGAATCCCAACCCCGCGCAGCAACTGCACTGCTCGGGTACCACGAATGATCCCGAGCAGCCAGAAGATCAGCATCGCGACGATCAGAATATCAAGAATGGCATAGGGCGAGGTGAGTGGATTAAGCCGCGCCCACAGACGAGAGAAGTCCATAGCGTCTTACCTGAAGTCTCTACCAGTATTATTAGGGTAACGTGCCACAGCAACCCTGTCAACTCAACTGAACCCAGAAAGGGCAAACTTCACCCAGGCTACAGACAATTCTCAGTTTGTCATACGTTGCGATCATTATGAACGCACTTGCTGCTTACGTTGTTGCAACATCCGATTAGCGGCATTGATCAACGCCTCAACTCGCGCCTGGTCTATGCCCTCCATCTTGATCAAGCGTGCATAGAGTTGCAACGCCTGGGCATACTCTTCACGGCGCATCAGCATATCGCCGAGCATATAGTATGCCTCGACATCAGTCTGGTCGAGGGCGATAATTTGATGCAACTCAGCAATGGCATTTTCATAGTCTTGTTGCTGCGCAAAAATGCGGGAGATCTGCTTCTTTTCGGCAACCGCCTCTTCGGGGCGGCGCATCAGCGTATACATCAGGGCGAGCCACTGACGGGCCTCGACATCAGTCGGGGCAATCTGGACAATCTTGTTATAAACCTCGCGGGCCTTATCGTGATTGCTGAGTGTCCAGTGAACCTGCGCCGCCTCTTGCAGAGAAGCCACCGCATCTTTGAGTTGCCCAGCGCGACGTTGCAATTCGGCAAGGCGCACGAGGCCATCGACGCCTTTATCGAGGTAGCCCCGTCGCAACTGGATGCGGGCAAGGCGTCCACGGATTGCGATATGATTGGGGGCGAGTTTGAGGGCATACTCAAGGACTTCGATGGCCCGATCGAGTTGTTGGCGTTCTTCATAATGCGTCGCCAGATCTTCCAGTTGGGCCAGGGCCTCGGGGAGCTTGCCCTGGCGGAAGTAGACATCGGCGAGTTTGGTATAGATGGCGCGGTCATAGGGTAACAGTTGGCGTGCTTCGAGCAGCGCCTTCTCGGCCCCGGCGATATCATCTGACGCCGCATAGGCTTCGGCCATCCGGCGTACCAGATCGCCTTTGCTCAAGGGTACGGCAAAGGCATGCTTGACGCCCGGATCGATCACCGGCTGATCGCTGACGGCCAACCCCTGGCGCAATTGCGCCAGGGCTGCCTCGGCATTGCCCAGGGCAAAATGGCTATTTGCGGCCGCCTGGTAGACCAAGACGGGCGGCAAGAGCATCGCGGGTTCATCGGCGAGCAAGGCCTCGGCCTGTTCGAGTTCGAGCAGAGCTGAGGTGTGTTGACCAGACTGTTGTTGTGTCACGGCAAGAATATAGTGGACGATCGCATGGTCGGCGCTCAACAGCATCCCGCGATACTCGGTCTGGACGGCACCAAACTCACCGGGATGTTGCTTGAGCAGATCGAGCACTGTTGCGAGCGAATCCCACACGGCAGCGGGATGTTCGCCCATCAAGGCCAGAGTGACATTGAGGCGGGCCACGGCGACCGGATCATCAGCCTGTCCCAGTTCAAGGGCACGCCGGAAGGCATCAAGGGCGGCTTCGTAGCGGCCCAGTTTCAACAAGGTCAGGCCATAGTGGGCATGCACTTCGCGGTGTTTGGGGGCAAGTTGGAGCAAACTCCGATATTCTTCCAGGGCCTTATTGCTCTGTCCGAGGCGAAAATAGGTTCCGGCAACCTGCAAAAACTGACTGACGGCCTCTTCGATGCGTCCCGCGTCGCGCAGTGTTTCCGCGAGGCGCAGGCGCACATTGAGCGTATCGGGTGCGAGGTCAAGCATCCGATAATAGACATCGATCGACTTGTGGGCCTCTTTGCGCACCTCATAGGTATCGATCAATAACTGATACTTGATCAGGGCTTCTTCGGGGCGCCCTTGGCGTTCATAGATTTCACCCATACGCAGATGGATGGACAGATAATCCATGGCGACCCGGATCGTCTCGTGGCAGGCATCGAGAGCGGCTTCGATCAACCCCTGTTCCAGATACTTGCTAGTCAACTCAACCCAACCTGCCGCTTCAGCGTCGAGCTCACTGGTATCAAGGGGCGTGAGGGGCGCAGCATCGGGGGCATTCCCTATGGGCAGGTTTTCGAGCGCGATCATCGGCTCGGGAATGGTTGGAATACTGGCACGGTTGGTCAGCGCACCGGTGGTTGGTGTTTTGCCACCGCGCAGGAAATCGGTAATCGGGCGGATCTTGCCCCACACCTCCGAACTGGTGGTGGTGTCAACCTGGGCAGGTTCGGCTTCCCCTTGAGGTGTGAGCGCACCGGTATTGATCGAGCGCAACTTGGCGAGCATATTGCGGTCAGTGAGTGCTTTTGAGCGTTGTTTGAACTCGGCAGCACGTTCGCGGCCCCAGCGCTTACTCTCGAGAAAACCGGCCAGCGTATCATAGAGTGCCGCTGCATGGGCCAGGTCGCCGATCTGCTCATAGATTGTCGCCGCGTTCTGATACATCTCGATCAGATCATCGGCCTCGTTGCGTCCGATTGTCTCGAGATCCACGAGTTGGATCGTCTGTTCAAATTCCTGGGCCGCCTGCGGCAACTGTCCGAGCTCGCTGTAGCTCTGCCCAAGGGCAAAGTGGGCAGAGAGCGCATATTCGGGATCGGCGGCGGCCCGCGTCAGCACATTGGTTGCCAAGCGGTGATCGCCGCGTTCTTGATAGATCAGGCCCAGTGAATAGAGCACATCGGCCCGCGAGAGCCCGGCGGCAAGGGCTTCTTCATAGAGCTTGGCCGCCTCATCGATTGCGCCCGCCTCTTGCTTTTTCTGGGCTTGCTCGACAAGTTTCTCGATCGAGAACTGCTGGGTACGAAGGATGCCCGTCACCCCGCTTCGGCTACGACGTGCTTCTGGGGGTGGTGATGCTTGGGCACCACCTGGTTCTGCGATGGGCGTTGCTTCAAGCCCGGCTGAACGGGCCATTGCGTCACGGATCGTCACAATCAGATCGCGGGCCTCGCGGCTCTGCGCGTCAAGGCGCAAGACCGTTTCGGCGGCTTCGGCGGCCTGATCTAATTGCTGTTGCTCGAGCAGTTCACGCGCAAGCGTCAGATGTTCCGCTGCGGCTTCCCGGATGCCCCCAGCCTCTTCATACAAGCGAGCGAGTTGGGCGCGTTGAGCGGATGCAGCCGGTTTGAGCCGCAACAATTCGCGGAGCGCCTCGATCGCCTGGACGGGGTGTTGCTGTGCGAGGTGCAACTCGGCCAGTTCCTGATAGCTTGCAACGGCCTGGCTATGGCCCTGGCGGGCTTGAGCTCGTGCGATATAGCTCAGAAAGAACGGATTTTGCCGATCCGCCGCACGCAGATCCTCGAAGAGTTGTAGCGCCCGGTCAAGTTTATTGGCATGAAAGAGGGCCACGGCCGCACTGATCCGGGCATCGGTATCGTTGGGGAACTCTTGCAGGGCCCGGATAAGAGCCTTGAGCGCCTCGTCCCATTTGTTGAGGCGGGCCGCTTCACGACTCTGCTCCATGGCCCGATCAAAGATTGCGCGATTGCCTGCCATAGGTCTTCATTCACTTTTGCACCATGCACCGTGCCGTCTGGCGCGATCCATGTCACAACTTAAGAAGCGTCAGGATTAGAGCTTTTTGCACATGCAGACGGTTCTCGGCCTGATCAAAGACAACCGACTGGGGGCCATCGATAATCTCGGCGCTGACTTCCTCGCCGCGGTGGACAGGGAGGCAGTGCATAAAGATGGCGGCAGGATCGGCATACGCCATCAGTGCCGCATTGACCTGATACGGAGCAAAGACTGGGCGGCGGCGTGCGACTTCGTGTTCCTGGCCCATCGAAGCCCAAACATCGGTATAGATGGCATTGGCCCCTTCAACCGCCTCAACGGGTGAGGCCGTCACCGTAATCGTTGCCTCGTTGTTGGCAGCGAGACGTTCGGCGTGGGCGAGGATATCGGGGTCAGGTTGATAATCCACCGGACACCCAACGCGCACACTGACCCCGAGGGTTGCCCCGAGCAGCATCAGCGAATGGCAGACATTATTGCCATCACCGAGATAACTCAACTGCAAGCCCTGGAGGCGCCCAAAGCGCTCGCGCAAAGTCAACAGATCGGCGAGAGCCTGACACGGATGCTCGCGATCCGAGAGGGCGTTGATCACCGGAACATCGGCGTGGCGAGCGAGGGTTTCGACGGTTCCGTGTTTGAAGACCCGGGCGGCAATCGCCTGCACCCACCGACTCAGGTTGCGCGCCACATCGGGCACGCTTTCACGCCCGCCCATATCAATATCATTCGCCGACAGATACGAGCCATTACCGCCCAGTTGGGTCATGCCTGCTTCAAACGCCACGCGGGTACGTAGTGAGGGCTTCTCAAAGACGAGGGCGAGGGTCTTGCCCCGCAGGGGCCAGGTTGCGTGCATCCCTGAGGAGGCACCTACACGCCATTCAGCCTTGAGTTGCGTTGCTCGTTCCAGCAACGTCTCGGCCTCATCACGACTCAAATCTGCCGCCGACAAGAAATGGTTCTGCATAACGCTTTACTCCGTCCCGTCTGTATACCTCAATTGTAGCATCAGCCTATTACCAGGCAGTTCATGTTCAGGCCTTGCGTGGGCCACGTTCTGAAGGGGTACGTCCCATCCGGCGCAGGTGATCCTGTTTCCGTTGCTCAAAGCGCTGCGTTGGGGCGAGGCGCCGGTAATCACCGGCATCAATCATAATGATTTCATCACATAATTCACGGTCGCTCATCCGAGAAAAGATCCGTGGATCGATCTCCTTTGGCTCACGGTTGCTCGTGATCACGGTTGGCAGGCGGTAATTATAACGGTGATTGAAGATCTGGAACAACTTCTCGCGTGCCCAGGGGGTTGCATTTTCGGTGCCCAGGTCATCAAGGATCAAGACATCGGCATTGCGCACCTGTTCGACCCGTTCGTCGTAGGCAATTTCTGAGCTTGGCCCAAACGTGCTGCGGAGATGGTCAAGCAGATCGGGAACCACGGTAAAGAGGATCGTCAAAAAATGGTTGCGCAGGATCTCATTGGCAATGGCCGCAGCGAGATGGGTTTTGCCACAGCCGTAGCCACCAAAAAAGATTAACCAGCCGGTGGGTTGCTCGGCAAACTTGCGTGCGCGCGCATAGGCGCGGGCAAGGCCCGGCACGCCAGCATCAAGGTTCTCGAACGTCTTGCCGCTAAACGGCCCGAGGTTGCTTATTTCGAGTAAATGCTGGCGACGAAGTTGTTGTTTCTCGGCGGCGCGACAGTGGCAGGTAATCAACTGACCAAACTCGGGATGCCCAAAGGGAACCGCAAGCAAATAATAGCCTGCCCCTTTGCAGCGAGGGCAGACCTCTTCAGGCTCATCGGGGGCTTGGTCAGAGATCGGATTCATCGCTGCCGCGGCGGAAGAGTCCATCGAACTCGCCGCTGGTATATTTGTCGATATCGATAGGTCGTTGGGCGCGATCCGCCGCATCTTGTCGTCCATTGGCAGCCCACCTCTCCAGCACTTTACGAATATAGCGCCACGAGCGTGCATTCGAGCGTACCGCCTCGCGCATGGCTTCTTCGATCCACTCACGGGGGTAACGCTCTTGGGCTTCGCGTAGTTCATCAACCAGCATCGGGGTGACCAGGCCAATATTTTGCTCGTAGAGCCCGATCACCGACGGGCGTTCGGGCAATTCACTTGTCGGGGCGAGCACCGTGCGTGCGCTCGTGAGGCGTTCAACCCAAGTACGGTTGAGCGTAGTATGCACCAGATACCAATTATGCACCCGCTCTTCAATCGGGAGCGCTAGGTGCAACAGCGTGCCCCGGCGCACGGCGGCCCCCAATCCTTCGCTGAGCAAGTCATCGAACGGACGCAGTTTGCTGACACTCCGCAACGAACGGCGCAGCAACACATCGCTGTGGAGTTCGTCCCAGCTAACACGCCGCGGTGTAACCCGCTGCCGACTCAACCGATAGAAGATATGGAGGGTCACCTTGAGTTCACTTGGCAGCGTAATGCTCGGAATGACCTCGCTAAAGAGTTCAGGTGGCAGGCTCACGAGCGTATCGGTCGAAAAACCAGCAAAGGCCATAGGGCTACCTCGGGTCGCCATGAGCAATGGTACAGCGTGACTGTCTTGGTATGGTACCACCCTGCGGGAATGTTGGCAATTGCTGAATGATCTGTAACTGTTCACACTTGGGGTAACAGGCAAAGCCTGGGAGCGAGAGCGTCCCGCCCTCGGGATGCCTTCGAGGGCGGGACGCCCTCGCTCCCAGGACAAGTGTGAACAGTTACAATGATCTTGTGCAGGGCTACGTCAAAGAGACTGTTGCGCAGCGCTGCGAGCGTCTGTGGGGCTGCCCCGTGCGTATAGGAGGGTGAGCAACATGGTTCAAGGGGAGCGTTTGCTACGGGCGTTCTGGGTCGGGAACCACGGCAAGGGCTTCGACCAGCGTGCTATATTGCGTTCGATCCATCGTGTCCTCCTGAAGCGTTGGATCATTTCTTCAGAAGCATCCAAGATGGGCTATCACTTTGACATAGCCCAAAGAAGGGCTTCCTGAGACCGATACACATTAGGGACTACGCAGTGGCATCAGGACGCGCCCCGTCGCGCGGGCGCTTCGTCATGTCGGTCT
>NZ_RYFF01000083.1 GCF_004138165.1 Candidatus Chloroploca sp. Khr17
CGCTCGCCAATCAGACGGTAGGGACTCTCCGCAGGCAGGAGCAGTTCACCGAGTCGTGCCAGATCTTCTGGCATCGGTCGCGACGGTTGTGGTTTCAGCGACATCGCACTCCCTCCTCACTGGGCCAACGTTCGACTGCCCATACCAGTAGTATCGCTCAAGAGGGCCAAGTTTGCCAACGGTATCTTTGAAAAGTATTGGGTTTAGCTCGGGATCAGTTCAGCGCCTCGTTTGCAGATTATAGACGACGACCACCACCACCAGCGGCAGTAGCAGGCCAACAATCAACAGTTCGCCCAAACCACCCAGGTTGAGCAACCGCATCCCAAAGAGGGCTACCACCGACGAGAGGCCGCCGGCAACCGGGGCCAACCAGAGGTTGCCGCCCTGTTGAAACGCCCGCCCAACAAGCGCCGTCCCCAATCCGGCCCCAATCCCAAACCCAAACGAGGCCCCCAACACGCCCACGGTCAACAAACCCATACCGAGTTGCTGAGCAAAAAGCAAGCCCGCGACCAGATAAATCAATCCACCAATCACCACGGCTCCAAGTATGCCACCCAGGATCGCGCCCCCAACCTCAAACAGGATCGTCCGCGCCGAAGGGGCCGCTGATCCACGTCCATCACTCATATCATCATCCTCCTCAGGCTTGGGGTCACGCACGATGCAAGTCAGATCGCGTCCCAATGCCTTCTCTCCCTCACCCCCATGCCCCTTCTCGCACCATGGCGGGGCGTGCAAACACCTCATGGTGCGGCGCGAAAACGCCCCTCCCCACTCGTGGGGGAGGGGTTGGGGGTGGGGGGAATCGGGCATCGCCAGCCAAAAACGTTCAGGGTGAGCGCCAATGAGACCTCACAAGTCGTTAAGACCTGTGAGGTCGCATGCAACAATCACATTACACCGGACTCACCAGCACCTCAAGCGTCGTCGGGTTCCCCCGGGTGATCACCAGGTTCTGGGTCGTCGAGATAAAGCTCAGCCGGCCATCAATCGTGATCCGCGCCTGCACCGCATAGGTGTAGGCCGGGTTGATCTGCGCCGGGTTGAAGGGCAAAACAAAGGGCAGAGGTACCTGCTGCCCACCCGACACATAGGTGTCGCTCGCCAAGACCACCGCCGGGGCATCGGCCCGCGAGATATCCACCAGTTGTACCTGAACAATCGCGTTGGGCAACAGGGCAATCCGTGGCAGGTACGTCACAGTGCCACTTACCACACTCTGCCGAGTCGCACTCGGGCGATAGACCAGCGTCTGGCGACCCTGATCATACGCAATGCGCAACTCGTTGTTGACAATGGCAAATGGCCGCGCACCCTGCAACGCCGCCAGCACCGCCTGCTCTTGCGCGGCCAGGGTATCGCTCGTACACAACGCCAGCGTCGTCACCAACGGCTGGAAGGTCGCGGTTGTCCCGTTCAGGCTGTACCCACCATTGAAGTTGTTACAACCCGTGCGGCCCGTGACGCGCATCCCGTCAAACATGATCGTGGCAGGCTCTTCCGCAGCAGGGCGAGGCGCATTGGTATCGCCAAACGCAACCAGTTGCCACGCACCAGCCTCGAGCGCCGCCGCACCGATATTCCGATAGACCAGGGCCTGCCGCCCGTCATCATAGCTGATCCGCAGATCGTTGCCCGCCAACGTGAACAAACGCACATTTTGCAGGGCCGCAAAGATCGCCTGCTCCTGCGCATCCACCGTCGGCTCGGCACAGGCAATCAAGGTCGAGATCAACGGGCCAAAGCTCAATTGATTGGTATTGACCGTGTACGCTCCACCAAAGGTATTGCACCCGGTCGAGCCGCTCGCACGCTCCCCATCAAAGGCAAGCGTGGAAGCCTGACCAGCGTACGCCGCCTGCGGCGCATTGACATTGCCAAAAGCCACGAGTTGCCACGGGCCACGCTGAAGAGCCCTTGCCGGAGCCTCAATGGTCTCGGCACCAAGGCGCCCAAACAGCACATTGAACGGCGGCCGATTTTCGGGGTGCAACTCGAAGCGCGCCCGCTCAAACCACTGCACGGTATACTCTTTGCCCTCGATAACTTCAGTCATCGGCTGCGAGATGGGGAACCCAAAGAGCGCCAGGCTCTCTTCAAACGTAATGCCAGGCCGCCCAGTAAAGTTCAGGCCATAGCTCCGAAATGCCGTCAGGAATTCGTCACAGACAATGAAGCCTGTCTCGCGGAAGAGGGCACAGCGCTCGGCATCGGCCTCGGCTGCGCTATCAGGGCGTGCGAAGCTTTGCCAATCACGGCCCTGGCGACCAAGCGTATCCACCCCGATGCGCCCAAGCAACACATTGTACGGGGCCGCATTCTCCGGGTGGATTTCAAGGCGGTGGCGCTCAAACCACTGCGCCTGACGCATGACCCCATCTTCGCCCATCATCGCCTGCTGGGGGCCAAGCGGCAACCCGAAGACCGCCAGAGCGCCATTCTGTTCCCAGTATTCACGAATCGTACCACTAATACAATAGCCCGTCTCGGCAAAACAGCGCTCATCGCTCTGGGCAAGCGCCACCGGATGACCTGGGCCAAACAGCGTCACGATCATGGCAACGGCAAGCAAGAGGGCAAAGCCAAGTGTTTTCATTCGCATCATTGCAAACTCCATAACTAGACAGAATCCCGATCAAACCATACCATCACCGCCACGCACATACCCTACCCCTGGGGATAGTTTTGCTTCGCGGTAGGGCTGTGGGTGCCTGCGGCACCCACAGCCCTACCGCGAGGTCAGATTTGGGCATCGCAGGCCCACTAAAGAACAGGCGCTGCCGTCAAAACCCAGTCACGATACAATGGGGCAAGATCGCACGCACAGGCTTCTTCGGCCACCCGCAACAGGTCGTCACCAACGAGATCGCGGTAGCGCCCAAAAGCATAGTAGTTCTGGAGAAACCGGGCAAACGCCGCTTCACCGATCTCCGCACGCAAGGCGTGAAAGAAGAGCGCCCCTTTGCCATAGACAATCGGCACATAGATGCCCCTGAGCTCCGAAGGTGGGGTTGCCAACGGGACATCGCGCCCTCGCTCGCGTACCTGACGGTACATATCGCGAAACCCTTCGAGCTCACTCAAGGCAATATCAAACGCACCGATGCCCTCATAATACAGAATTTGTGCGTAGCTCGCCATGCCTTCATCCAGCCAGGCTTCGCCCTGCGCATCGTTGCCAACCAGACTGTACCACCACTGATGCGCGATTTCATGCGCCACCGTCGTCTCGAGCCCGCGCGCATTGCGGGCATAGAGCTGCTGGTCAATCAAGACAACCCCCGGGTACTCCATCCCCAGGAAGGTGGTCATCGCCCCTTCAATCACTTCAAGTTCAGCTAACGGATATTGTCCAAACCGTGCATTGAAGATCCGCAGCGCCTGTTCAGCCACCTGCAACGCACGCTTGCCCGCCGCAGCATGGGCCGGTTGATAGTGGCTGATAATGCGGGTTCCAGCGACGTCGCCACTGACCTGCGCCAACCCACGGGTTGCCCCCAGATAAAATTCGCGCTGTGGGCCACTCACAAAACGCTCGCGCCGCACGCCAGGATTGACGGCTTCACGCGCCACCACAACCCCTGTCGTCACCAGCGTCCAGTCAACCGGCACATCAATAGTCACATCATACAGGGCAGTACTGCTCACCACAAAATCGCCCCGACTCTCGATGGGGCGCTCGTCCCAACCACCCTCAGCCCTTTGACGCGCCAGGATCGGATAAAAATTCGCCATTGACCAGAGGCCAGCTTCCTGGTTGAAGGCACCAAAAGTGCGCGCACTCGCATTGCGCGGCGTCCGCGCCACAAAACTCATGTCAACGTCAACCGTCGCCCCTGGCAGCAACGGTTGAGCCAGTTCCAGCCAGAAAAGACTATCATCATAGGCCGTCCCCGACGCCACCGGTACGCCATTGATCGTCGCCGACGTGACATCAAGCCGCCCGCCAAAATCAGGATGGTTTGGATAGAGATGAAACACAAGCCGCGGATGCGGTTGTGCCGTACGATTCGTGACGAGGATCTGGACTGTGCCACGCACGCGCTGCTGATCAGGGCTAAGCGCCGCCACAATGGTGTAACGCTCCCAGGCCGCAGCCTGTTCGAGATCAGTCACATACGCAGGCAACATCGCCGCGACCTGGGCCGCAACAAAGGGGTCATCTGTAAATGGGGCAACAGGGGTCGGCGTTGGTTTGGCTTGCCGGTAAGCGAATGCTTGCTCGTACGCGGCAACAACAGTCGAAGGCTGCGCCACAGCCAGTGCCGCTGGCTCCAACAGGGCAGCAGCTTGCGCCACATCGTGTCGCTGGGCAGCCACAAATGGGGTGCAACTGTTCAACAAGAGCAGCAACACCAGCAGCAGCAGCAACAACCGGAACCGCATTTGTGATAGTAGCATTTTCCTCTTGATCATGGTATCCTAAGCATGTCAACCCAACACACTCTAGCACAGTCTGGGCACTCGTTTCAAGCTCGAGTGGTCAACTGGAAAAAGAAGGAGAAGGGTTATGACATTCTTAAAGCCATACTTCTCACGTCCACACGGGTTTGTTGATCAGGCACTGCTCGACGAAACAACTCTTCTCAAGGCAGAGCGCCCAGATGCACCCACCACCGATCCGCTCTATACCTGCTTCTGTGTTGCTCCACGCCTCATCTATGCCCCCGGCGAGCCCCGCCTTGTTCAGACGCTCTCATGGGCAACCTTCCTGACCAGGTTGCCCATGCATGGGCCGTAAATTCTCAACCACGGTTGAGGAGCAAACACGCCAGGTCAGCTTCAGCGGCCTGGCGTGTTTTTGGCGCAAAGGCGCTAAGGTCTGATGCATCTGCATACGCAGCTTTGCGCCTTTGCGTCAACACGTTATGCCCAAGGTGTTACAGGTTCAGCAGCGACGGTGCGGGCTTGCCCGTCAAGACTGCCACTACATTTTCGGCGGCGAGCGTCGCCATCCGGGTGCGCGTTGCGACGGTCGCACTCCCGATGTGCGGCACGGCAACACAGTTGGGCAGGCGCAACAGGGGGTGATCAGGGCCAATTGGTTCACGCTCAAAGACGTCAATGCCGACAGCCTGCGGCCGTCCGGCTTGCAGGGCAGCCACCAGTTCAGCCTCGCGCACAATTGGGCCACGCGCTACATTCACAAAGATCGCCGTCGGCTTCATCAAGGCAAATTCGCGTGCCCCGAACATGCCCCGGGTCTCGTCACTCAAGGGCACCGTCACCACCACAACGTCGCTGCTGCTCAGCAGTTCATCAAGCGCAAGGTACGTCGCCCCAGTAGCCGCTTCGACTTCGGAGTTGGGCGTACGGTTATGGTAGCCCAGCGCCATGCCGAACCCCTGCGCCCGCCGCAATACGGCCTGGCCGATGCGTCCGGCACCTACCACACCAAGCCTGGTTCCATAGATATCGACCCCGACCATCTGCATTGGGTACCAGGGCCCCCATCCGCCCGCTTCGATCAATTTCTGCCCTTCAACAATGCGCCGGGCGGCGGCAAGCATCAACGCCCACGCCAGATCCGCCGTTGTTTCCGTTACTACGCCAGGTGTATTGCTGACCTGCACCCCCCGCCTCCGGCACGCCGCAAGATCAAGATTGTCATAGCCAACCGCCATGTTGGCCACTATCCGCAGATGCGGTGCCGCAGCCAGCAATTCGTCGTCAACCCGATCTGTGAGCAGCGTCAAGACGCCCTCGGCCTCGGCGACTCCTTCCAGCAAGGCCTCACGAGGGCACGGGCGCACCTCGTCATCCCAGAGGGTGATGGTACACGCCGCCGCGAGCATCTCCATGGCTGCCGTCGGCAAACGGCGGGTCAAAAAAACGACTGGCTTCTTCATACTCCCTGCCTCAACTGCGCAAGCAAGTCCTGCTTGAGATCCCACAACGACTGCGATAACGAGACATGGTAAATATGGGGATTCATAATGCGCCGCACCCCCACATCAAGGCCGGCAATGTCATGATCACGCTGCGCCCTGATCGCCTCAAGCGTCGGCAGCGGGGCCACAAGTTGCCCTTGATCCAGGACCTGAACCAGCAACGGCTCGATGGCCCGCAAATCCTTACGTTCCAGCATGCGTTGCTGGGTATAATCGCTGGGATGCCGCAAGACGAGCCGCTCGGCCTTCGTCGGATCTTCTTCCTCTAGCGTCAAGAGGTCGGCGGTCGCCTGACCACGATCATCATAGATCCGCCAGGCTTGCTTGAGCCCCGGATTAGTTATTTTGGAAGGCGTATCGGCCAATTTGATCGCGGGTCGCCACGTTCCACCGCTCTGCATCGCCACCAATTTGTAGACACCTCCCAGCGCACCTTCGCCATGCGACGTCACCAGCCGTGTTCCAACCCCATACACCAGACGACGCAGAATCGCGTCGGCATCAGCCGCATAGCGCCGCGCCTCTTCGACAATCTGCGTCTGAATCTGCCAGATCACCAGTTCGTCAAGATCGCTCGAAAGCACAATCGCCGTCTCGGGGAAGCCCGCCCGATCTAGCAAAAGGGCCGACTGGATTGCGAGATAGGCCAGGTCACCCGAGTCGAGGCGAATACCGACCGGACGATGCCCCTTTGCCCGCAACTCCTCGAAGACGCGGATCGCATTGGGCAGGCCACTCTCAAGCGTATTGATTGTATCAACCAGCAAGAGGCAATCATCAGGATAGACCTCGGCATAGGCGCGGAAGGCGTCCAATTCACTTGACCCAAGGGCCAGAAAGACCTGCACGAGCGAGTGAGCGTGGGTGCCTTTGGGTGGCACACCGAGCGTACTTGAAAGCCCAACATTCGAGGTAAAGTCGGCCCCGCCAATCAGCGCCGCCCGTGTCCCTGCATTCGCCCCACGCTCCTGGCCTCGCCGCAACCCGAACTCGAGCACCATGCTCGCCCGGCTCACTTCACGGATCCGCGCCGCCTTGGTTGCAATCAGGGTCTGGTAATTGAGCTGATTCAGCAGCGCCGTTTCGAGGATCTGCGCCATGGCGAGCGGGCCACGCACAATGCTCAACGGCACCCCAGGATGCACCACCCGTCCCTCGGGAATCGCCCAGAGGCTGAGACTGCCAAAACCACCACAGCCCTTCAGATAGGCCAGAAAATCATCACCAAAGAGTTGGCCACCCGTCGCGTTGCGTTGCGCACGCAAATAGGCGAGATCCTCCTCACGAAAGGACACCTCTTGCATCCAGTCAACCAGCCAGGCGAGCCCGGCGCTGATGCAATAACCGGCAGCATGCAGACCATAATCAGGATACCGCCGAAAAAAATGATCGAATTGTGCGGTCTGCTCATGCAAGCCCTGGCGAAAATAGAGCTGGGCCATGCTGAGTTGATACTGATCCGTAAAGAGAATGCCTTCAGCCGTACGCCGATCCTCTAGTCGCATGACGCCCCCTCGCTATTAGTGTCTATTAGACACCATCATAACGGGCAAGTGGCAAGCTGTCAAGCGCCATTGCCTCTCATTGCAACAAGGGCTATACTAAAAAGATTAGGTCGCAAGAAGGAGATGCACTATGCCCATTCCGCGGCACCCCGCAAAACACGACTCACCAGCCCATTTCAGCCCAGAGGATCACCTCGACTACTTCCGCAACGTCGGGCTTGCCCCTGGCTCTTTGCAGCCTGCCGCAGCCATCTTCTGTTACCAACGTGCCCTCTTACGCCACGTCGTAGACACCGAGCAACCCTCACGCATTCCATGTGTGACCGGGATGCTCTATCCGCTCCCTTCGACCGGGGGTTCAGTCGTGCTCGCGGCTGAGTTTGGCATTGGCGCACCCGCTGCGGCGATGACGATGGAATTGCTCGTGGCGATGGGGGTTCGTCGCTTTATCAATATTGGTACCGCCGGTGGTCTTACCCCCAATCTGACCGTGGGCGACCTGACGATCTGCACCGCGGCGATTCGCGATGAGGGCGTGTCGCATCACTATCTGGCCGACCCCCACGCACCAGCCCTCCCTACGCACCAGTTGACCGAAGACTTCGCTGCTGCCCTGCACCAGCATGGCCTCACACCTCCTCGCGGTTCAACCTGGACAACCGATGCGCCCTTTCGCGAAACCCGCGCCGAGATTGCCCACTATCAACAAGAAGGTGTGTTAACCGTCGAAATGGAGACAGCGGCCCTCTTTGCCGTTGCCCACCTCCGCCAGGTCGAGATCGCCGCTGGCTTTGTCATCAGCGATGTCCTTTCCGGCGAAGCGTGGAATCCGCAGTTTCGCGCCGCCGAAACTGCACGCGGTCTCGTCAGTCTCTTTGAAGCAGCGCGGGCAACCTTAGCTGAAACTCCGTCGCGTTGAACATACGCCATTGGCGTTGATGCTCGTATCCTAAATCTTGTCCGTCGTACGTGTTCACATGAGGAACGGCATTTCCTTGTCGTTCTGCGCCCCAAACAGGTCTTCCGACCTTCTGCGTTCTTTGCGTTCTTTGCGTTCTTTGCGGCAAACTATTGGGAAACATCGTTGGCAGACTAATGATGAGTCTAGCAACGATGCTTTCTGATCATTTGACGCAAAAACGCAAAGGGCGTTGAGATTTCATCTAGACGTAATACCTTACAAATAAGGCGGTTTTTTGACGCAAAGGCGCAAAGGCGCAACGTTTTTCGTGGAGGTGCGCTAACCCTTGGCGGCTTGGCGTGAGCTTATTTGCAAGGTATTGCATCTGGACGGTAAACGTGACATCCCCCTGGAGTATTCTTATGTCAAACGAAAAACCAATCGTCGTAATCAGTGGGGCGACAAGCGGCATCGGCTACGAAACAGCCCGCCTCCTTGCGCATCACCAGCTGCATCTCGTGCTTGCCTGCCGCAATCTGGCGCAAGCCGAAGCCGTGCGTACCACCTTGATCGCCGCGAGTGGCAACGAGCAGATCGACACGATCCACCTCGATCTCGCCTCACTCGCTGCGATTCATGCCTGTGCCGCCGAACTGGCCGCGCGCTACCCACGGATTGACACGCTCATCAACAATGCCGGTACCTTTCGCCTCAACCGCGAAGAGAGTACCGACGGCTTCGAGTTGACCTTTGCCACCAACTACCTCGGGCCATTCCTCTTGACGCGCCTGCTCTTGCCGCTGCTGCACGCCGCCCCAACGGCACGCATCGTCAACGTCGGCTCTGACGCCCATAAGTACGCCCGCCTCGACCTCAACAACCTGCAACTCGAACGTGGCTATGCTGGCTTCAAAGCCTACGCCCGCTCAAAACTGGCCCAGGTCTACGCGACGCAAGAGCTTGCGGCCCAACTCGATCCAGCCCGCATCACCGTCAACGTCGTCCACCCCGGACACGTCGACACCAACATCTGGAATCTCTGGCCCGAGGGAAACCGCATCTATCCGCTGATGACCAACCTGATGCGGCACTTTATGCTCACCGCCGCCGAAGCAGCCCACAGTGTCAGACACCTCGCCACCGCCCCCGAGCTCCGGGGCCTCAGCGGGGCCTACTTCGACCGCACCAAACACGCCACCGCCGCCCGTCACGCCCACAATCCCGCACTCCAACGGCACCTCTGGCACGCGACCATCCATCTCAGCGAACGCTGGACTCCATCAACAGGCAGCGCCCCCTCGCCCCAACCCCAGGGCACTACACTGCCACACCATAACCACAGCGAGCTACCGACCATCACCGCCGCTGCTCCGGCCTCCACCAAACAGAACGCACCAGCGACGATACCACACCCACACCAACCACCGAGCAGCGCCCCCTCTACCCCCATCGCCGATCTAACAACCCTGCTCAGCACCCTCAACCCGCACCTGCACCCAGGGGTCTACGTCTTCACCAGCGTCCCCGAAGGCACCATCGTTGCACCAGCGCCGATCATCGCCTCGATCCACGAAGCCGAAGGACAATCACTGGTCATCACCGAAGCCGCCGCCCACGAAGCCAAGCTCCCCATCCTCGCACGATGCGCCTGGATCACCCTGACCGTCACCTCCGACCTGCACGCAGTCGGCCTCACCGCCGCCATCGCCACCGCCCTGCGCAATGACGGCCTCAGCTGCAACATCATTGCAGGGGCCTACCACGACCACCTCTTTATCCCCATCGATCACGCCGAACAAGCTATGAAAACACTTGCCGCCCTGCAACGGACGCGGTCGGCTGACGCTCTTCACTCAGGCGCTGGTTGATGGTCTGCGGGGCAAGGGAATGACGAGCAACCGCGGCTACATCAGCGTCTTTGACCTCTATAGATCGGTATTCCTCGTTTTGCTACTGTTGATAAGAGATAGCCTGGAGAAACGTGGGCGATCGGAGCTTCGCTCCGGAAACAAAACGCCGGGGCTGTTCGTTGCGGTTTTGTCGCAACGAACAGCCCCGGCACTCCTTTGATTACCAGTCCTGACGGCTCAGCCAATCAGCGACGGCTGTTTCGAACAGGTCCGGGCACTCTTCCTGCGGTACATGCCCGCAGGCTTCCAGGATGACCAGTTCAGATTGCGGAAGCTCGGCATCGACCCGTCGGCTCTGCTCGACCGGCACAACGGTGTCGCTATCGCCGCTGAGGACCAGTACCGGCTGGCTGATCTGGGGTATGCGCATACTGTAATCGGACGAATTGGTGCCCCAGACCCGCAGGTATTCCCAGAGGGCATTGTCCCAATTCGCAACCTGGGTATGGATCAAGGTGCGATCCATGCGCTCGGCACTGATCTGCTCCGGGTCGAGATAGGTCTGGCGAATAAAGTCCTCGCTCTGTCCGATCTCGCGGGCCAGCAGCGGCCCGACGTGGCGCACCTGCGGCAGATTCATCAACCAGGCCGGCATCTCCTCCTGAACATAGACCGCCGGATCGACCAGGATTAACCCGGAGACCCGTTCGGGCCGGGCCAGGGCAGCCTGCACCGCCAGAACCCCGCCGTAGGAATTGCCCACCAGCACCACCTTGCCTACTTCAAGCGTGTCGAGCAGGGCGAAGAGTTGCTCGACGGCAGCATCGGCGGAGTAGGGATTCGGCCCGCTCCAGTCGCCTTCGACCAGTTTCTCACTCAGCCCGTAGGGAATCTGGTCATAGGCGATCACCCGACCTTGTTCAGCGAAGAAGTCGAACGTGGCATCCCAGGTGTAGGCGTTGAAGACCGAGCCGTGCAGCAGCACAAACGTCGTCTCAGCAGTGCCGGCTGGAGTCTGTTTCGCAAGGTAGTGCAGTTCGATTCCGTCGGTGCCCGCGAAGGGCACGGTAACAAAATCGCTCTCCGCCTGGGCGGCCTCGGCCGCAGACCCCAATCCCTCAAGCGGCGCGACCGGGATCAAGAACGGGCCTACAGCGACAAGAATCGCAAGCACACACACGACCACTCCGAAAACCTTCAACACGGCAGCGAGTCGCTTGTTCATTGCGCAACCTCTCTGGTGATACGCTCGATCATCCGATCAAGCCAGGCTTGTTCGACGCGATAAACGTGGAAAAAGAAATCGACACTCAGATGGGCGACCCGATCGGCTTCGGGGATGTTCGCGAGCTGCGTGATCCGCTCGCCAAGTTGGGTGCGGCGCCGGTGCAACAGCTCCAATGCTTCCGCTGGCGGCAACTCGCCGATGAAATTCATGGGCGCGATACTGGGGAACTCCGGTTCGATGTATGCGGCGAGCAACTGCCGGAGCATCGCCTGAAAGGCCGCCTCGCCCGCAAGCGTCACGCGGTAGACTCGCCGAGCCGGGCGATTGCCCTCGCGCTCTTCCGAAGCCTCAATCAGGCCTTCCTCAGCGAGTTTGTTCAGCAGCTTGTAGGCATTGGCCTTGCTCAGATGGACCGCGGTGATTGCGCGATCGGCCAGGACGTCGTGCAGCTGGTAGCCGTGCATCTCGTGGCTGCGTAACAGGCCCAGGATAAGTAGTCGTTCTTCCATCACACCCTCACACCAATATAGTAACTAGTAACTAGTAACTAGTAACTAGTTACTAGTTACTAGTTACTAGTTACTATATCAGATGACGGAGGTTTGTCAAGATACTTCGGCAAATCGGGTGCAATGGAATGTGTCTTCCAATGTGTTCGATTACCTCCTGTTCTTTGTAGCAGGTACATTGGGCGGTTTGGCGCTCAAGCCCAGAAACCTCACCCACGCGGAAGCGACAGCCGCAGCGCTTACTCCTTGAAGCGTAGCAAGCGGCCAGACCGTAGGCATCAGCCACGCCGGAGCATCTTGGAGCTCACATCGACCAGGAGACCGATACGTCGATGTCGCCCTCAGCGTAAACATCCGCGATCCCAATGACCCTTGACGCATGCCTATCATGCTGCGCGGCGCGACGGATCTGCCCGTCCGTCGACCACCGCAGACCGTGAGCGAAGCGAAGGCTGATTATGCATGAGGCTCAACGGGCAAGGGTTTTCTGAGCGAACCTGGTTCGCTCAGAGCCCCTTGCCGGGTTTATCGGCTAGTGCCTATCGGCTAGGTTCACGTTAGCCGCATGGGTGCGCTCGGCCCTGAGTGGTTGATCCTCGATCCTGAGCAGATCGGGGAGCGCGAACCCCAGCAAGCAGATGGTCGCCGAGGCCAATCCGCCGACGATGAAAATCCCCCGTACGCCAATGAACATGCCTAGCAGTGCTGCCAGGCCGAGCCCGAGCGGGGCCGCCAAGCCCATCACGGTACTCAGCAGGGAAAGCACCCGA
Organism: Candidatus Chloroploca sp. Khr17; assembly: GCF_004138165.1. Taxonomy (GTDB): domain Bacteria; phylum Chloroflexota; class Chloroflexia; order Chloroflexales; family Chloroflexaceae; genus Chloroploca. The sequence goes on from NZ_RYFF01000083.1 coordinate 12,661, forward strand.
CCCTGGAGTTGGTTCGGCACCTGCGATTGAATGAGCGCAATCA
>NZ_RYFF01000084.1 GCF_004138165.1 Candidatus Chloroploca sp. Khr17
AAGCTGCTCGATGCGTTCCTCGCTTTCTGGCGGCAACACGGCCAGCCCCTACTCGGCAGCGTCCACTATCACGAGATTGCCCCACACCTGGTGTTGATGGCCTTCCTGCACCGCGTCGTCAACGGCAACGGCTCGCTCGACCGCGAGTACGCCATCGGCACGCGGCGCATGGACCTCTGCCTGCGCTATGGTGGCCCGCAGCCCGTTACGATGGGCATGGAACTCAAGGTCTGGCGCGACGGCGAGGCCGACCCCCGCGACGAGGGGCTGGCCCAACTCGACCTGTACCTCGCCGGGCTGGGGCTCGAACGAGGCTGGCTGGTCGTCTTCGACCGGCGCAGCGGCCAACCCCCCATCGCCCAGCGCACCACGGTGGAGACGGCCATCTCGCCGCAGGGACGCACGATCGCCGTCGTCCGGGCGTAAGACCAAGTACTATCGAATTGGATGCCTCCATCGCGTCCTGATGCGCTCGGCTCTTTCCTATTTTCTAGCTCCTAAATCCTTGTCTTAGGAGTGAAGCGAAGGGTGATCGAGAAACTATGCTACGTTCTTTTCTCAGCGGGATCGGGTTTTGGCTCGGCTTGATGGAGGGGTTGGCCGGGCAGGGTGAGTTACGTGGGTTGAGGTGGGGGCTAGGCCGCCTGGGGCCGTTGGTCAGCGTCGGTGCTCTGGCAATGGCCCGGCCAGGGCCACTGGCCCTGGCAACGAGTTTGCCCGTGGCAACGGCCCTCCAGGTTGGCCTGGCAAGCCTGCGCCACCCCCAACTCAACCCGCGCCTCCGGTTGCAACCCGGACAATATCTTGATCGGACGATTGAACGTGTTGCGATCGAAGGGGCCTATGGCCCAGTTCCTGCCCTGCATATCACCCCAAGCACCGGGGCGCGATCAGCAGTTTGTGTCGCTCACGGCTCGGGGTGCGACAAGACCTTCTATGCGTGGCGGCTAACTGACGAATGCATCGGACACGGTCTTGCCGTGCTGCTCATTGATCTCGATGGGCACGGCGAAAGTCCCCGCCCCCAGGCGTATCCAGCGATCCTCGAGAGCGTCGCCGGCCCGGCGCGCTGGCTTCGCGAGCGCTATGCCCGCGTTGCCTTGCTCGGCATGAGCCTCGGCGGGGCGGTGACGGCCCGTGCGGTCGCCGAAGGTGCGCCATGTGATGCCCTGGTACTCTGGGAAGTGGCGCCGCAGCTGCGCCTCAATGCCGACGAATATCGCCAGGTTCAGCGCAACGAAGCTCTCCGCATCCTCCGCCCGACGTTGCTCCATCTCTTTCGCGATGGCACGCTTTACCATATCGTGCAAGCCTGGCAGACGAGCGGCATTCGGGCCGAGATTGGCACATGGGATCTTTTTGATCACCTGGATCTCATGGAAAGCCTGGGCCGATTGAAGGCCCAGGCGGCCCGGCCACCACTGCTCTTGATCTATGCGGGAAGGGATGCCGTCGTACCTGAGGAAGCGGCTGAAGCAGTGCGGGTAACCAGCGAAGGCTGGGGCGAATTTCACCTGATCCAAGGGGCCAGTCATGTCTCGCTGCCGAGCGAACCCACAACGATCGGCATCACCGTAACGTGGCTAGCGGCCAAATTACGGCTTTAATCGTAGTTTTCGTGGACTAAAAAAAGCCAGCATAGCTGGCTTTTTTCAGTCCACCACGGGCCGATAAGGATCACTGAGAACGCACATTTTTCGCAGGGTCAAGGATTGCGTCAATCAAGCCGTAATCAATCGCTTGTTGAGGCGTCAAATAGGCATCACGGTTGAAATCCTTCTCGATCCGTTCGAGCGTCTGGCCGGTATGCTGCGCCATCAATTCGCGAATCATCCGCTGGAGACGCAGCATTTCGCGGACTTGAATTTCAACATCGGGGGCATAGCCTTCGGCACCACCACCGGCAGGATGCGAGTGAATGGTCGCGTTGGGGAGGGAAAAACGCTTCCCTTTCGCCCCACCACAGAGCAGCACCGTCGCCATACTTGCCGCCCGCCCGACGCACACCGTGCAAACATCAGGCGTAATCAGTTGCATCGTATCGTAAATCGCCAAGCCAGCACGGATCACGCCGCCGGGGCTGTTGATATAGAGCCAGATATCTCGCTCAGGATCTTGATGTTGCAACACCAGCAACTGAGCCACCACGAGTGACGCCATGTCATCATCAATCGGCGTACTGATCATAATGACCCGCTCTTGCAACATCCGTGAAAAGATGTCCCACGAGCGCTCACCACGCGCGGTACGCTCAATAATGGTAGGGACTGGCAACGAAGCCATACATATTCTTTCTATTGCGGGACGAACTTCCGTAGAAGTAGTATAGCACGTTCAGCCCTTGCGCTCAGCTAATTGCGTCAGAATCGCCTCGTGGCGTTCCCGTGTAAGCGGGTAACGATACACCAGGATCATGCCGATCACCAATAGCACCGTCGGCACGGGGCCGATCATCCAGCGCAGGGCGAGCAGCGCACTTTCGGGTTGTTCGCCGGGCAAGAGATCACGATTGAAGCCGTACCACTGCAAGGCCTGCAACGTCAACGCAATGCCAACCCCGACCGCCGTCTTCTGCGTAAAGGTCATCACCCCGTAAAAGATACCCTCGCGTCGCTGGCCGGTATTCAGTTCATCAAGATCGACCACATCGGGCAACATGCTCCAGGGCACCAGGTAGGCCGTCGCAATGCCGACCCCCGCCAGCGCCGCCAGCACAATGGCGAGCGTAATCTGGTCAGGCCCAAGGAAGAAAAGCCCGGACATCACCGCGATCCAGAAGCACATGCCAATATAATAGACCCGTTGCTTGCCGATCCGACGGCTCACCGCGCTCCAGACAAAAAGAAAGATCATGGCGGAACCCTGCACGGCCAGCAGCACAATCGGGAACATATCGGCCCGACGCAGGTAAAAAGTTAAATAAAAACCGATCACATTTTGCGTGATCTGAAGAGCCATCCACGAACAGAGGTAGACACCAATGACAAAGAGGAAGGGTTGATTGCGCAGTGCAATCTGGAATTGCTGACGCAGCGGCAGCGTCATCGTCGTTGCCGGGGGCGTATAACGCTCGCGCGTCCCCAACACACACCAGAGAAAGGGCCAGATCATCACAACGCCAAAGATAACCGCCGACAAGAAATAACCCGCCTGCGCCTCGGCTGGCAGGCACCGATTCGGATCGAGACAGAAACGCGTAATCAGAATGCCATGCAACACCCCGGCAATCAGGCTCCCGCCGATGCTAAAGGCAAACCGAAACGAATTGAGCGCAGTGCGTTCATCGTAATCACTCGTCAACTCGGCAGTCAACGAGGTATACGGCACATTCACGATCGTATACGCCGTATTGAAGGCCAGAATGACCACCAGATAATAGAAAAACCGCCCGGTCTCACCAAGCGGTGGCACCCACCAGAGCAGCATATAGATCAGGCCAAACGGCACCGCCCCCACCAGCATCCAGAAACGACGACGCCCAAACCGTGAGCGCGTCCGGTCGCTAATCAGGCCCATCCACGGATCAGTAATCGCGTCCCACACCCGACTGAGCAACAGAATAAGCCCGACCGCGCCAGGGTTAAGCCCGGCCACCGTCGTCAGAAAGAGCGCCTGGAAAAACCCCACGATAATCGCCGCCATACCAGGGCTTACATCACCAGCCCCAAACGCAAAACGTGTCTTCAACGGCAACCGTTCATGAACTGCACCCACCGACGCTGGAGGTGTCGCCTGCTCAGCCATAACGCACTGCTCCTCTGTTGTACTGTTCTTGTGCGGGTGAAAAGAGCGAGCTTTGCTGGACGTTTTCGCCAGCACAAGCCCCACTTATCTGTAAGGATTACTATATCACCACTATCCTCAAAAAAGGTATAATCTCTGTGCGCTTTGCGGCAAGAGAGGCGGAGAGATATGGACGGGGCATGAACGAACCAAAGAGGCCAACCATCACCGACGTTCATGAACCCACGCGACCATCCGGGCAAACCGCGCCAGAATATCGTTATGTCAATCCATGGCGCGCCATCTGGTATCAGCCACGCCTGGCCTTGCACTCGGCGCTGGCCTTGCGTTCAACGCTTGAAACGTGGATCCTCAGTGCATTCGCGGGCATAAGCCTGCTCTTTGGGTGGGCCGCCTGGGGAGAGCTCGGCGTCGAGTTGAGCAATGGTGAGCTGCTCGCACTGATTCTGCTCACAGGGCCTTTCTTTGGCGGGGTCGTCCTGATGCTCGGGGGGGTATTGTTGCGCGCCGGCGGGTGGATGCTCGGGGGGCGAGCCAGTCCCTGGCATGTGCGGCGAGCCCTGGTCTGGTCAAGTATGCCCATGCTTGTCGGCCTTCCCCTCTGGATCATCGCACTTGCCCTCCCAGCCTCAGCAAGCCACATAACCACAACAGTCTATGCAACACAGGCGGGACTCTGGGGATGGGCCGGGCTTTTGAGCATCATCGGCCTTGCTGAAGCACACCAGATCTCACTCGTGCGGGCCCTCCTCTCATGGATCCTGGCAATCGCCCTCATCGTCGGTGGGTTTATGGCGCTCTTTGGGGGATCGGCACTCTTGATTACCCTGCTGAATAAGAACTGAGAGGCAGGCTTGACAAGTATTTTTGCTGTATGCTAAAATAAAATTTAGGTAAGCCGAAATTTGAAAAAAGACGTGGAGCGTGACCTTATGTTGATGCGTATGCTTAGTCTGATCATTGTTGCCGTTGTTTTGCTTGCTGCCTGTGGGCCTGCCGCTGACGTTGCGCCACCCGCAACCGATGGGCCGACTGCGCCCCTCAAGGTTGTCGCAACAACCCAGCAAATTGCCGATATGGTACAGAATATCGCCCAAGATCGGGTTGAACTCACTACCTTGCTTGGCCCGGGCCTTGATCCTCATTCGTATGTTGCCACCGAGGGTGACTTGCAGACCTTCCAACAGGCAGATCTCATCCTCTACAACGGTCTGCAACTCGAAGCACAGCTTGAACGGGTGCTCAAGCAGATCGGTGAACGGGGGCAGGTGCGTACGGTCGCAGTCGCCGAGCAACTTGATCAGCAGTTGCTGTTGCAGTGGGAGCCCGAAGAGGGCAAGCCGTACGATCCTCATATCTGGAATGATGTTCAGCTCTGGATCGAAGTCACCTCGATCATTCGTGATACGCTGAGCGAGCTTGATCCTGATAATGCAGCCTTTTATGCCACGAATACAGCCGCCTATGTCACCGAACTCGAAGCTCTCCACGCCACTCTGCTGGCCGAGGTTGAGCGCATCCCCGCGGCGCAGCGCGTCCTGGTGACAGCACACGATGCCTTCGGCTACCTGGGTCATGCCTACGGGCTGACGGTGGAGGCGGTGCAGGGCATCAGCACCACCAGCGAAGCAAGCGTCGGTGATATCCAGGCCCTTGCCACGCTCATCGTTGAAAACAACGTCCCGGCGATCTTCGTTGAATCAACGATTTCACCGCGTACCATCGAGGCCGTGCAGCAGGCCGTGCGTGCCCAGGGCCGTGACGTCGCCATTGGAGGTGAACTCTACTCTGATGCCATGGGCGAGCCAGACACGCCTACCGGGACATACCTTGGCATGATGCGTCACAATCTTGATACGATTGTCGCGGCGCTTGCCCCGTAAGCGCTGTTCTCGGTTTGTGCGTTGAAAAAAGCCAGCTACGCTGGCTTTTTTCAACGCACAAACGCTTAGGCGGCGACCTGCGACCCCGTGCGTGAAACGTGGGCGGCAACCGCGTTTATCTTGATAGCGCTTTGTGGCAATTCTCGGCCTACAAGCCCCTATCCGCGATGCATTTTGGTATAATACGCCTATGCCTACCTTTACGATTGATGGTACGCGCATCTATGCGCGCGAAGATGGGCCGCGGACAGGCCAGATCTGTCTGTTGATCCACGGCTGGTCAAGTTCGTGGTATGCGATGTCGCCGCTGTTGCCTATTCTCAGCCGGCGTTTTCATTGCCTTGCCGTTGATCTGCCTGGGTATGGCAATTCCGAACGTCTCCCTACGCGTACCACGATCATGCGGTATGTCGATCTCTTGGCCAAACTCGTTCAGGAATTTACCGATAGCCCAGCAACCCTGGTAGGCCATTCGATGGGGGGGATGATCAGCATCACCATGGCGCTGCGCTATCCCCAGTTGATTGATCGCATGGTGCTGCTCGCGCCAACGATCAGTGGGCAACTCTCGGCGTGGATTACCTATGCGATTGCGCCGATTACGATGCTTGAACGCCTTGCGGTTGCCGATCGCCTGGTTTCGGCGATGGAACCATCGTTGTTGCGCATCACCGATCGCTTGATGCGCCCTGCCTCGTTTGCCGAACGGAGTGCGATTAGCGAGGCTGATTATCTGCGCCTGCGGGCGGATGCGCGCCGTCCCGGGCAGGGTCGTGTGCGCGCCGAGTGTTATACCGCGATGCGCGATAATGATCTGCGTGGCCGCTTGCGCAACCTGGAAACGCCCGCGCTGGTCATCTGGGGGGCCGAAGATAATACCGTTCCCCTGCGTGATGCCGGGGTTGTCGCCGATGAGTGGGTTGGCGCTGATTTGCGCATTGTGCCCAAGGCCGGTCACTGGCCGCAGTTCGAGACGCCTGAGTTCACCTGGCGTATGCTGGCTTCGTACCTGGCGTTGCCCCTCATTACAACGCGCCTGGAGGATTCAACCACGTCGGCGGTGATCACGAGTGAGGTGGCTAGCTTTCTCGCCAACTCGGATCTTGGCAGTGGTTTGAGTCTCGCGCAACGCACGCGTCTGGCAGCTCTGATGCGCCGACGCGTCCATCAAGCCGGGGCAATGGTGGCTGAAGCTGATGAAGCCTGCACCGATCTCTATCTGATCCAGGATGGCTCGGTTGAAGTCTGGACAAGTGCCGTTGACGAGCATACCCCGCCGCGCCAGCTTGCGACGGTCTTGCGCGGCCAACTCACCGGCGAAATGGCCTTGATTGACGGTGGGCGGCGAAGTGCCGCCCTACGGGCTGGTTTAGATGGTGCGGTGGTGCTGGTGTTGCAGCGTGAACAGTTACGTGCACTGCTAGAAGATGATCCTGCCCTCGGCAATGCCGTGGTCTGGAATCTGGCCTCGTCGCTGGCGTTGCGTTTGCGCCTCGCGAATTTTCAGATGCAGATGCTGGCAGCACAACTGCAAGGTGGGGCGGTCGGCGAAACAGTATGAAGTTGGGTGCTGCAATCCACAAGCCAGCATCGGCCAGGGAACATACTATGAGGGAGCCTGTATGAACATTGGTGTTGCGAAACAGCTTGATCCGGTACGCACAGCAGGTTTGGTGACCGGGGATGTGGTGGCTTTTCTGGTCTTTGCGGCAATTGGACGGGGGAGCCACGGGCTCGCAATTGGCCCGGAAGCCTTGGTTGAGGTTGCACGTACCGCCGCGCCCTTTCTGGCTGGCTGGCTCGTGGTGGCACCACTCGTTGGGGCCTATAGCGATGCTTCCACCTCGGATGTTGGTGGTATGCTGCGTACGACTCTGCTCGGTTGGAGTGGCGGCATCATCATTGGCTCGCTGGTGCGTGCGGCGATCATGGGGCGCTTTAGCCCGATCTCGTTCTATGTCGTCACCTTTATCGCCGCGCTGATCCTCGTCGGTGGTTGGCGGACGATCTTTGCCCTGATCGAACGACGTTAGCGTCTTTTGGAGCGCACAAACAGGCCAGCAAAGCTGGCCTGTTTGTGCGCTCCACGATCATTTCAGAGGATCTGACTCAAGAAGAGCTTGGTGCGCTCGTGATGTGGGTTGGTGAAGAAGTGTTCGGGGGTGCCCTCTTCGACAATCTGGCCGCGATCCATAAAGACGACGCGGTCGGCCACCTCGCGGGCGAAGCCCATTTCGTGGGTGACACAAATCATCGTGATGCCCTCGCTGGCGAGCGTCTTCATCACATCGAGCACCTCTTTGACCATCTCGGGGTCGAGCGCCGAGGTTGGTTCATCAAAGAGGATGATACGCGGCTCCATCGCGAGTACGCGGGCAATCGCAACACGCTGCTGCTGCCCACCCGAAAGCTGTCCAGGGAATTTCAACGCCTGCTCGACGATGCCGACGCGTTCCAGCAGTTCGAGCGCCCGCTGCTCACTCTCTTTGCGCGTCTTTTTGCGCACCCAGACCGGGGCAAGGGTCACATTTTGCAGCACCGTCAGGTGGGGAAAGAGATTGAATTGTTGAAAGACCATGCCGACTTCGCGGCGGATGGCATCGATATTGCGAATATCGTTGCTCATCTCGATCCCATCAACAACGATTCGACCCTGCTGATGTTCTTCCAGGCGATTGATCGTGCGAATGAAGGTACTCTTGCCGCTGCCCGAAGGACCGCAGACGACGACCACTTCACCCTTCTTTACCCGAATCGAAACATCGTTGAGCGCTCGGAATTCACCAAACCACTTGCTTACATTCTCGCAAACGATAATATCTTCACTTTTATCACTCATCTTGCACCTCTATTCAGATTCGCCTCGATCTGGCGAGAGCTACGTGACATCGTAAAGCTAAAGATCCAGTAGATCACCGCGACGACAAAGAAGGTCTCGCGCCAGACGCCACCGGGGAACCCGAGCCATTCGGGCTGAGTATTGATGGCACGGGCAACGCCGAGCAGATCGAGCAGACCAATGATCGCCACGAGGGAGGTATCCTTAAAGAGCGAGATGAACTGCCCAACGAGCACCGGAATAACCGCTTTGAGGGCCTGCGGCAGGGTAATCAGCAGCGTGGTCTTCACCACATTGAGGCCGAGCGCACGTGCGGCTTCAACCTGACCTTTGGGGATCGACTGAAGGCCACCGCGCACATTTTCGGCAAGGTAGGCGGCACTAAAGAGCGTCACCGCGACCACCGCACGCACAACCGCGTCAATGCGCACTTCCGAGGGCAAAAAGAGGGGCAGCATCAACTGGGCCATAAAGAGCACGGTAATGAGCGGAACACCGCGGATCAGTTCAATATAGACCACACAGAAGAACTTGACCACGGGCAGACTGCTGCGCCGACCGAGGGCGAGCAAGACCCCAAGGGGGAACGAGAGCACAATGCCACTGACAGACAGCAGCATTGTCAACATCAAGCCACCCCAGAGGTTGGTTGGGACGGTGGCGCCGCCAAAGCCCTGGAGGATCAGGATGATCATGGGGTAGGCCAGAAACCAGCCCGCAATAATCGGCCAGCGCAACCGCTCACCGCCTGCGCGTCCCGCCGCATACGCCCCACCGACTAGCGCGGCAATGCCAACAAGCACGAGTTCGGTCGTCAGTGGGGCTGGTGGATTCGCCGGGGGCAACTGCGTCCAGAGGGCAGTCAGCACAAGCATCATCCCAGCAAAGCCAATCGTCAGCGCCTGCGCAATCCCGCGCCAAACACCACCGCTGAGGCCGAGCAGGACGGCCACGAGGGCGAGAGCCAATTGCGGGCGCCACAACTCAGCCGCAGGATAACGACCAACCAGGATCAGGCGTCCATTGGAAGCGGCCGCGATCCAGCCCTCGGTAGTAAAGGCCCACTGGAAGAAACCGGTAACAACCTGAAAGACGATCACCAGCAAGACGATCGAAATCAGTGAGTTGTACCAGGTACTGAAGAGATTTTTGCGCAGCCAGCCAGGAACATCAATCCCTGGTTGGGGCGCACGGGCCTGACTCTGGGAAACCTCAGTTGCCATGCTACTCCCTAACGCTCGACGAGCTGAATGCGCTTGTTATACCAATTCATAAACAACGACGTCACCAGGCTGACCGTGAGATACGCCGCCATCACCATCATAATCACCGGCACCGTCTGGCCGGTCTGATTGAGGGTTGTGCCGGCAATCGAGAAGAGGTCAGGATAACCAACCGCGACGGCGAGGCTACTATTTTTGGTCAGATTCAGGTACTGACTGGTCATCGGCGGGATCATAATGCGCAGGGCCTGGGGGAAAATAACCAAACGCAGTGTCTGCCCAGGGGTCAGGCCCAGGGCACGGGCGGCTTCGCGTTGTCCCTTATTGACGGCCTGAATGCCGCTACGCACAATCTCACCGATAAAGACCGAGGTATAAATCACTAGGCCAATCAGGAGGGCCGCAAAACCAGGGGTGAGCCCGATGCCACCAACAAAATTGAAGCGTTCCAATTCAGGAACCGAGAGGGTCAGCGGCCACTCGCCCTTGGTGAGGCCGACAAAGAGATAGCCAATGGTGACGACGGCACCAGCAAGCAAAAAAGCCTGCGGCATCGCGACACCGGGGCGGTCACGGCGGGCAAACTGGATGCGGCGCACAACATAAAAGGCAATGCCTGCCAGCAGACCAAGCCAGAGCCACGGAACCCACGCGCCAAAGTCACTGCCTGTTTCGGGCCATGCCATCGTGACCCCGCGGTTATGTAAATAGATCAGCCCGAAAATACTGATGCTATCTTGCTGGCGCGGAAAGGTCTGGGTCAGGGCAAGCCACATAAAGAGTTGCAACAAGAGCGGCACGTTGCGCACAATTTCGACATAGACCGTGGCAACATTGCGCAACAGCCAGTTTTCGGAAAGGCGGCTGATGCCCAGCATGATTCCGATAATGGTGGCGAGAATCACCCCTGCGACAGCGACGCGGATCGTGTTGAGTACCCCAATCAGCAACGCATAGCCATATGTATTGCTTGGGTCGTAGGCAATAACACTTTCACCAATCGAGAAACTTGCTGGTTGGGAGAGAAAAGCAAAACTTGGGAGGAGATTCGCTTGGCGAAGTCCGGCCATCATCGTCGTGTAGAAAAACCAGAGCACACCTACCACAATGATGACAAAGAGTACCTGAAACAAAACAGCCAGAATGCGCGTGTCGCGCCAGAAGGGGATGGTTGTCTTTTGCACTGGTGGCGCAGCAGTTGCCATCGCTTGCTCCTCTCACAGCATAAAGAGTGGCCCGTCTGCCGGTGCAGACGGGCCGAGGGGCTTTCTAGCGGAAGGGCGGTGAGTAGAGCAACCCACCATCGGTGTAGAGCGCGTTCTGGCCGCGAGGCAGGTTGAACGGTGTCTCGGGGCCAAGGTTCTGGTTGTAGATCTCTTCGTAGTTGCCGACGCTGCTAATAATGCGGGCAGCGAAGTCATTGGGCAGACCAACGCCCTGCCCAAGCTCACCCTCGACGCCAAGGAAGCGGCGAATGTCGGGGTTGTCACTGGTCAGGAAGTCGCCAATATTCTCGGAGGTGATGCCGAATTCCTCAGCCTGAATGGTCGCGAGCACGATCCAGTTGATCGCATCGGCCCACTGCGCATCGCCCTGAAGCACTGACGGGCCAAGCGGCTCCTTCGACATGGTCACGTCGAGGATCTTGTGGTCGGCCGGCACGGCCAGCTTGGTCTGATAGCTCACCAGGCCCGACTTGTCGGTGGTGAAGCCGTCACACTGACCGGCATCGTAGGCGGCAGCCGTCTGGTCGGCATCCTCAAAGACCTGCGGGGTGAAGTTCACACCGATGGCACGGAAGTTGTCAGCCAGGTTCAACTCGGTGGTCGTCCCACTCTGGACACAGATGGTGGCACCCTCCATGTCCTCGAGGGTTTCGATGCCACTGTCGATACGCACCATCATGCCCTGGCCGTCGTAGAAGGTCACGGGGCCAAAGTCAAGGCCGACCGAACCATCGCGGGTCAGCGTCCAGGTCGTGTTGCGGATCAGCACGTCGACCTCACCCGTCTGCACCGCAGTGAACCGCTCCTGGGCGGTCAGCGGGCGGAACTGAACGGCGGTGGGATCATCAAAGAGAGCGGCAGCAACCGCGCGGCAGAAGTCAACGTCGAAGCCGCTGAACTCGCCAGCGCTATCAACGTTGCCGAAGCCGGGCAGCACCTGGTTGACGCCACAGATCAACTCGCCGCGGGTAAGAATGGTCTGGATGCGCCCACCAGCGGTCGGCTGCTCGGTCACACCACCAGCAGGCGGGGCCGTGGTCGCAGGCGGGGCTTCGGTGGCCTCGGGCTGAGCCGGGGCTGACGTGTCAGCAGGGGCTGCCGGAGCCGACGTATCGGCGGGAGCGGGCGAGGCCGGGGCCTGGGGAGTTTGTCCACCACACGCTGCCAGAATCATGGCAAGCGCACCGACGAGAACGATCAGAAGCTGTCGTTTCATTTGGTCTCCTGTCCCTTACATATGCTCTACGCGGCGACTCGGCATTGAAACGGTATCAACGCCACGTCACCGCAACGAACCCAATGGGATGACTTCAGCGTAGGAAGCTGAACAGTGGCACTCGCGGCCGGGGTGTTTTGTGAATTTGTCACACTGGAATTGGCTCTCCCGCACTTTCCGTGCAGGCAGGGCGAGAACCAACGTGCTAGAATGATAGGTTTGAGCATACGTTTGTATT
>NZ_RYFF01000085.1 GCF_004138165.1 Candidatus Chloroploca sp. Khr17
GGTCGGGGGCCGGGGGTCGGGGGCCGGGGGTCGGGGGCCGGTGTAGGGGTACCCCTTGCGGGTGCCCTGGCGGGTGCATACACGGAAGAAGCGGCGATGCCCTTGCCTCCCCGCTCGCATGGGCACGGCGCTGCTTCTGCGGCACCGACGACCCTGATCGACATGGTATACTTGCATGCATCCCACATGCGGGAACGTGAGTTCTCCTGCGATCAACGCCCCGGACTGGCGCGTACATTCGGGGCACCACCTCGAAGCGCACAAATTGGAGCAACCGACCGCGCAGCATGTGGTGGCCTGATGGGATCGCAGTGTCGTTGATCGGTGAGTACCATGCGCATAGGCCGCGACACGCATCCGATGGAAGGAGCATACGTATGACCACTGCACAAGATCTTGTCAACGCGCAGCTCTATGCGAGCGAGGATGCGGTCATCGAAGACGCGCTGCGTCATCTGCTTCGGGCGCGGCCCGATCTGCGCGTCAACCTGGCAATCTATCGCTATCAGCACGAAGACATCTCACTGGCCCAGGCTGCTATGCTGGCAGGGGTGAGCTGGCCCCAAATGAGCGAGATACTGGTTGCACGTGGCATACCTCTGCGCATCGGCCCCGCGTCACTCGACGAAGCCAGGGCGGAGGTAGAATCACTACGCCAGGCACTCCAATGAAGATCCTCAGTAATACAACCGTACTCTCGAACTTCGCCCGCATTCAGCAGCTTACGCTCCTCCACCGACTTTTTGGGACACTGTACCTGCCGACCGAGGTCTTCGCCGAGATCCAGGCAGCTCAGATCGAAGGCTACTCTTTCTTTGAGGGGATCGAGCAACAGGTGGTGCCATTCGTTGCCGACGGCTGGCTCCATCTCGTCACGATGACCGAGCAGGAGTTGCGTCAGTTTGGCGCGATGCAAGCAGGTCTCCATCGCGGCGAGCGGGCGTGCCTGGCGATTGCAACACAGCGAAGCTGGCTCCTGCTCACCGATGATCGTGCTGCTCGTGCGCAAGCACAGCGCCAGAAGATTGCCATCTCCGGCACCATTGGATGCCTCACCCTGAGTGTTGAGCGGAAGATCGCCACGCTCGATCAAGCCAATGGCTGGCTGGCGGCGATGATTGCCCAGGGTTACCATGCCCCGCTGACCGATCTATCGGCGCTCATTCAGCCTGAACGCTGAAGAGAACTGCCCCTGAGGAAGCTTCCCTGCGGCCCATGGAAGACCCCTCGCTCCGCTCGGGGTGACAGGGCGGGCGCAGCGGGGGGCCAGGGCGGGCGCAGCGGGGGGCCAGGCCAGCCATGTCATTCCGAACGGAGTGAGGAATCTTCCCTGCGGCCCATGGAAGACCCCTCGCTCCGCTCGGGGTGACAGGGCGGGCGCAGCGGGGTGACACGGCGAGTGCAGCGGGAGGCAATGCCAGCCATGTCATTCCGAACGCAGTGAGGAATCTTCCCTGCGGCCCATGGAAGCCCCCTCGCTGCGCTCGGGGTGACAGGGCGGGCGCAGTGGGGTGACACGGCGGGCGCAGCGGGGGGCCAGGGCGGGCGCAGCGGGGTGACACGGCGGGCGCAGCACGGAAGAAGCGGCGATGCCCTTGCCTCCCCGCTCGCATGGGCACGGCGCTGCTACGGGCTGTTCGCATCGTGCTCAGTTGACCCCGTGGCCGCCCGCGCCTGGGCTTTGCGCCATCCTCCCAGCAGGCGCCCGATTTCATCAAGCATGCGAGCAGCATGCTCATGTTGCGCCGCCGTAATCAGGTTCAGGTCGCGCCCCTGGCGCACCAGCAACCGCAACTCGTGGAGCGCCTCATCAGCCGCTTGCAACGCCTGGCGTTTGTCCCGTCGGCGTGCTGCTGCGACCAGTTCCCGTTGCAACCGCAACGCCGCTTCTTGGGTCGCTTTGCCCAGCGCCGCCCGATAATGGCGGGGATAGCGCACCGTGGCGGGCATGATCCAGAGGATCAGATCGTGACATCGCGCAAAAAGTGGTGAATCAGCCATGCGCTTGTACCTTTGGAATCAGCTGGCGCAACACCGCCTTGCGCAAGCCCGTCGTACTGCCATGTTGCGTCTGCCCTACCCAGCCATGCACCGTTGCCCCGAGCCGCTCCAGATCAATCTCGCCCGCGCCATAGGCACGTAGCCGCATACGGTACCGCCGAAAGAAGCGTACCACATTGCGTCGTCGCAGTCGCCGCCGTGCGGGCGTGATCGTCCAGCCCACAAACGGAAAGCCCGCCGCCACCACCACCGGCTGCGCCCGACCTGCATGCAGCGTCAGCCGCAACGTCGCCAACTGCGTCACCAGCGCCGCACGCCACGCCTGCAACGTCGCCTTGTCATCGGCAAAGAGCAAGAGATCATCGCAGTAACGCAGATAGCCCCGACAGCCAAGCGTCTGCTTGATGAAGAGATCAAGGGGATGCAAGTAGACATTGGCAAAAAACTGACTGGTCAGATTGCCAATTGGCAACCCACGTGGCCGCGCCAGCGCAAAAAGATCATCACCCGGAAAGAGCACCGGCGTATACGCTTCCGCCAGCACATCACGCCCACCCGCCAGGATCTGATCAATCAGCATCATGACACGCTGATCGCCAATATGGCGTGCCAGGATCTGACGCAGCACGGCGTGATCGATGGAAGGAAAGAACTCGCGCACATCCACCGGCAAGACATACCGATAGCGCCGCGCAAAATGCTGTGCCCGATTGAGCGCCGCCAGCGTGCCTTTGCCCCGGCGACACGCATAGCTATCGTGGATAAACCGGCGCTCGAAGATCGGCTCAATCACCCGACAGAGCGCATGATGAACAATGCGATCCTCAAACGGGGCCGCCGAAATAATGCGGCGCTTCCACTCACGCACGACAAACGTACGGTACCCACCGGGCTGATAGTGTCCCGCCGCAAGCTTCTCTTGCAAGCGCAGCAACCGCGTCTCGGCCTCAAACTCAAACGCCGCCACCGCCGGACGCCGGCGCTTCTTGCGACGCGCCGCCCGATACGCCTGCCACAAGTTTTCAAAACTGATCACGTGTGGCCAGAGATTGCGCACCCGTTTTGGCATCCCCACCTCCCCGTCTGGGCACGGCGCTGCTGCGCCCTGCCGCCGTGGACATATGGCACGATCCGCGGGATGGAAGGAAGTAGGGGCGCAGCAGCCCACACGCCCCCCCATCAACCACACCGCCCGCCGCATAGCTGCTGCGCCCTGCCGCCTGGGGAGGGGGTAGGCATGGTGCCCCCCCACAAAAAAATCGCGGATGTGGCGGGGGCAAACCCTTGACACCATCCTCGCCCCAGAAGGAAACAGCAATGCAGCATACAGAATTCAGTATTCAGAATTCAGGACATTCGTGCGAACAAGGGGGGCCGCCACCACCCGGTGAAGTAGGCCGCTGGCGAGGTCTCGTGCTTGAGCCTTTTCCATCGGCCCCTTCCCGAACCGTGCTTGCACCTTTCAATGCACACGGCTCTCCAGTAACTCATTCCGTTGAACGTCGCTGCGTTGGCTTACCTGCGTGGATCGCAGTATGGCACGCTCGGCAGACGATCAGGGTTTTCCGTTGACGTGCTGCCATGCGGCGTACCCACTCCGGTCTTGGTTGACCGTCCCGCGTTTTGAGGTCAGCGAGTTTGCGAATGTGATGGACTTCGATCTGATCGCGTGACCCACACAGCTCACATTCATCCGCTCGAAGCCGTTGAAGCAACTCTGAGCGTCTGCTGTATGCTTGTGGGGGACGGTCATTGAGCACTGCCTGAGGATGTCGTGTTAGCGATATACCACCAAATCGAGCCACCAGTGGTGCTTTTCCTTCACGCTCAATCCGCACTTCGATGCATTTCAGCATGGTTCCGGTGCGCGGATCTTCGGTGGTGGCCGCATATTTCCGTAGTTCGTGCATCACCGTGGTTTGATGTTTGGCTGCCAGGGTTTTCAGCAGCGACCCACGCATGACCCACTGAAGTTTCCCCAGCCAGGCCACGTTATGCGCCAATAGGTAGTATTGTACTACGCCACGATACTCTTGCTGGTAGTGGGCTACGATGCTGTAGTCGCTATCTTGCAGCAGTTCCGTGCGATGGATTGGTTTTCCGCCCGCACCGTACCGGGCGCATTTCGCCTCTACAATCTTTGCCGGCACACCGAGCCTGATCTTCCCGTTCAGCGACCGTCGCCGGTGCTGATCGAGATGGTCGTTCACATTGTAGGTAGAGATGCTGTAGCCGAGGAACTGGGCCTCCTGGGTACTTGCGTGGGTAATGAGGGTTTTCTCGTCGGAGAGTGCAAGCCCCAGATACGAGGTAATCCATGCTTTGATGGCCTGTTTGATGGTCTCGGCTTCGGTTCGTGGGCCGACAAATCCGAGCAGGAAGTCATCGGCATAGCGGATGTAACGGAGCCGCCGATAGTCCGGATTTGTTGGATCCATCGTCGGCAGTCTACGGCGTTGTTGTATGATGGCTTTGACCCCAGCCGTTTGGCCCTTGCGCCGCATCCGGCTGAGTTGATCCGTGAGCGCGCTATAGCCTGGATGTCTTCGCTGCCTAGTTCCTCGTGTGTAGGCTGGCAGTAGCGTCGTTTCGACCCACTGGTCGAACTGATGCAGATAGAGATTGGCGAGGAGGGGAGAAATGACGCCCCCTTGCGGTGTGCCGCTGAGGGTGCGATGGTAGCGCCAATCTTCTAGGTATCCTGCTGCAAGCAGTCCGCCGATCAACCGAATGACCCGTTCATCGTGGATATCGCGTCGGAGGATGGTCAGCAGTGTCTCATGCGATATCGTGTCGAAGTAGCTGGTAATGTCGCCTTCGATAAACCACCGTGTCCCTTTCCACGTCCGTTCGACCGTCTGTAGGGCGGTATGGCAGCCGCGGTGAGGACGAAACCCGTGAGAATGGTCGGAGAATTGTGGTTCGTAGTAGGCTTCAAGGATGCTCCGGAGGACTTCCTGGAGCAGTTTGTCTGACCAAGATGGGATGCCTAAAGGACGCCGTTTCCCGTTGGCCTTGGGGATATAGGTGCGGCGCACGGGCTTCCATCGGTAGCGTTCGGAGCGGAGAGCTGTAATAATCCGCTCGATTTTCGCCAAAGACATCCCATCCACGGTTTCTGTGGTGCTTCCTCGGGTCATTGCGCCGTCATTGCTATAAAGCCGCGCGTAGGCCCGAAGATAGAGGTCAGGATTGAACAGCAGGCGATAGACGCGCTCCAGCGGTAATCCGCGCTGGCCGCGTTCCCGGATGACTGTAAGAATGGTCTCGGCGTTTCGCATCGCGCGTACCTAACCTTTACTTCGCAGTCGAGTTACCTCTGCCCCTTCGCCGTGTAGACGGCTTTCCCGTCTGCTGACTACTATGGGCAGTCCGTTGCCATAGAGGTCGCCCTCCGTAGGCAATCCCGTCATCCGTCAGATGCATACGTCGCGAGCGTCCCGTAGGCCCCCTACACATCCCTTTCTTCACGCCCTTTGCGTGCTCTTTCCGTGCCAGGAAGGGTATCGGCGGCGGTTTTCGTACCGCTGATAGACACGGACATCGGTTTTCAGTCGCTTACCGATGGGCGAACCACTACACCAAGTCGGGATTAGGGTTCAGGCAGTCTAGCTTTAGCCATAGGACGCGGGACTTGCGGCACGTCAGCCCATTGCGACTAGGACTTTATCCGCTTTCCCAAGATGCTATTTTCCCCTTTGTGTTTCCACGCCAGGTGGCTTGGGTGTCCCTGGTATTTCCCTCCTCATACCAGCTTCATGTAGAAGCGATATGCATCTGCGTTCAACGGCGCACAAAACCCTGGTTGTTGTTCCTGTTGTTGGGATGGTTCCTGTTCCGCGCCCCGCAGCGAACATCTGTGCTATTTCCGTAGTACGCATGACCGCGCAACGGCACATCAAAATCATCAACTGGAAAGTCTTTTTCCTCCTGGGCGGCCTCGCCTGGATAGGCCTTGGAACGACTGCTCGCCCACTCCCAGACGTTGCCCACCATATCAAGGGCCCCGCACGCCGCCGCCCCAGCCGGGCAGAGGCCCACTGGGGCCGGGGCGTTGCATTGCCAGACGTCATACACTGCTTGCTCCGGGGTTGGCGCGGCATCCCCCCACGGATAGGCGCGTCGCTGCCTTTGCGCATCATACGCGGCGGCCACTTCCCAGGCCGCCTCGGTCGGCAGGCGCAATCCATAGCCTGCCGGCAGCACGTCAGCCAGCCGCTCGCTCAGCCACGCGCAAAAGGCCGTCGCCTCATACCACGTCACCCCGATCACCGGCTGATTGGCCCCATTGTACTGCTCATTATCCCACCCCCACGGCTGCTGATGCTTGTTCCGCTGCTTCCACTGCCAGCCCTCCGACGTCCACCAGCGTTCCGCCTCGTCACTGTAGCCCTCAGCAACAAACGCCTCGTACTGCGCAACCGTCACGGGGTACCGGGCGATCCAGAATGGGGCCAGTTCATGCGCCACCGCCGCTGCATCGTCAGCCCACCCGCCAATCTGGTAGTGGCCCCCGGGCACAAAGCGCCAGTAGTGATCACCATGCGCCGTCAGCACGGTCGTGCGCTGCGCCAGGCTCGCCTGCCACGCCGCCAGTTTCACGGGGCAACGTGGGTCGCCCAGCTCGCCCAGCACGCGCCCAACGATCAGGCGGTCACTCGGCGGCACGGTCGCGGTCGGGGCGTTGAGCAAGGCCACGATGGCCTGCCGCAGCGGGCGCTCGATGTCAGCATCGAGATCAAGGTGATAACTGGCGGCAAAGGCCACCCGGCCACCCATGCCCTGATAGGTGAGCGCCGCCAGCCGCGTATCCTGGTGCCGTTGCACCTCCGGTTTCGCCTGCCCCCCACGCCCGGCGGCCCAGAGCTGTTTCAACCAAAGAAAGCCATCTTTGGGGGCTTTACCCTGGGCCGCTAAGCGCCCGGCCAGCAGCACCAGCACCTTGCGCCAGCGCTCGCGATCCTCGCTCTGCCACACCGCGTACGCCAGATCACTCATCGCCTCCTGATCAGCCAGATAGCAGGCCGCCAGATACTCTTGAAACGACAGGTGCGGAAAGGCAAAGGCGTCGTCCCCCCGCGCCAGCAGCAAGCCCGCCTCTTCCGCCAGCACCGCTTTGAACGTCTTGTAGGTCGCCAGCGGCTCGGCCACCCCGAGCCGGTCAAAGAACTTGACCAGCCGCCCCTGCAGCAGGTCGTCGCTGATGATGCCGCGCCCCTCCTCGCCCCGTCCATCGCGGTGTGCCTCGTATGCCAACTGGTGCAACGGATCGCGCAGGCGGGCCAGGGTCAACCCCGGGGGCTGACCCAGACGCTCAAGCAACCCGGGTCGTTTCAACCCCGGCTGGCGCACCGGTTCCCAGCGGTCGAGCAGCAAGAGCACACACTGCTCATACAGTTCCACTTCGTCGTCGGGCACCTGGTCGTGGTCGTGCAGCAATGTCAACATCGTCAGCAGCAACGGCGAACGCACCAACGGGCTCAGGGCCGGGCGCGCAGCCAGGTGGTCAAGCAGCGTCGCGGCGGTCTGGTCGGCGGCGGCGGCGGTCAGATCAGGATCGAGGGCCGTCAGCGCACGAAACCAGGCCTGCACAAACGTCTGCACCTGGCCGAACGCCAGCGGGCGGATCGTCCGCACCTGCCAGCCCTCGTCAGGCGGCAACTGCCACGTCGTCGCACTCTGATAGGGCAAGACCCGGCTCGTCACCACGATCCGCGCCTGCGTCCGCATCGCCAGGCGCTGCACCGCCTGCGCAACCAGGCTGCGCGGGCTGGCCGTCTCAAAGGGTTTCACCAAATTACACGACGACGGACAGATAATGACACGGTTACAGGTACAAAGCGAGCAACACCGGGATCGCTTGCGTGAAACTCGCCAGGCGTTCCTTCCAGGCCACGCCGAGTTGGAACAAGCTGTACTTCCAACTCCGCGCCGGGCCGTCATCAACCAGCTTGCGATAGCCCCGTTTGACCACCCAGCGGCCCACGGCCACAAACCACAGGTAGGCGATCACCAGCGGCAGCAGCAAGCGGGCAAAGCGCTGACGATCCTCAAGCCCACTGCGATCCAGGTGAAAGCCCCCGCTCTGCCAGTCGCGAAAGACCGTCTCAATCCACATCCGCCGCTTGCCCAGACGGTAGGTGCGTCCGTTCGCCGGCAGGTTGGTCATCACCGCACGCACCAGGATCTTCCCATCTGGGTCTTTGTCCCACCACGCGATCACGTTGACCGGGCCGTGTCCGTCTTCTGTCAGATAGACCTCGTTCAGGTAGACCACCTCGGTTTGCCCGGCCATCCGGCTTTCCAACGACGTGGCCTTGCCATCGCGCGTGTCGGCCACCAGCGTCCGTCCGGTCACGCCCAACAGGGCATCATGGCCGAGCCCGCGAACCCACGCAAACAGCGCCTGACTGCGGAATTCACTATCTCCGTGGATGCTCACCCGCACGCCCGGGGGCAAGAGGGCCAAGGCGTCCCGCAAGACCGTTTGCTGGTCTTCCAAGCCGCTTGGACCACGGTGATCGAGCGCCATCCAGGTCAGCGGGATCGACCGGCGGCGGAAGCCGACACTGACCACGAGGATATTGTGGCGGTTTTGGATCAGCACACGATCAATCAGGATGTGCACGCGTTGACCTTTGAGCCCCTGCAAGGCTCGCCGCACGATGGGATGGTAATGAGTCTCCTGGGTCATCCGGTCGTTATCCAGGAAGCGCCGCAACCGTTGCTCTTTGGCGGACTGGGTCGTATCCACGGGCATGGCTCGTGCGATACGTCCGAGTTGGGCGGCCACACACTGTGATACCGCCACGACAATGAGCGCCAGGGTTGTCAGTTGACTGGTCAAGGCGTCCACAAGCTGATCCGTCATCTGTTGATGAATGCTATCATAGAGGGGTGAGGTGGGCATAGATTCCTCCGCTGGGCTGATGCGTGTTGGCACGCGTGATCTTCCCAGTATACGGCATCCTGCTCACCTCCGTTTATCTAGTGAAACCCTTTGAAGGCTGGCCGTCCCCCCCTCTGCCGACAGCTCATCGAGGCCATCGCAGAGCAGGATCACCCCCTCGCGCCGCAGCGCCTCGCTCAGGGCCTCGCGCAGGCCCGCGCTGAGGCCCTGCGGCCCATCGAGGATCGCGCCAAGGGTCTGCCAGAGCGCCGCATCGGGCGTGCTCGCGTGGGCCAGGTGCTCAGCGACCTGCGCAAGCGGCACCAGAATCGGCACCGGCGTCGCGTCGTCGGCCCACCCCGCGAGGCGCTGCCGCACCCCGCAGGCCCGCTGCGCCAGCAACGCGGCGAGATAGCGCAGCACCGTACTCTTGCCCGAGCCTGGCTCGCCGAGCAGCACCAGCCGCCGCTGCCGCGCCAGCGCCTCCAGCGCCAACTCGGCCCGCGTCAAGGTCACGTCAACCTCGGTTGGCTCAGGCAGGTCAAGCCCCCCGGCCAACTCCAACCCCGCCCGCCCGCGCTGCGCGGCCCCCACCAGCGCGTCCGTCCGGCCATCCGGCCCCGTCACCGCCACCGCGATCACCCGCTCGGGGGCCACCGCCTCAGGTGAGCGTGGGGTCTGTTCGAGCCGCTCGAGCAACCGGCGCACCCGACCAACCGTCGCCCGCGTGCGCAGCCGCACCACCGGCGGGCCATCGGTGGTCAAGCTGGTATAGACCGCCTGCAAGCGCAACTCCGGCACAGCCGGCTGCTCCCGTCCGGTCTGGCGCTGCCCGGCAATGCGCTGCAAGCGCATCGTGCTACACTCGTTCGCAACGTAGACGAGGTAATCGGTCAGCAACGCCTGGGCACGCCCCGGCGGATGCGGCCCATAGAAACAAAGAATGGTCTGCTGGGTCGCCACGAAGGCAGCGCCCCCAGCGTGGATCGTGCCGATCTGCTGGGCGTGTTTATCGCCAGCGATCACATCGCCCGTCGTCACCCCGCCCTGCACGGTCGTGTTGGCCCCCAGACTGACGCCACCCACCTGCCCTGACTGATCCACCGGCGCGGGTGGTGGCGCCGGGGCAGGCGGGGGTTCGCCCGCAAGGGTTGCGAGCTCAGCTCGTACCCGGTCACGTTTGGCTTCCTGGCGCAGCCGCACGGGGGAGCCGGGGGCCAGCGCCGCAATCAGTTCATCAAGCTCCGCCAGTTCAGCCCGCAGGTCGTCGATACGCTGGGTCATCAGAAATGCTCCTGGAGGGAAGGGTTCCGCCACGTGCCGTCATGATCCACGAAGCCGCCGGATCCGAGGTGTCGCAGCCCGACAGACGCCAAGACGCAAAGGCATAAAGGCTTCAGAAAGAGCTTTTGAGCATGACCGTGGGAGTGCCGACTTCAGTCGGCCTCAGCCGACTGAAGTCGGCACTCCCACTACGTAGGGCGCAAACTGCCACGTGCCTACGAACCTTGCCCAAAGGCAGAAAGACGCAACAAACGCAACGCTGATCCCGCAAACCTTCGCGCCTTCGCGCCTTCGCGCCTTCGCGTCAAACACCCTTCGCGCCTTGGCGTCAAACAAAGCGCCTTCGTGGCCTGATCCTGGGCCTACCCCTCGGGCGGCGCAGCGGCGGGCGGGCGGGCCCCCTCGACCAGCGTGCGCAGCGCGTCGAACACCTCGACGGAGAGTAAGACCGCCGTCGGTTTGCCCTTCTGCGTGATCACCACGGGGCGCTGCTGCTGCGCCGAGCGCCGGATCATCGCCGCCAACGAACTGGCCGCTTGGGAAACGGGAAGCACACCATGCTGGAGGTCGATGTCAAACATGTGTCGGGTGGAAACGGGCATCGGGTTGGTTCCTTTCGTGCGGTTGGGTGGCCGGGGGCCTGAGAGGACAACGGCATGCATGCATGTGGCGTCATCCTACCACAACCTCGCATCCGTTGCCAAACAAACAGGGGCAAAGGGAGCAACAAATCCGCTGCTGTGCGTGTGAGCTAATTCAGTGCGGTAGCACAAAGGTTGGCGCAACGGCGCAATGCTCCGCATGCAGCTCCCTCAAACCGTTGCACCTCAGTGGCATTGCGTCAAACAACCCATCTTCATCCGGCTACCGATTCGTCGGTAGACGAGGGTAAAGCCCAAAAGCTTTACGCTTGGGTTGCTTGCTGCACGGTCTTCGAGCTTATGCCGTATCTGAGCAAGGAATGGTACAATAGCAGTGCAACGCCAGGGAACGAAGAGGGGGTGAGCCATGACCAGGAATACGGTCTCGATCCAGGTGCCCGAGGAGATCTACCAGCGTCTGGAGCGCCTAGCCAGCCTGACCAAGCGCCCCCTGGAGACCCTGGTGGCGCAGACGCTGAGTGCTGGCCTGCCGCCGCTGCCGGATGATCTCCCCCCAACGATGCGTGATGCCCTCCAGGCCCTGGAACAGGTTGAGGCGCGGGTGTTGGAGCAGGTGATGCGCGAGCGGATGCCTGAGCCAGAGGTTCAACAGTTTGAAGCCCTGCGCGAGCGACAACGAGCCGGGAGCCTTACGCCATTGGAAAGCCAAGCCCTCGCGACACTGCAGCACGACGCTGACCTGCGCACGCTACGCAAAGCGTATGCCGCCGTACTCCTGAAGCTACGCGGTCAACCCGTTCCCTCCCTGACGGACCTGGAAGCATAGCCATGGCTCCCGCCTATCTCTCGGTCGAGTTGCGTCGTCTTGTTCGTGCCGATGCGGGTGCCCGCTGCGGGTACTGTCACACACCTGAAGCATTAATTGGCATGCCGATGGAGTATGATCACCTGTACCCTGAGCGTAGCCACCGCACACGGACTATTTGGCTTTCCGTAGCCGCACATAGACCACTTTCGCCCCAGGTTCGCCGCGTGCGGCAACGTCCACCAGATCGGAAAACTGCGTGCGGATCAACTCGCCGAGCTTCTTGAACCCGTAGCGGCGGGGATCGAAATCCGGCTTGATCTTCGTGATATAGGAACCGATCCCCGCTAAGGTACTCCAGCCCTCCTCGTCGCTTGGCACATTCGCCAAGGCGTCGCGGAGCAACTGTGCAGCATCGTTGGTCACCGGTTGTCCCTCAGCAACCGGCTTTGGGAGGGTCACGGGTACCGGTACCGGCGCGTCTGGTGGGGGCAGGGGCGCGCCCTTGGCCGCACTGGTGCCTTTGCTCTTCACCAACGTCGTCATGTCCGAAACTTCAACCGGCACCTCCTGCGTTTCGAGCAATTCCACCGTGATAAACTTATGGCAGACCTTCCGAAAAGCTTGCGGGGTACGCTCATCACCAAAGCCATAGACCAGCACGCCTTCTTCGCGCAACCGCATCGCCAGCCCGGTAAA
>NZ_RYFF01000018.1 GCF_004138165.1 Candidatus Chloroploca sp. Khr17
CGCTCGCCAATCAGACGGTAGGGACTCTCCGCAGGCAGGAGCAGTTCACCGAGTCGTGCCAGATCTTCTGGCATCGGCCGCGACGGTTGTGGTTTCAGCGACATCGCACTCTCTCCTCACTAGGCCAACGTTCGACTGCCCATACCAGTAGTATCGCTCAAGAGGGCCAAGTTTGCCAACGGTATCTTTCAAATAAGCTCACGCGAAGGTTTCGCTCACGTACGCTAAAAACTTTGCGCCTTTGCGTCAAAACAATCGCCTTATTTGAAAGGTATTGCCCCTAGGCCCTAAACCCTACCCGCGTCTGGTGTTTCACGTGAAACAGCTACGAGCTTGCCGCAAGCGTCATCAACAATAACGCCTGGAGGCCGCGTCCAAGTTTGGCGGGCACAATATACTCATCCTGGCGATGTGCATTGCCACCCTCGGTCAAACCAATGCAGATCGCAGGAATACCCTGGCTCAACGGGATATTGGCATCGGTGCTGCTATGCTGATAGCTTACCGTTGCCCCAACCGCATGGTATGCCGAGACAGCCATCTGCACCAGCGGATGCTCGCGTTGAATGGCCCCCGAAGGACGATCACCAACCACTATCGTCTTGAATTGAATGGTCTCGGTCTCCGCTGCCGCCGTCGCAACGAGGCGATCAACCTGGGCAATCAGATGTTGCAACGCCCTAGCATCAACCGAACGCATATCAAGCAGCATGCTTGCATGTTCGGCGATCGTATTGACCGATGTCCCACCTTCGATGACACCGATATTAAAGGTCGTGCGCGGTGTGCGCGGCACCGGAAGCACCGCAATCTGGGCAGCCAGACGCACCAGGGCATGGATGGCACTCGGCACGCCAAAATTGGCCCATGAATGACCTCCCGGCGAAGTAGCCTCAATCCGATAACGCCGCACGCCGATAGCCTGATGGTGCAACGTCCCAAAATCGCATCCTTCGAGCACAATCACCTGCCCGCTCTGTTTGTGCAGGCGTGCCAATGCTGCTTTGATGCCACAAAGATCGCCAAGACCCTCTTCGCCTACATTAGCCACAAACCAGATATCACGTTGATGCGGCAAATCGTGACGCTGCAACGTCTGCGCCAGATGAATCAAGGCCGCTACCCCAGTACTGTTGTCACCAAGTCCCGGCCCATACACCCGGTCGCCCTCGTAGCGCACCGTGAGGTCGGTCTCGCGCGGAAAGACGGTATCAATATGGGCCGAAACGATCAGGGCCGGTGAACCAACTGGCCCCGGTCGCCGACCATAGACGTTGTTAAGGTCATCGCAGGTAACATCCTGTAGGCCCAGCGCACGAAAACGCTCGAGCACAAACGCCGTGCGCTCACCTTCATCAAAAGTGGGAGCAGGGATCCGCTGAACCGCCAGGGCGGTTGCGAGGATGGGACGGTAATCAGCCAGTTCAGCTAAGGCTGAACGAACAAGTGGATGGGCACGCCAACGCTGAATATCCATAAGCTGCCAATATATGCAAGAGGCCGGTTTGATGCTATTCGGCCTCACGAAATTTGATCCATTGCTCAAAAAGTCGAACTGATAAGGCAGAACCGCATCGCTACGCCTTTCCTGTTCGATGATCTACACCTTGATACTTGTTGAGGAACAACTCCATAGCATATACAATAGATAGAAGTTGACTACTCGGCACTGTTCCAGTTAGATTATACCATTTCAGCTTGTTGGGCTTCGCATTATACATATGGGCAACTTATCTTTATCAGAAGCTGAGTGCTTGCTGTCCGAAGCAAGTATCTCCAATCCAGGTCCCTGGGTTCGCCACTCCTATTATGTCGCAGATGCAGCTGCACGGCTTGCTGTGCATATTCCAGGCCTTGATCCCGACCATGTGCGCAGCCTCGGGCTTGTCCATGACATTGGACGACGCTTTGGGATTACCGGCATGCGCCACATTATCGATGGGTATGCGTTTCTTACTCAACTGGGCTTTGCCGAAGCTGCCCGCATTGCCCTTACCCACTCTTTTCCGATTAAAGATATCCGCTTTTCTATCGGTGTGTGGGATTGTTCCCAAGAGGAGTTTGCCTTCGTCGAGACTTTCCTTGAACAGGTGACCTATCGTCTCGAAGATCAACTCTTGCAACTATGTGATGCCCTTGCGCTGCCAGAAGGCTTCTGCCTTCTTGAAAAACGCTTTATTGATGTCACCCTCCGCTATGGTGTGTCCGAGATACTTCCTGCGCGCTGGCGTGCAACAATGCAGCTGCAGGCTGAGTTCGAGACAATGCTCGGGGCATCGATCTATCGCTTTTTGCCAGGTGTGGTGGAAACGACTTTTGGTTTTGTCTGAGGAGAAAGACATATTCTTGCCTTATCGCTTTTTGAAGAGCAAGATATACTCATGTTTGAAGATATAGAAACCTCCCAGCAACGCACGGTAACGCCATAGTTCTTTCTGTTCGCGTTTCGCTGTGGTCGTTTCGAAATTCTTGACAATGATGCTCTTTAAGGCAAACCCTTTATCGAGAATGGCGTTCATCACCTGAAAGCCCAGCGGAATCCATTCGCCACGCGTGTATTTGTCGCCAATGACCACCACAAGGTAACGCCCTTGGTCAAGCACGTCGCCCGCCCGTTCGGCAATGGTTCCCATCAAGGTCAGAAAATGATCAACTGATGCCGCATTGGAAAGATCGTCCGGATCGTCGCTGAAGGGAATAATGTCAAAATAAGGCGGATGCATGATCACCAACTGGACGCTCCGCTGGCCGTACCGCGCCAGAAGTTCCTGATAATCAAGGGTCGCACTATTGCCCTGCACAACATCACGCACAACCTGATGCGGATTCGGCTCGGCTTCGATCAAGCCCTTGGCAGAAGCAACCATGCGCGCTTGCAATTCAATCCCCAGCGTGTTGCGCCCAAGACGCTGCCCTTCAATCAGGGTGGTGCCCGAGCCAGCAAAGGTATCGAGTACCCAGTCACCTTTTTTGGTGTAGCGACGCATCATCTGGTTGGGAATCTGTGGAATGAAGTTGCCCCAGTAGCCTGCTGTGTGCGCACCCGAGTCGTCACGCCGGTCGATCAGCCACAGGCTGTCAGTCAAGATGTCTTCGTATTCTTTCCAACGATTGAGGTTGATGTCGTTGATCGCTCCGGTTCGCACTTCCGAAATAGCACGGATCAGGCGCTCAAGATAGTAGACCGCCCGCTCCATCGTGAGTGAGGCTGCAATCTGGTCAAGCTCGCGCTCGAGGTACCTCCGACCAAGCTCAACGCTCGCTCCATCGATCGCATCGGCAGGCCAACAAGGCGACGCCAAGGCTAGTTCGGCTTTGAATGCGGCAAGCCCCTGACGCAAAAGGGCAAGCGATTCGCTTGCCTTCCATTGCGACAGTCGTTCAAGCAGGCTCACTACATTGAAACGCAGCGGTTCGTCGGTCGACATACGGGGCTCTCTCTCTGGCAAAAGCGCTGGCATTCCAGGTACGCATCACAGCCATCACACAACCCTTATCTTACTCGATATATGGCAAGAAGCGTTCACCCCTCCGCTAAACCCATCCGCGTGTTGCACCAGCATTCACCTCATGGTACAATCGCCAGCATTGGGCAGGTCGCATAGTCTGGTCTAGTGCGCGGCACTGGAAATGCCGTACAGCGGCAACGCTGTCGAGGGTTCGAATCCCTCCCTGCCCGCCATCTATTTCCTCTTTTCTATCTTCTAAATCCTTGTCTTATAGCCCAATACCGATGCCCCGGTAGATCAATGAAGTGCTGACTGCTGTCGGCTGCCCGTCAGGTGCCTATGATCACGTCACCGCACCCTCGCTCACGTACGCTCTTTGTCGCCCTGACCCTGCTCTTGAGCGGATGGTATCTGCTGACGATGAGTGGGCATACCTATTCGCCCGATGAAGAGACGATGCTGGCCGTCACGCGGAGTCTGCTTGAACAGGGTGATGTGGTGGTGCGCAATGACGCTGATGCCCCGTTTTCAGCGTTGCGGCCCGGTCGTGAGGGTCAGTCCTTTTCACCGTATGGTGTCTTGCCATCGCTGCTTGCCTTGCCGCTCTATGCCCTGGGGTCATGGTTCGGAGGCAGCGATCCGGCCACCAGCAGTTATACAGCCCGCTTTGCGGTGATGATGCTCAATGGACCGATCACCGCAGCTACCGCAGCCTTGATCGCCTGGTGGGCGCTCAAATTGGGCGCACGCCATCGTTGGGCTGTGCTCATGGCTCTCCTCTATGGCCTGGCAACCTTCGCGTGGCCTTATGCACGGACTTTTTTTTCTGAACCAGTTGCGGCTCTATTGCTGTTGCTTGCTGCCGAACGCGCCTGGAGCGCAGGCCAGTTCCTTCGCCTGGCTGGGTCGACACCACCACACCTCAGTTATACGCGCTCAAGTTCGCCTTTAACAGAGCCTCTCGCATCGGGTTCCCTGATGCTCTGTTGCTCTGGGTTGGCGGCGGGCCTGTTGCCGACAACCCGGATCGCCGCTGGCGTGGCGCTGCCGATCCTCGGTCTCTATCTGCTCTGGATGAGTGGAGAGGCGTGGCGACAACGGCGGTACCGTGAAGCCTGGCTTGTCCCAATTGCCTGGGGCATCGGGTTGTTGCCTGGCCTTGCCATCCTCGTATGGTACAACCTGGCTCGTTTTGGCACACCCTTCGCCTCGGGGTACGCGAGTGAAGCAAACCTCTTTACGGCACCGCTCACCGAAGGTCTCTATGGGTTGCTCCTTAGCCCGGGCAAGAGTCTCTTCTTGTTTGCCCCACCGGTCTTGCTGGCCTTGCCAGGAGCAGTGGTGCTCTGGCGAGGCGGCCAGCGCGAGGCAGTGCTGCTTGGCTTGGGACTCTTTCTGAGCCACCTGCTGCTCTATGCGCGCTGGGGCGAATGGCAAGGCGGCGGCGTCTGGGGGCCGCGCTTTTTGTTACCTGCCATCCCGCCGCTGATCCTGCTAGCCGCCGGGTTATGGCAAGACAACCCTGATCAAGGGCAGGCTCCCTGGGGTCGCAGTCGCCTTGGCCTGGTGATCCTCGTGGGAACGATCGGCTTTGTTGGCAACCTGGGCGGTGTGCTCTTCAACTTCAGCACCTACGTCGTGCTCGACACACCGGCTGACAAAGTCTACACGCTGTCTGGTTCACCGCTGCTTGGGCACTGGCGAATGGTAGCGGAGCGTTGGAGTGCGTATACCGCACCGGCACCGATCTGCCGTCTCGGGGATGGCTGGTATGCCAGTGAAGACCCGGGAGGGGCGCTGCTACCGCGACGTGCAGGGGCGCAGGGCAAGCTTAGATGTACCACCGCCGGCAGCCAACTCACGCTCACCCTGGATGATCGCCGTCCAGCCCAGGCCCCCACAAGCCAACTGACCCTCTGGTTGAATGAGGAGCCTATCGCCACGCCACCAACAGGCACCATCCGCACCTATCGCCTCCTGATGCCACCAGGTCAGGCACGGCTGAAAATTGAGGCAGTCACATGGAATCCGCAGGCCATCGGCTTTAGTGAGCGCAACGACGAACTCGGGCCACAACTGATGGCGCTCTGGGGGCGCACAGAAGAGGGCGGGCTGATCACCATTGCCGACACCGCCATTGCCCCGCTGCCGACACGACCACGGCCACGCTGGGCCTGGTACTACGATCCGCCCAACCAGCACCTGCTTGACCACTGGACCTGGTATCTGCCGCGCACCGAATTGACCGGGCCACGCGCCTGGATTGGCGCACTGCTGATCATCGTCACCGGAAGTGCCATGCTCGGGACAGGTATCCGCTTGAAACGCAAGGGCTGAGCATAACGCAGAGTCTGCAAACATTCCACCACCTTTGCAACGTAACTCCATCGCTTCTCCATAGCTGCCTGCTAGACTGGGATCATACCGTTCAGCGGCAAGTAGCGAAGCAAGCCGCCCAGTCAAAGGAAACAACAATGCGTACAGCAATGATCGTCCTTCTCCTCATCACAATGCTCGCCGGATGTGCCGTCGCACCAACGAGTGCAAGTCCAAGCAGCGTACTGCCGAGCGATCCAGCGACGGTTGCCGCAACCACCCTGAGTCAGGAACAGCGTGACGGCCTCGTCTTTATGCGTGAAGAAGAAAAACTGGCCCACGATCTCTACATAGCGTTAGGTGCAGCATGGAACCTTCCCGTCTTTAGCAACATCGCAGCAAGCGAGCAGACGCACACCGACGCCGTCAAGACCTTGTTGGAGCGCTATGGCATCGCCGATCCGGCGGCAAGCACGGCACCTGGCGTGTTCAGCGATCCAGCTCTGCAAGCACTCTACAATGACCTGTTGGCCCAGGGCAAAACTTCGGTCACAGCAGCCCTCAGCATTGGTGCTGCGGTTGAAGAAATTGACATTCTGGACCTACGCGAACGGGCAACAAACGATCTGCCTGCCGACATTGCCCGGGTGTACAGCCAGCTCGAAGCCGCATCAGAGAACCATCTGCGCGCCTTTGTGAGCCAGTACGAAAACCAGACCGGCACATCCTATGAGCCACAATACCTGTCGATGGCAGAATACACCGCTATTATGGAAGCAGCCGGTCAAGGCAACCAAGGGCAGGGCAATCAAGGGCAGGGCAACCAAGGGCAGGGCAATCAAGGGCAGGGCAATCAAGGGCAGGGCAAGGAGCGACGCGGGCAATAATAACAACAGACAAACTGAGCACGGCACAGCATAGGGAACAGAGCATACACATACATCAAACCTCTGCACCTTTGCGTCAAACACTCCGCCCCCACGACAAAAAGCGCCAGCAATGCTGGCGCTCTTTGTTGTGAAACGGCAACGAGCTCGATCGTCTACGAAGACACTCAGACGCGCACAAACGCCGACATAATCACAATATCGTGCAAATTGCCATCGCGATCAATCGCGTGGCGAGCCAACTGACCCTCAACGGCAAAGCCGAGGCGACTAAAGATCGCCTGACCTGCGGTGAGCGCCGCGAGCATATCAACCGTGACCTTGGTAGCACCGAGTTCACGAGCAGCCTCAACAATCCCCTGGGCGAGATGCATACCAAGGCCACTGCGCCGATAGCTCGGCAACACAATCAAGCGAATATTCGCCACATGATGCGACCAACCGGGAAGTCGCAACGCAGCAGCATAGCCCGCAATCTCATGTTCTGGAGTGACAGCAATCACTTGACGCCAATTCTCGGCGTGGGCAGCATTCGCCAAGCGGGTAATAATCTCGGGATGGGTAAAATCATCCTCAAGGTAGAGCAAATCATTTTTCGGAAGAGCCTGACCAAATTGCGATAGGGCTGACTTATCGTTCTCAATAAAGTTACGGATAGTAACCTGACGACCATCCTTCAATGCTACGCTGCTGCTTGCCGCTTCAGTGCGTTGGGCCATGCCCTGCCTCCTTTATATGCTCACACTCAGTGGATTTATATAGGGCTGTCAAGTAATGGAATGAACTATAACATGAATAGTTACAACGTGGTTACTTTAGTTAAAAAATATCTTCGGTATGGAATGATTTCTCTACAGGACATTCGGCATACACAACGATTGCGCCAACACACATCGGCACAGAGAAGGCACTACAAAAGGTCATAGCCCCCAGTCACGACAAGCAAGTGCTGGTAGACATCCCAAAACAGAACCAGGATTACCCTAAAAAACCCGGCAGAAGCGCTGTTTTGCTGTTATAATGGCTCTTATCCTAACGGCCCCAATGAAGAATCATACGCCCGTGAGAGTTGAGAACTCAAGGGTGACAAGGAGGTCATGTCGCGATGAGCAACCAGCGAGAGGTAGTGGTACTCAGCGGAGTTCGCACAGCTATTGGTGGATACAATGGTAGCCTGAAAGATCAGCCACCAACTGAACTTGCGGCAGCAATAGTGCGTGAAGCAATTGCAAGGGCGGGCATCGAAAGCAAAGAGATCGAGCACGTTGCGTTCGGCCATGTCATCAACACCGAACCGCACGATATGTATCTTGGTCGCTACGCCGCAGTGAAGGGTGGCGTTCCGGTTGAAACGCCGGCGATGACGCTGAACCGGCTGTGTGGGAGCGGGTTGCAGGCAATTGTTTCGATGGCGCAGGCAATCCAACTAGGCGATGCTGACGCGGCTATTGGCGGTGGCGCTGAGGTCATGAGCCGCAGCCCCTACAGTTTGCCAGGCATGCGCTGGGGCGCTCGGATGGGCGACGGCAAAGCCGTGGACATGATGGTTGGTGCTCTGTCGGATCCATTTGACGATTTGCATATGGGTGTCACCGCCGAGAATGTGGCCGAGAAGTGGGGCATTACCCGTGAAGCACAGGATGCCCTGGCGGTCATTAGCCACCAGCGTGCCGCCGCTGCCATTGCCGATGGCCGTTTCAAAGCGCAGATCATGCCAGTGGAACTGAAGGTCAAGGGTGGCACCCAGATTTTCGACACCGACGAGAATCCCCGTGCCGACACGACCATCGAGAAGCTTGCCAAGTTGCGTCCCGTCTTCAAGAAAGATGGGAGTGTGACGGCTGGCAATGCTTCGAGCATCAATGATGCGGCGGCAGCGGTCGTATTGATGGAACGGGCCACTGCCGAACGGCGTGGGTACAAGCCAATGGCACGGTTGGTCGGCTATGCGCACGCTGGCGTTGAGCCGAAATATATGGGGATGGGGCCAGTTCCTGCTGTCCACCGTTTGCTAGAGCGCACCGGGGTGAGCCTCGGCGAGATTGACATTTTCGAAGTCAACGAAGCGTTCGCGGCCCAGGCCCTCGCGGTCTGCAATGATCTGAGCTTGCCCGAAGATAAGACCAATCCGAATGGCAGCGGCATCTCGCTCGGTCACCCGATCGGGGCCACCGGGGCGCTTTTGACGGTCAAGGCAGTGTATGAACTGCATCGTATTGGGGCACGCTATGCCCTGGTGACAATGTGCATCGGCGGTGGTCAGGGAATTGCAGCGCTCTTTGAGCGGATGTAGCGCCAGAACAAGCTCGCTGTTGAACGGGAGGGTCGCACTCCGTGCAGGGAGTGCCGGCTTCAGTCGGCTTCTGGCTTAGCCGACTGAAGTCGGCACTCCACTAGGGTCGATTGCATATTTCAGAACGATCTTAGGTGAATGAAGTACCAGGTGCGGCGCGGAGTAAGGTATGCTCTACAACGATTATCAAGGAGGTATGCAGATGGGGCGTCTTGATGGCAGGACGGCACTGGTAACCGGTGCTTCACGGGGGATTGGCCGAGGGATCGCGATTGAACTTGCCCGCGAGGGAGCAAAAGTCGCCATTAATTTTCAGAATAGTCAGGCCCGGGCTGAAGAGGTAGCCGAAGCAATTCGTGCCTTTGGGGGCGAGTGCATACTCGATCAGGCCGATGTTGCGCACCCTGAAGAAGCTCGCGAGATGGTCAAACGGGTCGTCGACACCTGGGGCCGCATTGACATCCTGGTCAATAATGCAGGCATCACCCGCGACAAATCGATCCGCAAAATGACGGATCAGGACTGGCTCGAAGTCATCCAGACGAACCTCAATGCGGTCTTTTTCTGCACGACCGCAGCGATGCAGCCAATGATTGAGCAGAAGTTCGGGCGAATTATTAACATTAGCTCGATGAATGGGCAGACCGCTGCCTTTGGACAGGCCAACTATGGGGCCAGTAAAGGCGGTATTATTGCCTTTACCAAGACAGCCGCGCTTGAGCTAGCCAAGTTCAATATCACGGTCAACGCGATCGCACCGGGCTTTACGCTCACCGATATGCTGTCGAAAGTACCCGAAGAGGTACAAAACCAGATCAAGACCCGCATTCCGATGGGGCGATTTGGTACGCCTGAGGAGATCGCACGGGCGGTAGTCTTCCTGGCTGCTGATGGTGACTATGTCACTGGTACGCAGATCAATGTAAATGGTGGCGCGTACATGTAAAACCGCGCTGCTCGGCCAAGAGAGTGAGCAATGAGCGCGGTATGGGGCCAGTAGCTCATTGCTCACTCTCGCTTAGGGCTTGGTGCTTCGTTCGAGAATCTCTTTGATTTCGCTCGAGTAGCCTTCCCAAACCTGAAGCATCTCTTTGTTCATGCGCTGCTGGAGTTTAATGGCATCGGCAATGGCCTGTTCGGCTGAGCCACGCATGCTGCGGCTGTAGTCCCAGTTTTTCAGTACCACGTCAAAGGCAAGATCAGTGCTAGCCGTCATCAATTCATTCCAGGCTCGCATCGAACGCATCACTATTTCGGTGGTATCAGTGTATTGCTGGCGCATACGTTCTTGAAGCTGTTCTACCTCATTACTTGCCATGGGAGTTCCTCCGGTGTATACTACTCATAACGCGCTGCGTCAAATTTCAATATGACTATCGCGTATTCATACGAGCTAGATTGCTAATCAAGACGATGGTATCACCGACAGTTACAGGTCAGTTCGGTGACGAAACCAGCCACGATGGGCTTTTGCTCACGAGGCTAACCCCACCTGCGCAACAAACACGCCTCTTACGCCGCCAACGGGTCGAGACAACGCTCTCGGCAGCCCTTGATTATCCTATCTGTCTGGTGGTTGCGCCTGCAGGCAGCGGGAAAACGACCGCGATGGCCGCGCTGGCAACCTATGGTGGCTGGCCTGCGGCGTGGTGTCGTGCCCGAGCTTCTGATGATCCGGCCCTTTTACTGCGCCATCTTGCCGCAGCCTTTCGGCCTATTGCCACACTCGACGAAGGCCACATCGCTACGGCCTTACAGCGTGCAACAGATGATCCACTGGGTGCGGGGATTGATACGTTCGTCAATGAACTGGCGGCTGCGCTTGATGATGATACGCTACTTGTGGTTGATGATTATCATGTCATCGATCAGAACCCGAACTTACAGGCTATCTTTGAACGCCTGCTGGCGATTCAACCCCTCCGCTTGCATTTGGCCCTCGTCACCCGTGTTGAACCTCATCTTATGGCGGTTGAGACGGCGCGGATCCGCGGGGAACTCTTGAGTATTGATGAGCGCGATCTGGCGTTTATCACTGATGAAGCCCGAGCGCTCGCCGTCCTGCTCGGGACAAAGATTCCATCTGATCTCGACGAGTTGATTCGAGTGACCCGCGGGTGGCCGCTGGGGGTGCAAGCTGGTCTGGCGGCTGATAGTTGGCCGGTCGCGCTGGGCTTGCGTGGATCGGCACCACTTGACACCTATCTCAAGCGTGAAGTGTTCGATCCGCTTGCACCGGATCTGCAGCGGTTTTTGTTGCAAACGGCTGGCTTACGTCAGCTCGAACCGGATCTCTGTGCCTTGCTGGTGGATGATCAGATGGCCGGGCGTCAGCTTGCGCACCTGGAACGAAAACGGCTCTTTATTGAACGCGATGCCGAAGGGATTGCCCGGATCCAACCCGTGTTTCGCTCGTTTCTGGCACGGGTCGCCGAGCAGGAACTGACGACTTGGCCGCTCTTGCACCAGCAAGCCGCAACCTATTATCACGAACGCGGTGACAGGGAAGGTGTGATGCATCATCTGTTGCTCGCAGGGGATCATGATGCGGCAACGGCACGATTGATCGAGGGGGCCACCACGCTGCTTGATACTGGACATGCCGAGCAGGTACTGACCTGGGCCGTGCGTCTGATCCAGACCCATGGTGATAGGCCCGAGTTGCGCGAGATCCAGGCGGCAGCACTGCGCCGCCTGGGGCATTATGAAGAGTCCCTCCAAGCCTATGCTGCCGCTAGCAACGCCTTTGCCGCGGTCGATGATCTCGAAGGCCAGGTACGCTCGCTCCATGGGCAGGCAGCGGTCTATCTTGATACGGTGCAACCGGCCCACGCAACCGATCTGCTCAAACAAGCCTTTCGCCTCTTGCCACCTGAGCGCACGGTCGAACGGGCCGATTTGCTCCGCATGCAAGCCGAAAATTGGGCCAATCGAGGACGCGCCGATGTGGCCCTGATCCTTGAACAGGCCGCCCGCCGTCAGGAACATGGCAATCAGCGGCGGAGCAATGATGAGGCAAAACAACGCCCAACAAACGGCCCACCGCGCGATCTTTTGCCACCCCGCTTGTTATTGCGCGCCGGACGGCTCGACGAGGCACGCCAGCAACTCGAAGCGCAGCTCTGGGCAGAAGCAGCTATTTCACCCGATGGGGCGCGACTTTCCGCCCATCGTGAGCCGTTGCTCTTGCTGGCCTTGATCTATGGCATGCTTGGCAGTGGCACCCGTGCGCTCGCCATGGCACAACGTGGCCTCGTTGAGGCTCAACAGGTTGGGTCGCGTCTGACCGAAGCCATCGCGCTGTTGCGCGTCGGACACGCCTATCAATTGGTGAGCCCAAATGATATGCAGCCGGTTATCCAGCGCTATGCCGAGGCAATGAACCTCATTCAGTCGGTCGGCGTCACCCGTACCCGCGCCGAGGGGTACATGGGCTTGACGTTGCTCTATGGGCATGCGGGTGACCTGCCTCACGCCGAGGCCGATGCCCGCGAGGGCTTGCAGATTGCCGCAGCCGCCGGTGATGAGTGGACGGCAGCGTTGATTCTGTTAGCCCTCGGTGGGGCCGCCGTTGCCGGTGGCGATCACCGTGCCGGCGAATGGCTCGAACAGGCACGCCAGCGCTTTGCGCGTGGTGGTGATGCCTACGGCCTCGCGGTGACAACCCTCTGGCGAGCCATTGCGGCCTGGCGTGCCGGTGAGATGAAGGTCGCCGATCAGGCGATTTCTGAAGTGCTGCACGCCGCCGCCGAGCTTCGCTATGTCGGGATTTTGATGGGGCCAAGCCTCTTTGGGCCGCGTGATATGGCGTCACTGGTGCCGCTCTTGTTGCGGGGTCGGTCGCTGAATGGGCATGCGGAACTCGCCCGGTTGCTGTTGCGCCAGGGCTTTCCGACGATTGCCGCTGATGATACCGTCGAGGATTATCATCCCGGCTATACACTGCGTGTGCAGATGCTCGGCACGTTCCGCGTCTGGCGGGGTGCCCAAGAGATCCAGGCCCGCGAGTGGCAACGCGAGAAGGCGCGGCAACTCTTTCAATTGCTCTTGACCTATCGCGGACACTGGGTGCAACGTGAGCAGATCTGTGCGTGGCTCTGGCCCGAGGCCGATCTTGAAGCGGCTGAACGCCAGTTCAAGGTAACCCTCAATGCGCTCAATGCCGCCCTCGAACCAGCGCGTCCACCGCGGGTCGCGCCCTTCTTTGTCCGTCGCCAGGGGCTCGCCTATAGCTTTGCCCCGTCCTATGGGGTCTGGATTGATGTCGATGAGTTTGAGTTGCGCACCGCTGCCGCCATTGCCAGTGATGATGCCGATTTTGCCCGGCGCAGTGCCCAGATCGCGGTTGGCCTCTATCGCGGTGATTACCTGGCCGAGTCACTCTATGATCCCTGGACAACCGAAGAACGCGAGCGTTTGACGGCCCGCTTTCTGGCCATTGCCGTGCGTTATGCAGCCCGGTTGAGCAATGAAGGCGATCAGGCCCGGGCTATTCAACTCTGTGAACAGGTGTTGCGCCGTGACCGCTGTTATGAAGAGGCCTATCAGGTCTTGATGCGTGCCCACGCCCGTACCGGTAGTCGCTCGCAAGCCTTGCGAAGCTATAATCGGTGTGTCCAGTCCCTTCGTGATGAACTGGGGATGGAGGCGCTGCCAGAGACCGAGGCGCTCTATGAGGCGCTCAAACGGAATGAGGCGGTGTAAAAAACACCAGCGAAGGTGGTGTTTTTTACACCGCTCAGGCAAGATTTCTGGGAGCAAAAGCGAGATGCGCTCGATCGCAGGGTGGGATGTGATAAGATATGCATGAGGTGTGTCCCCTGAAGGATCATCATTGTATGGAGTAAGCGAAAGCATGGCAACGGTTTTTTGGATCCACAGCACTTTCGGTGAGCGTGTCCTGCCTTTTCTCATTATTCTGATGGCGATCTTCCTGACCGTCACCTATAAACCGGGCATTGAGTCACCCCGTTTTGCGCGTTTGTTCCCGGTGCTCGTCGATCTGCAAGTTGGTCTTGGCATTATCTACTGGTCGTTTTTGCTCTGGAATACGAGTGGGGCGAGTCAGGAACGCCTCTTTAGTTTTCCGTTTATTTTGCATCCGATATTGGGCATTCTTGCCGCTGGAGTGGGCCATATGTCGATCAGCCCAGGAGGCCCGCTGGCAAAACTGGGGCGGTGGGGACCGCTGGTGACCCTCTTGCTCTTGCTCGTGCTGGTGCTGAGCACCGTCATTGTAGCGTTGCAAAATTAGTCAACCAGGCAAGCCCCACCCAGGAAGGTGGCGCTAGAGCGCACACACTTGCACCCCGGCAGCCCGCAGGCCTTCGCGCAGATACGCAGCGCGGTCAGCGGCCCCCGGGGTGTCGCCATGGAAACAGAGGGTATCGGCCTCGATGGGAAGCGGAAGGCCATAGGCAGTTGTAACAGTGCCTTGCTGGACGATCTGAAGGGCTTGCGCGAGATTGGCGGCCGGATCGGTGATCAGCGCACCAGGTTGACTGCGGGGCAAGAGCGTGCCATCAGCCGCGTACCCACGGTCAAGAAAGGCCTCACGGGCAACTGGCAAACCTAGGTTCTGCGCAGCGGTGATGAGGAACGAACCAGCAAAGCCAACCAGGATCAAGGTTGGATCAATGGCGGCGACGGAGCGGGCAATAGTCTCGGCCACCACAGGGGTTTGGGCAGCAAGATTATAGAGCGCACCATGGGGCTTGACATGGCGCAAAGACACCCCTTCAGCACGCGCAACGGCCTGCAAAGCCCCGATCTGGGCCAGCAAGCTTGCCTCGAGCTCTTCGACACTCATCGGCAAGACCCGTCGGCCAAACCCCTCGCGATCAGGGTAGCCTGGATGCGCCCCAATTGCGACCCCAAAGCGCTTGCATAAACGGATCGTTTGCCGCATCACCAGAGGATCACCAGCGTGCGCTCCACAGGCCACGTTCGCCGAGGTCACATGGGGCAGCACGGCGGCATCATCACCCATGACCCATACGCCAAAGCTCTCACCACAATCACAATTGAGATCAATGTGCATGTTGTACCCTTTCGCAAGATCCGTTACATTTTACCGTACCACATCCGGATTGCTTGTGGTATGATTGAGCCGTCCAGAAGCGTCCTGTCGAATCAATGGTGTCGCAGCGTACGTTTCGACATAGCAAAGAGGGGAGGAACAGATGCAGTTCCCTGATTACATCAAGCACGAGCGCCTGAAGCAGTGGATCAGCGAGATGGTCGATCTGTGTAAGCCGGAGCAGGTTCACTTTTGTGACGGTTCAGAAGAAGAATACGCCAACCTCTGTGAAGAGATGGTTGAGTCTGGTACCTTTATCCGTCTCAATCCCGAGAAACGCCCAAATAGTTTCCTGGCCCGTTCGGATCCTAGTGACGTTGCCCGGGTTGAAGATCGCACGTACATCTGCTCGATCTCCAAGAATGATGCCGGTCCGACGAACAACTGGATGGCACCGAAAGAGATGAAGGAGATCATGGCGGGGCTGTTTGATGGATGTATGCGTGGGCGGACATTATATGTGATCCCCTTTAGCATGGGGCCGCTTGGTTCACCAATTGCCCAGATTGGCATCGAAATCACCGACTCACCCTATGTGGTGGTCAATATGAAATTGATGACCCGCATGGGCAAGGCTGTCTATGATGTGCTCGGTGAAGATGGTGAGTATGTCCCATGTGCCCATACGGTCGGGGCACCACTTGAGCCAGGTCAGAAGGATGTGCCCTGGCCCTGCAATTCAAACACCAAGTATATCGTCCACTACCCCGAAGAGCGGGCGATCTGGTCGTATGGCTCAGGGTACGGTGGCAACGCGCTGCTCGGCAAGAAGTGTCTGGCCCTGCGGATTGCCTCGGTGATGGCCCGTCAAGAGGGCTGGCTCGCCGAGCATATGCTCATCCTGGGGGTGAAAGAGCCGAGTGGGCGCAAGTCGTATGTGGCGGCAGCCTTCCCGTCGGCCTGTGGCAAGACCAATTTTGCCATGCTGGTGCCACCCAAGATCTTTAAGGATGAGGGCTGGGACGTAACGACGATTGGTGATGATATTGCCTGGATCAAACCCGGCCCCGATGGCAAGCTCTATGCGATCAATCCCGAGTCAGGCTACTTTGGCGTCGCTCCGGGAACCTCGTACGATACCAATCCGAGTGCGATGGAGAGCTGTGCCAAGGATACGATCTTTACGAACGTGGCCCTGACTGATGATGGCGATATCTGGTGGGAAGGCATGACGAAAGAGAAGCCGGCCCATGCGATTGACTGGAAGGGCAACGACTGGACACCCGAGAGCACTACACCGGCAGCTCACCCCAATGCACGGTTTACCGCCCCGGCGCTGAATAATCCAGTGATTGACCCGGCGTGGGACGATCCGGCAGGTGTGCCGATTCAGGCGTTTATTTTTGGTGGCCGACGCAGCACGACGGTGCCACTGGTCTATCAGGCCTTCAACTGGAACTATGGCGTCTATCTGGCTGCCACGATGGGCTCAGAGACAACCGCCGCTGCCTTTGGACAGCAGGGTGTCGTGCGCCGCGATCCGTTTGCGATGCTGCCCTTTGCCGGGTACCATATGGGCGAGTACTTTAACCACTGGCTCCAGTTTGGGCGCGAGATCTACAATCCACCACGTATTTTTGGGGTTAACTGGTTCCGCAAAGACGAGAATGGCAAATTTGCGTGGCCGGGCTTCGGCGATAATATGCGGGTGCTCAAGTGGATTGTGCAACGCTCGCATGGCGAAGCAGTCAGTGTTGAGAGTCCGATTGGCTGGATTCCGAACTATGAGAACCTTGACTGGCGCGGGCTCGCTTTCAGCCGCGATCAGTTCGATAAGGTGATGAACATGAGCCTCAGTGATTGGCAGCAGGAAGTATTGCTGCACGAGGAACTGTTTATCAAGCTGTATGATCGTTTGCCAAAAGAGTTGATCAATATGCGTGAGTTGATCCTCTCGAGCCTCTGGCGGACGCCCACCAACTGGGGGCCAACCCACGAATAGGGTTCCATCAAGCTGCGTTGTGATCGCAAAAGGGCTGACAGGGTCAGCCCTTTTGCGATCACAACGCAGCTCCATCATTTTCTGGTGGGCCGATTCTTTTGACAGAAGATGTCCTTGCGTGTACCATAGGATACGAGCCCC
Source organism: Candidatus Chloroploca sp. Khr17 (assembly GCF_004138165.1). GTDB lineage: Bacteria > Chloroflexota > Chloroflexia > Chloroflexales > Chloroflexaceae > Chloroploca. The sequence goes on from NZ_RYFF01000018.1 coordinate 17,108, forward strand.
TCACAAGTTTCGGTCATATATGAGTCGACTGCCATAATACGGGAGCATTGCCGACCAAAGGCTATGCAGGTACGCCGTATTGTTTTGTTGAACCAGGCAAAGCGTGTGCCACTGGATCAGCAGGGAGGTTGCCGCGTGCGAGGATTGCTGCGTCTCTCCAAAGGCATTGATGCCTTTACCGAGTTTGTTGGAAACATTACGATCTGGTTGGTGCCGATTGTGGTTGGAATCGGCGTGTGGAACGTTGGCAATCGCTATATCGGGCTTGCGATTGGACGAACACTAGGTTCAAATCTCTATATTGAAGCTCAGTGGTATGTCTTTTCGATTATTTTTTTAATGGGTGGTTCATATGCCCTAAAGCATGGTGAACACGTACGGGTTGATGTCTTTTATAGTATATACTCGCCTCGACGCAAGGCATGGGTTGATCTGCTTGGGACATTTCTCTTTCTCATCCCATTCTGTCTGCTGCTCATCTATTTTACGTTGCCGTATGTCCAGAACTCGTGGCAGATCCTTGAAGGCTCACCTGATGGATCGGCCGGCTTGCCCCGTTATCCTCTCAAGACATTTATTCTTGTCAGTCCTGTGCTCCTGATCATTCAAGGTATTTCCGAGGCGATCAAGAACGCGGCTTTCTTGATGGGCTATAGCGATTCGACGGGAACAGGGAAAGAACATTCGGCAATGACAAAGCAACTACGGATAGACAAGGGGAAATAGCGCAGGTGTGCGGTTTGGGGCTTCACGCGAGCAAGCATCAGTGAGTGGGTTCAGACCTTGTCTAACGGAGAATTGTATGGATTACGAGTGGCTTGGACCGTTGATGTTCCTGGGAGCGCTGGTGATTCTGGGCATTGGCTACCCAGTGGCCTTTTCGTTGGGCGGGGTGGCGATTATCTTCGGTTTGATCGGTACGTCGTTGGGGGTCTTTGATCCAATTTTGATCCGGGCGATGCCGTCGCGTATCTTTAACATTATGTCTAACTTTACGCTGCTGGCGATCCCCTATTTTATCTTTCTCGGCTCGATGCTCGAAAAGTCAGGCTTAGCCGAAGATTTGCTTGAAACGATGGGCGTGCTCTTCGGGCCAATCCGCGGCGGCCTGGCAATTGCGGTCGTTTTTGTGGGGACACTGCTGGCGGCGACGACCGGTGTGGTGGCGGCGACCGTGGTGGCAATGGGCCTGATCTCATTGCCGATTATGCTGCGCTATAACTATGATAAGGGACTAGCGTGTGGTGTTATCTGTGCCTCGGGGACGCTCGGTCAGATTATCCCACCCTCAGTGGTGCTGGTCGTGCTTGGTGACCAGATGGGGGTTTCGGTAGGCCGCCTCTTCATTGGCTCGCTGATCCCTGGTCTGCTGCTCGCCTTTTCGCTCGGTTTTTATTGCTGGGTGATTGCCCAACTCAGGCCAGCGGTGGCCCCTGCGCTGCCCCTCTCGGCCCGTACGGTCAAGGGATGGGCACTTGCGTCGCAGGTGATGCGGGTGATGGTTCCACCGCTGTTGCTGATCTTTGCGGTACTTGGTTCGATCTTTTTTGGTATCGCGACGGCCCCCGAAGCCGGTGCTGTCGGTGCCCTCGGGGCAACCTTGCTGGCCCTCGCCAATAGTCGTTTGAGCCTCAGCACGTTTCGCAATGTCGCCGATTCGACCCTGCGCAGTGTGACGATGGTGCTCTTTATTCTGATTGGCTCGACAGCCTTCGCCCTGGTCTTTCGTGCGCTTGAAGGCGATAAGTTTGTCTTTGATATTCTCGCCAACTTGCCCGGCGGGGTCTGGGGCTTTATGGGCGCCAGTATGCTGCTCGTCTTTGTCCTTGGTTTCTTTATTGACTTTTTCGAGATCTGTTTCATCGTCATTCCGCTCTTTGTGCCCGTGGCGCAGGCGCTCGGCATTGATATGATCTGGTTTGGCGTCATTATGGGGGCAAACCTCCAGACGTCGTTCCTGACGCCGCCCTTTGGTTTTGCGCTCTTCTATTTGAGCGGCGTCGCGCCACCCGAGATCAAGACAACGGATATCTATCGCGGCGTCATTCCGTTCATTCTGATTCAGGTCATGGTGCTGATTGTGATCGTTCTTTTCCCGTCACTAGTCACCTATCTGCCCTCGGTCTCCTTCAGCCGTTAGAGCAGGTTTGGCGCAAAGGCGCGAAAGTTTGAGGTAGCAGAAGAGGCCAGCAATGCTGGCCTCTTTTTGTGCATGCCCGTACCGTGAAGCGCTAATTGGGGCTGATCAGCATCGGCGACTCGTGGTCATTGTCGGTCATTTCGAGCTCTTCAACCGAGAGGGCCGCTAGGCGGTCATCGCGATCAAGGTTGAGCACAATGACACCTTGCGTATTGCGTCCGAGTTGGGCAACCTCATCAGCACTCGTCCGCATAACGACGCCTGCCGCGGTGATAAAGGTCAAGAGGCAGTTGTCGGTAACGATGGCAGCCCCTGCAATTTCGTCGCCAGGGCGAAGTTTCATGGTAATAACCCCACCCGTGGCACGGCCTTTGGTGGGATATTCGGCCAGAGCCGTGCGTTTGCCCATACCACGCGCTGTGACCACGAGCAGATCCTGACCCGGTTGGACAAGTTGCATGCTGATGACCCGATCATTCGCGTCGAGGCTGATCCCATTAACCCCTGTGGCAGGGCGGCCCATTGGACGTACTTCGCTCTGCTTGAAGCGTGCTGTCTGGCCGCGTATCGTCGTAAGCAGGATATCCTCGCTCCCGTGGCTTACATGCACCCACCCAAGCACATCGCCATCTTCGAGACCAATGGCAATCAGGCCATTTGAGCGCACCTGGCTATATTCGCGCAACAGCGTACGTTTGATCTTGCCTCGCTGCGTCGCCATCACAAGATACTCGCCATCAAAGCTAGACACCGCCAGCATGCTAGTCACCTGTTCGCCTGGTTCAAGCGAGATCAGATTGACCAGCGGCAAGCCTTTGGCGGTGCGCGAGCTATCGGGCACCTCGTGGGCCTTGAGTTGATAGACTTTGCCTTTGTCGGTGAAGAAGAGCAGATTCTCGAGCGAGCTACAGGTGAGCAGGTGGCTGACAATATCTTGCTCGCGGGTCTTCATCCCTTTCACCCCACGCCCGCCACGGCGCTGGGTGCGATACACATCGGCGATCTGGCGCTTGATATACCCACGGTTCGTGAGCGTAATCATCACCCGAATATCAGGAATGAGATCTTCGTCGCTCACCTCGCCGCTCACATCGGGCACAATGCGCGTGCGGCGCTCATCGCCGTACTTCTCTTTGAGCCCGCGCAGATCGGTCTGGATCATATGCAAGACCCGCTTGGGGTTGGCCAGGATATCTTCAAGCTCGGCGATCAGTTTGATCACCTCGTTATACTCGTCCTCGATCTTCTTACGCTCAAGCGCCGCAAGACGCCGGAGTTGCATATCGAGGATGGCATTGGCCTGAATTTCGCTGAGCGAGAAGTTGCGCATCAGGTTGTTGCGGGCGCTGTCGGTCGTCCGCGACTCACGAATGGTGCGGATCACCGCATCAATATTATCGAGTGCAATCTTGAGGCCCTCGAGAATGTGGGCGCGGGCACGGGCCTTCGCCAGATCAAACTCAGTCCGGCGGCGGATCACCTCCTGCCGATGGTTGATATACTCCTGCAACATCCGCTTGAGCGTGAGCACCCGTGGTTGGCGGCCGCCATCGACCAGGGCAAGCATATTGATGCCAAAGGTCGTCTGCATCTGCGTATGCTTATAGAGTGCATTGAGCACCTTTTTGGGTTGCGCATCCTGCTTGAGCAGAATGACCAACCGCATCCCGGTGCGGTCTGACTCATCGCGGACATCACGGATGCCCTCGATCTTGCGATCCTTGACCAGTTCCGCCATACGCTCTTGCAGACGGGCTTTATTGACCTGATAGGGCAATTCAGTGACAATAATATTGAAGGCACCCCGCGAGCCCTCTTCGATATGAGCCTTGGCCCGCAGGATAATCTGGCCGCGGCCCGTCGAATAGGCCGCCAGGATCCCCTCGATACCAAGAATGCTCGCTGCGGTCGGAAAATCGGGGCCAGGCAGGAACTTCATCAACTCTTCGATCGTCGCCTCGGGGGCATCGATCAAATGAATCAACGCATCACAAACTTCATTGAGATTGTGGGGCGGGATATTCGTAGCCATCCCGACAGCAATCCCCGAGGCACCATTGAGCAAGAGATTGGGGAGCGTGGCCGGCAACACCGAAGGCTCGCGGTACGAACCATCGAAATTATCCCGAAAATCAACGGTATTTTTCTCAATATCAAAGAGCAACTCTTCGGCAATCGCGGTAAGCCGCGCCTCAGTGTACCGCATCGCCGCCGGAGGATCGCCGTCGACACTATTATGCACAACGCAACCGTTGGCGAGCATAAAATTGTGATGCTCATCAACCGTAATGTCGTACACATCAACCCGCTCATCAAGCCAACGCACGGATACAACACGGTGATTATGCGTCGCAGCAACCTGGAGCAAATCCTCAAAGCTGGTGAAATAACGCGTCAGCTTCGTGCTACGGGGAATCCAATTGGCGTTGCGCTGAGCGTCATAGAGCTCTGGGGTAACCGCCTCACGGCCAAACTCAGCGACGAGGCGGGCGGCATAGCCAGCAACTTTGGTACGCATCACCCGACGGGCATATGCGTCATCAGCCCACTTAGCGTGGAGCACTTCGGCTGATCGAGTTGCCAACTCAGTCATCAGTGCCGGATTAGCATCAAGCCGCCGCGCATTGCTCAAACGCACACCCTCAGCCTGGGCCTGACGGAAACGGGGATCAGTCCACTGACGGGCCAATTTCTCGCGGTGTACCGCTTTCATAGCCGGATTCGCCCACAGACGGCGTGCCATCATGCGATGGTGGTCAGGGGCAAAACGCGCTCGATAATCAGGATCGAGCCAGAGTCGCTGGGAGCCTTCGCGCAACTTCTCACGCACAGCAGGATCACTCATAGCAAAGGTAATGGCCGCAATCACCCGCTGCCGTTGCTCGGGATCAGCCCACATATCCTTACTACGCGCCGCAACAATCTGAGCAACTCGAGCACGCTGTGATTCTGTCAAAGGGCGCTTCTCAATCCCACGCAGCGCCCGACTCATCTTGGCCCGGTAGACAGGATCTTGCCAGAGTTGGCGCAAATAATCGCCCCGCTGACGTGCTTCATCGGGGTTGCGCTGATGGCGTTCACGGAGCGATGCTGCTACGCGTGGGCCATTTGCAGAACGAAATTCTACATTCTGATTCTGCTCGATCATACGTTGACGCCGCTCTGCACGCACTTCTGGATGAGCATCATAGTATGTCTGCACCCCAGCCGCCTGCGCCGCACGGAATGTATCATCGCTCCAGAGTTGCTCAAGATGCGCTGCATGAAGATGCAGATGTTCTAGCCAACCCATGCGCTCGATGTTGGTGGGCCGATTATCAAAGCGGTTAAAGTTACGATGGTGACGAACAAACGTCTTACCACTTGGGCGGACAAAGCCACGCTGCTCATTGTAGCGATCAGCCAGGTGGTGAACGAACTCGTACTCACCAGTCGCTGGTTGTAAGACACGCAAGTAGTCATTCGAGCCACGTCGAACCGGGGCAGTATCAAAGTACCCAGCCATCAGGCTGTCTTCAATCGTCAGTTCGTGGGCCTGCTTCCAGGTACCATCACGGAGCATGAAGCGGTGGTCGGGCGTACAGCGCACGGTCGAGCCATCATCGAAGGTGAGCTCAACCAGTTCTGCATCGCGACGAGTAATGCGTGAGTAGCGACCTTCACCAATAACAATCTGCCCAGTGCTGTTGACTGAATAGACGTAGAAGATCTCGTCAGGCGAAAGCTCTGCTAGTTCAGCAAACGTACGCTCAGTGCCATCGAGCAACTTGATGCGGGTATCCCCAGTAAAACAACCAAAATTCCCTTGACCATCTACCAACGGATACCGCATACTCCACGGCTGGGCCATGCGTGCGAGCGCATCGTAGACGGCACTGTCGCCGTGGGGGTGCATTTTGCCGAGGACGTCGCCGACGATGCCGGCACTCTTTTTGAAGGGCCGATTATTACGATAGCCCATGTCCCACATGCCATAGAGGATGCGCCGTTGCACTGGCTTGAGACCGTCACGGGCGTCAGGTAAGGCCCGTGAGACGATGACGCTCATGGCGTAGCTCAGGTAGGCGGTGCGCACTTCGCTGGTGATACTGATGGGCCGGACAATGCCAATCTCCATGTCATACTCCATCGACTCGAAAACGGGGGCTCTGCGCCCCCGTCAGATTAAGCAATACAATAGGCTCGTTTCCTCGAATTACGGCTTTCTGATGCGCTGTTTATCGGTTATCATTATACTCGATCCGGTGGCTTTTGTCTAGTATTATCAAACATTTGTTTCTATGAATATTTCTTTGACATGGTCGATGCAGCCGCTTGGTGAGGGGGCGTTGTTGCTTGAATGTGCAACCGTTGATACGCTGACGAATCGTAGCATGCTTGCCCTCGCCGATCAGGTGACGGCCCTCGATCTGCCAGGCCTTGAGGCGGCCTTGCCAGCATGGGCGTCGTTGTTGGTGTTGTTTGATCCACTTTGCCTGACGCGAGCAAGGCTTGAGGCGGTGTTGAGTGCGTTGGTGCGGGAAGTTGAGCCCGCCCCAGCGCGGCCTGCGCGGGTGATAGACATCCAGGTGCGCTATGGGGGCGAGGATGGCCCCGATCTGGCCGAGGTGGCGGCACGTCTCGGGTTGAGTGAGGCCGAGGTGATTGCGTTGCACACGAGCCAGATCTATCGGGTGATGATGATCGGTTTTGCGCCGGGGTTTCCATATCTGGGGCCGTTGCCAACGGCGCTTGATCTGCCCCGACGTAGCACGCCACGCACAGCGGTTCCGGCTGGTTCGGTTGCGATCGCCGCCGGCATGACCGGGATCTATCCGGATCGGTTGCCTGGTGGGTGGCATGTGATTGGGCGAACTGAGGCACAACTTTTTGATCCGTTGCGTGATCCGCCGACGCTGGTGGTGCCGGGGGATGGGGTACGCTTTAACGCAGAGGCGCAGAGGCGCAGAGGCGCAGAGGGGGGGCGATGAGGCGAGGGGCCGGCTTGCGGGTGGTTACAGGGGGGTTATTGACGACGGTGCAAGATCAGGGGCGCCTGGGGGCACTGCGCTATGGCGTGCCGCGAGGCGGCGCCATGGATCGCTTTGCGCTTTTTGCGGCAAATCGCCTGGTGGGCAATGCCCCCGACGAGGCTGGCGTGGAAATGCTAGTGAGTGAGGTATGCTTTGAAGTCTTGCAGCCGAGTTTGCTCGCCCTCACCGGCGCACCCATCGAAGCATATTGGAACGACGCCCCACTGCCACTCTGGACAACGATCCTGGCGCGGCCGGGTGATCGCATCTATCTCGCCGGGAAACGCCACGGCTGGGGCGCACGGAGCTACCTAGCGCTCGCAGGAGGTGTTGAGGTTCCTGTGGTACTGGGATCACGTGGAACGCACCTGTCAGGGCGGTTTGGAGGGCTTGCAGGGCGAGTCTTGAGGGCAGGCGACCTGGTGATGCTCCGGGAGCAACCGAATGACCCCTTGCGAAGAGCCGGGCAACCCTGGCCTGCCGAGGCGCGTCCAGCCTATGGGCCAAAGCCGAGCCTCCGTTTCACTGCGGGGCCGCACCAGCATTGTTTTGGTGCCACGAGCATCGAAGCCCTCGCGCAAGCAGAGCTACGGGTAAGCGACCACGCAAATCGGATGGGCTACCGGCTCGACGGGCATACCGTAGAACTGACCCATCCCTGCAACCTGCCCTCACTCGGCGTCTTGCCTGGTGTCATCCAGATACCGCCTGACGGAAAACCAGTGTTGCTGATGGCCGACGCCCAGCCAACAGGTGGCTACCCGATCATCGGGGTCGTCTGCGCGCCCGATCTTGACCTGGCAGCGCAACTCTTGCCAGGCGATAGGCTGCAATTAAAGCCCATCGGCGAAGATGAAGCAATTGAAGCCCGCCGCGACTACGCCAGATGGCAAGCAACGCCACTAGAGCCTGACGATACCGTCGCGCAACTCGCGCTGGCGGGGGGGTGACACTCGTGTTGACGCAAAGGCGCAAAGGGGATTGAGAGCACATCTGGACGCCAAGCGTGCGACGAATAACTGTGCCAAAGGGAGTGCCGCCGACCACGAATACTGAGCACGAATATACGAATAGGGGCTTGGTGCCGCACGTATTCGTTTATTCGTGGCCCCAATTCGTGGTCGGCGAACGACCCCAGAAACCTTCTGTTACACACTGTTGAGCCCGCGCACCGCGACCGGCCCAAAGCCAATGAAATCGGCTGAGGTAAGTTGATAGGCCACCCCATTGATGGTGTGGTTGATCGCATTCTGGTGATCATGGACACGGTGGAGGTGCCCATAGATGCAGGCGCTTGCCCCGGAAGCCGCGATCCGGTGCGCAAACTCAGTGGGCTGCTGGTTGACAAACGGAGGGTAGTGGAGCATGATGATAAGCGGGCGCTTGTTGGCGGCCAATTGCTGTCCATGCGCAATCGCCCGATCGAGCATACCCAGCTCACGGCGATAGATCGGCTCATCAGTCACGGCATCATAGCCCGGCATTTCGGGTGTCACCCAGCCGCGGGTACCACAGGCAACGGCTGAACCAAGATCAAAGGCATCAGCCCCGATCAAATTCAGCGAGGGAGGCATGTGGCGACGCATAGAACCGACCTTGCGCTGGCACCAATAGTCATGATTGCCACGGATCAAAACCTTGCGCCCCGGTAACGCATCAATCCACCGCAGATCCACCAGTGCATCAGCGAGCTTGAGCGCCCACGAAATATCACCAGCGATCAGTACCCAATCATCAGGTGCCACCCGAGCACGCCATGCCGTCGCAATACGGGTCGCATGATCCCTCCAATGGGCACCAAAGATATCCATCGGTTTGGGGTGAGCATGAGAAAGGTGTAGGTCAGAAATGGTCCAGATCATATGTATTGCTCGCAGACGCAAGGTGAGTTGCGCCCATACCCCGAAGAAAAACGCCGCGCTCGATTGCTCGGCGCGGCGCTCAACATGGTGGGCCCCCAGGGACTCGAACCCTGAACCAATTGATTAAGAGTCAACTGCTCTACCATTGAGCTAGAGGCCCCAAGATCGCCTATAATTATACAAAGCTCCCTTCAGACTGTCAAACTAGTATAAAATCATGCCGATTGACGATTACTATCAGGAATATGGCCCGATCCGGCGGCGTCGTGGCACGACAGGGATCGGCGAACAAGATCAACAACCGCCAGAGGATCCGCGTGAGCCGCGCCGCCGCGAGCCGCGCCGCCGTCGCCCAAAGCGCGTTCGCCGCAACTGGTGGGGGTGCCTCTTGCCCATCACAGGGCTGATTCTCGTTGTCCCGTTGCTGGCACTCTACGGTCTCAATTTCGTCTTGCGCGACCAGGCGCTGCCAGGCGTGTCGATTCAAGGTGAGTCGGTGGCAGGCAAGAACCGTAACGAGATTGCGGCAATGATCGATCTCCGTTACGCTGAATTTTTGCACCACCCGATTGCGCTCATCTATCGCGACGAAAGCTGGCAGCCGCCGCTGGCCGATCTCGGCGTACGGTTCGATAGCGAAGCGATCGCCCGCCAGGCCCTCGCAGCCGGACGGCAGGGCGACCCACTCACCCGGGTGCGCGAACTCTGGCAACTCTGGCGTGAAGGGCTCGAACTCGCGCCAGCCTTGAGTGTCGACCAGGGTGCCTTGCAGAGCTACCTGCTCACGCTGACACCATGGATCGAGTACCCGCCCCAGGATGCGGCGCTCAGCATCGCCTCGGCGAAAATTGTTGGCACCCCAAGTACACCTGGCGTGCAGGTGCTCGTTGATGCCACCGCCAACGATATTCTGCTTGCCCTGCTCGAGTTGCGCCCCCAGGAAGTAACGATCCGTACCCGCTCGCTTGCGCCAGGGGTTGGTGATGAGGCCCTGGTTGAAGCGCAGGCGCGGGTGGCCGAGGTGTTGCAAACACCGCTCGAACTGCAACTCAACGAACAGCGTTGGATCTGGGCACCCGAGCGTCTGGCTGAATTGCTCCAGGTCGAACCGGTTGAAGACCGCCTCGAAGTACGCGTCGATCCGCAACGCCTTGAGCGCGCCGTTGAGGGGCTGGCCCAGATTGTTGATACAGGTACAGCCGAACCCCGGTTGCGGTTTGAGGGTGGGACAGTACGGATTATTGAAGAAGGCCGCCCGGGCTGGCGCCTCCGGCAAGAAGATGCCGCCAACGAAATTGCGAATGTGCTCTTGAGCAGCGCTCCCACCACGCGAACCCTCGCGCTCCCTGTCGATCAGCTTGAACCCGAGATCACGGCTGACCGCATCACCGAGCTTGGCATCAATACGCTGGTCGCCGAAGGCAAAAGCAGTTTTGTTGGCTCGGCGGCTTACCGGATCACCAACATTCGCGCTGGGGCTGCACGCATGGACGGGGTCTTGATTGCGCCAGGCGAGGAGTTTTCGTTTAATCGCCAGCTTGGCGAAGTTGACGCAGCCAATGGTTTTGTCGAAGGCTACGCGATCATTGGCAACCGGACCCAACTCGAATGGGGTGGTGGGGTTTGCCAGGTCTCGACCACGGTCTTTCGCAGCGCGTTCTGGGCCGGGTTGCCGATTACCGAACGCCACGCCCATGCTTTTTATATTAGCTGGTACGATCGCTTTGGTTTGGGGCCCAACGGCGATGGGCAAGGCCTCGATGCCGCGATTTATACCGGGGTCACGGATCTCAAGTTCGTCAATGATACCGGCAATTGGCTGTTGATGCAGAGCAGGATGGACGAAGCCAACCAGATGCTTACCATTGAATTGTATGGCACCCCGCTGGCGCGCGAGGTGCGCCTAGAAGGCCCGTTGATCAGCAACGAAGTGCGCGCCCCGGCCCAGCCAGTCTATATTGATGATCCCACCCTGGCCCGTGGGATAGTGCGCCAGAGTGATGTGGCCCGCAACGGACGTGACATCACCATCCAGCGCGTCCTGCTCAGCAACGGGGCCGAGATTGGCCGTGACACCTTTGTGACCCGTTTTCGCGCCTGGCCGAATATCTTTCTGCGTGGTACTGGCTAGCGGTGCCGAGCGCTGAAGGCTAAAGCATTCTGATCTAGAGGTACAAGAAAGCCATGAGCCTCGAGCCTATCAAATGCCGTGCGTGTGGCCATCTCAATCCGCCGGGCTCACGCTTTTGCAATGCGTGCGGCAGTTCCCTGCTCTTCATTCGTCCCCTTCGTTTGCAACGCAAGAGCGGAGCGAGTGACGACGAACGAACGCAGGCTCAGCCTGAAACAGAAGTGAGTGAGCTTGACGCTGAAACGCTGATGCCCGGGATCACCATTGATCCCGCCGGGCGTTATATGCTCACCCGAGCGATTGGTCAGGGTGGTTTTGGCCATGCCTACCTTGCCTTTGATCGCCAGTTGCAACGCTACTGTGTGGCCAAACGCCAGATCACTAATCCTGAATGGGATGTGCGTACGCGTGAGCAAGCCCTGCGCAATTTTCATCGCGAAGCCCGCCTGCTTGTCACCCTGAATACGCCCGGGCATCCCAATATCCCCGAGATTTATGAGTATCTGCCCGAGCAGCGCTTTCTGGTGATGAAGTATGTCGAAGGCCGCGACCTCGGGCTGATTGTGCATGAACAGGGCGGGCGGCTCACCGTCGAAGAGAGCCTGACGATTGCACGTGATATCGCCGATGCCCTGGTCTATATGCACGCACGCGAACCCGAGCCGGTGCTCCATCGCGATATCAAGCTGGCAAATATCTTGATTGACAGCGCTGGACGGGTCTGGCTCATTGATTTTGGCCTGTCACGCGTTGCGCCGGTACAAGGCGAAATCAAGCCCGATGACACCCAATTGGCCGGCACCCTCGGGTTTACGCCGCCTGAACAATGGCACGGCAAAGCCGAGCCACGCTCAGATATTTACGCGCTCTCGGCCACGCTCTATATTCTGCTCACGGGCTTTCAACCAGCGTTGACGCGTGAGAACCTGAGCGAATTCCTGCTTGGCAAGGTTCAGCCCTATCCTCCGCTGCGCACCATTGATGCGGAGCTCCCCCTCGAAGTTGAGGCGCTCTTGATGCGTGGCCTTGCCCTGGAACCCGAGCAACGGCCTGATGCAGAGGGTTTCCTTGCGACCGTGCGCGAACTCTTGATGCCCATTAGTCATACCGACTTGCAAGCCCCTGATGGCAGTGAACTTGCCGACGAAACAGCCTTGCGGCAATGGGCCGAAGCCCACTGGACAGATGCAGCGACATGGCTCTACAACAACTTACCTGACCAGGTTGAGCAATTGTGGGGGCGGAACAAACTGGCGGCTGATATGCGCCGGGCCGTTGCTACCCATAGTGATGATATGCACGCAGGCCTTGATGCCTTGCTCGCACGCCTCGATCCCGAAAACTTTGGTGCCGAGCGTCCCCAACTAGTGACTGATCAACGGAGCATTGACTTTGGAGCGTTGAGCCTGGATGAACGTCGCGATATGTGGCTCAAGCTTAGTAACAAGGGGCGACGTTATCTCCAACTGACGCTTCAAACCCCGCGCTGGGTCATTCCAGGGGCCAAGAGCGTGAGCTTGCCCCCCGGCACGCACCAGCGCCTGAAACTTACTGCCGATATGCGGCGGGTGGAAGATAGTGGCATCTTCCATGACATGCTGATCCTGAGAGATGCGACGGGGGCTGGTTTTCAGATTGAACTCCAGGCCCGCCTCTCGCGCTGGCGGGCCTTTCTCCGCAGTGTCGCCGGGAGCCGTAGCAACGACTGGACAGTCGGCAATGCACGGCTGCTACGCACCATCCAGGCCCACCGCGGTGGAGTCTGGGCGCTTGCCTTCAGCCCTGATACGAACAACCTGGTCTCGGGGGGGGCAGATGGAATGGCACGGATCTGGCGGGTTGCTGACGGCAGTCTGGTAAGCCACCTTGATGAGCAGGCAGGCAATGCCTTGAATGCGAGCTATAGTCCTGATGGCCTCTTGATCGCGATCACGGCAAGCGATACCGGGATCAAAATCTGGCGTTCCCACGAGCGCAAACTGGTACTGACGATCCCCAGTCATGTCAGCTATCAAGAAAATATCTACTTTAGCTACGACAGCCAAGCGCTGATCAGCAATGGCAATGATGGAACCATTCGCTACTGGCGACTCCGCGATGGCAAGCAGGTGAAACTAATCCAGACCGTCAAGAGCGCCCTTTCGTTCACGTGCCGTCCCGATGTGCAAGTGCTTGCTGTTGGTTGCAGCGACGGGGTGATCCGGCTCTATGACGGGAAAGAAGGACACCTGCAAGCGAGCCTGAGTGGGCATCGGAGTGAGGTAAACTGCGTAACGTATAGTCGCGATGGCAGCCTGCTGGCCTCGGGCGGCAGCGACGGGCTTATTTGTCTCTGGGATGACGAGCGTGGCACATTGCAACAGACGATTCAGGCCCAGCAGAATGCGATCCGTACCCTGGCAATCCATCCCGATGGCTTGTTGATCGCGTCAGGCGGCGTCGATGGAAGCATCAAGCTATGGCGGACAAACGACGGCCACCTGTGCCAGACGCTGAGCGGGCACAGTGGGGGCGTCTTACGCACCACCTTTAGCCCTGAGGGTGATCTGCTGGCCTCGGGGGGGAGCGATGGGAAGATTCTTTTCTGGCAGGCGTGAGCCTCTTGACGAGGCTAACGCCTGCCGGGTGACAGTTGAACTTTAGGGATGCCGCCCTAAAAAACCGGCTTCTTTCGCAAAAAAAGCCAGCTGCGCTGGCTTTTTTTGCGAAAGAAAGCTTTTTGTGGACCGCAGGCCCTATAAGCTATTCAGGTTGCAAAACGAGTTCAGTTCCGGCGACCCAACCTTCGCGTCCGTCGGCGGCACGAATACGCCACCAGGGGTAGCCATCGAGTTGCGTCGGGCCTTCGAGCAAGGTCATCTGGGTACCAGGGGCCAGGCCATCAAACGCATTGGAATTGAGCCCGGGTTTATCACGGAGGCGCAGGTTCTTGCCGCCAGCCTTTTGCACCCAGACGGTGACGCCAACGGCAAGCACGGCCGGTTTTGGTGCGCCACCAAGGACAACGCGACTACCCTCGGCAACAGCCTGTGACGCAGCCGACGCGGTGCTGGTTGCGGCTGATGCAGCCGCGGCTTTGGCTTTATTCGCCTCTTGCTGAGCCTTGTTGAGCTCGGCCTGCATCTGACGCATCTTCGCCTGAGCGTCGGCAACCGCTTTGTTGGCCACGTCCACTTTCTCGGCATCCTTTTTGGCTGCCTCCAGCTTCTTTTCGAGTTCAGCAACCTCTTTCGCTTTGGCCTCAACCTGGCCGCTCATCTCGCGCATCGCCTTCGACATCTGCTCCTTCTGCGCTTCGAGCTCGGCCCGGGCCTTCTCTTCCTCTTCCTGCTTCTTCTTGTTGCCAAAGTTGATCATGACTCGCTCCTCCTGTTGTTAGGTAATTCTGAACACCTGAGACCCTTCGCTGCGCTCAGGGTGACAAAGCATCGGGAAACTTTGTTGACAGACTACTAAACACTAATTTAGTCTGTGAAGTACGTTTTGTAGTGTTTTGCGAGCCTGCTTTGCCCCCTCCCCAGCCCTCCCCCGTTGGGGGAGGGAGCCAGACGCCTCCCCGGGGGAAGGTCATAGGCCCAATCATCAAACGCCCCAGTCATCAGCTTGCGGGGATGGTAACGAAAGCCAAACAGAGCGTCGGATAGCGCTCGACAAAAGCATGGAGCGTAGCTTCGACGTCGTGAGGGCGCACATAGTTCGTACATTCAATCATGCAGGCATAGTAGCACAGCGAGCAGGCAACGGCAAGATGTGAGCCGAACAATCTGCCTCTTGTCTCATTCACCTCTGATCGCGTATAATGGAAAGAGTACAATGTGGTTTTCAGCTTAGTGGATAGAACATTGACTGCTGTTGACATCCTGCAACTCATCACTCACGAGGTGCAGACCTGTACCCGTTGTGCCTTGCATACCGGGCGGACGCGGGCTGTGCCAGGTGAAGGGCCCCCAAGCGCCGAGGTCATGCTAATCGGCGAAGGGCCTGGATACCATGAAGATCGTCAGGGGCGCCCCTTTGTCGGGCCTTCTGGTCAATTGCTTGATGATCTGCTGGCCCTGGCAGGGCTGCAACGCGCTGATGTCTTCATAGGCAATGTGATCAAGTGCCGTCCACCCAAGAATCGTGACCCGTTACCGGATGAAGTAGCAACATGCACGCAGGCCTATCTCTTTCGCCAGATCGAAGCGCTCAACCCTAAAGTCATTGTCACACTCGGGCGCTTTTCGATGAATCTCTTTTTACCTGGTGAAAAGATCTCACGCATCCATGGGCAACCACGGATCGTTGAGGGACGCCTGATTGTGCCAATGCTCCATCCAGCAGCGGCTTTGCACCAGCCACAGAATCGTCCGCTGCTCGAAGCTGATTTTCGCCGCCTGCCCGAGTTACTGGCAACCGTTGAACGTGAGGCTCCTGCACCTGCACCAGCCACGCGTCCCAACGATGAACCACCGCTCGAGCAGCTTAGCCTGTTTTAAACTGTTGTTCATGAATACCTATCGTCTCTCTGCCGCTGGTCGGCGTCTGGTGCTTATTCTGTTAATTGCCGCCCTGCTGATCTGGGCCTTTGCGATCTGGAGTTTTGCGAGTACGCTTCGCTTGAGTTATAACCCGCTGGAGTTCTGGCCAAGTCTGCAAGCAACCCTGGCGTCGGGGCCTGGTATTGGGCAGCTTGTGCCTGCTTTGCTCATGTTTGTTTTGATCATCGCCACGCCTTTTTTGATCTGGAATCTGCTCATCGAATGGGCCGCCGCCTATACACCGACCCCAGATGGGTTGCGGTTTGCCTCGCTCGGGGTACAAATCGAGTATCCATGGGCTGCCGTAAGTGAACTTCGGCGTACTGATGATGATCGCGAAGAGCCTTTTGATGAACTGGTGTTAACGACCGATTGCACAACCCAAATTCGCAATCCGCTCGTACGGCTGCTCTATCGTCAGGCTTATGGGTCACTGCGCCTGCCTATCTATGCAGGTGTTGAAACACGCGATGAACTGCTCGCCGAGATTCGCCGTGCGACCCGGATGGCTGACCCGCTGGCTGAAACTGCGCCAGCTGTTTGATCAATGTTGGAACCATTGCCCCCCGCCGATCTGGTGACAATGGCAAAAGAAACAGGCGTTGCTACGCTCGTACCAAGGCAATGATGACGAGATAGCACGCAAATTGCGAAAGGAGACGAAGTTTGCTTCCAGCCTGTGGACTGGTTCTGGCGACTTCAGCAACGACTTATGGCTAAAAACAAAGTTCGCGTCCTGCCCCTCGGTGGTGTTGGTGAGGTCGGACGGAACATGTGGGTCGTTGAGTATGACGATGAAATTGTCATTCTCGACTGTGGAGTCATGTTCCCCGAAGCCGATATGCTCGGTGTCGATCTGGTGCTGCCCGATATTACCTATTTGCGCGAAAAGACGAGCAAAATTAAAGGCATTTTGCTGACCCACGGCCACGAAGATCATATCGGGGCCGTGCCCCATTTGATCAGTGATCTCGGGTTCCCCCCGATTTTCGGCACACGCCTCGCGCACGGTCTGCTCAGCAATAAGCTGAAAGAGCATCGCCTGCTTGATAAGGTGACCCAGGTGATCATTAATGATACCGACACCTTCCAGGTTGGCCCGTTCACGGTTGAGCCGTTCCATATTGCTCACTCGATTCCCGATGCCGTCGGTTTTGCGCTGACGACCCCGGCAGGGATGGTGATCTATTTGACCGACTGGAAACTCGATCATACGCCGGTTGACGGTAAGCCAACCAATATTCAAAAACTGTCGGATCTGGCACAGCGCAAGCCCCTGGTGTTGCTTACCGACTGTGTGCGCGTCGAGTCGAAAGGCTATACGCCAAGTGAGGCGACGATTGGTGAAGCCTTCGATAATATCTTTGCCGTTGCCCCCGGGCGCATTATCGTGGCAACCTTTGCGTCAAATATTAGCCGCGTGCAACAGGTGATCGATTCAGCTGAAGCCTATGGCCGCAAGGTGATGCTTGCCGGGCGTAGCATGGAGAACAACTCGCGGATCGCGCTCGAAATGGGCTTCCTCCGCGCTGAACAAGGCACGTTCATTCGCCCCAGTGAACTCGCAGCCTATCCCGATGACCAGATTGCGGTCGTTTGTACGGGGAGCCAGGGCGAACCCATGGCCGCGCTGAATCGGATGGCGAATCGCGATTACAACCATCTCAAGATTAAAGAGGGTGATACGGTTGTCGTCTCGGCAACCCCGATCCCCGGCAATGAGGTGAGTGTCAGTCGGGTCATCAATAACCTCTTCCGCCTCGGTGCCGATGTGATCTATGGCGGCGAGGCGAAAGTCCACGTCTCGGGGCACGCCGCGCAGGAAGAACTCAAACTCGTGCTCGCCCTGCTCCAACCCGAGTTTGTAATCCCGTTCCACGGCGATTATCGCCATATGGTGCTGTATCGTAAACTGGCGATGAGTATCAGTGGCAAGTTCACTGAAGAGAATGTGATCATTCCCGATCCTGGCTCGATTATGGAGTTTTCGCACGGCTCGGGCAAGGTGGTCGGCAAGGCGCCCGTTGGTTATATCTATGTTGATGGCACGACCGTCGGCGATGTTGGCAATGTGGTGGTGCGTGACCGCCAGATGCTTGCCAAGGATGGGATGCTGATTGTTGTGGTCGGCATTGATATGTCTTCGGGCGAGCTCGTCGCTGGCCCCGATGTGGTGTCACGTGGCTTTGTCTATATGCGCCAGAGCCGCGATCTCGTTGAGGCAACCAAAGATGCGGTGCGCTCGGCCCTGACGGTGCGCAATGGGGCTATGCCCGGGAGCATTGATGGTGCGTTTGTGAGCCGGAAGATCAAGGATGTGGTGAGCGAGTTCCTCTATCGCGAGACCAAGCGCCGCCCGATGGTGCTGCCTGTCGTGATGGAGGTCTGAGCCAGGTTGCTAGGGTGCGCACGCAAAAAAGCCAGCTATGCTGGCTTTTTTGCGTGCGGGCTTTAGGCTCACCCTACAACAGCGCCACTGTACGCTGCTGCAACTGGTTGTTGATGCGGCGGTAGATCATCGTGACTCCCGAGGAGATGATCACGATGAAGAGTGAGTAGAGCACCGGGATGAGGACGATGTCGTTGGCGATGGCACCAGTGAAGCTGAGCAGCACTATCGAGAGGGCGAGCGGCCCGTTCTGGATGCCAGTCTCGAGCGAGACGGTCGCTGAACGACGAAAGCCCAGTTTTGAAAGGGTCGCCGTAATCAAGCCAAAGAAGAAGCCAATGGCACCGATCCCAGCCGCCGCTACATAGACCTGCCACGGCGTCGTGGCGAGCAGGCTGGCGTTACGGGGTACCCAACTCAGGATCAGCACCAGGATGATCACGACGCCCATGATCCCGCCGATCAATTCGAGTACCGCCCCGACGTTGGCATTGCGCCGACGAATGAACATGCCAATGATGACCGGAATGAGCATCACAAAGAGGCCGCTAATCACACTGCCCATGCCAACACTGATCTCGCTCGTCATAAAACGACTCGCATAGAGCAAGATGGCGACCGGCGTCATCACAAAGGCCGCCAGGGTCGAAAAGGTGGTCATCGTGACGCTGAGCGCCAAGTCACCCTTCGAGAAGTAGGTGAAGATATTCGAGGTCGAGCCGCCCGGCATGCTGGCAATCAGGATCAGGCCAACCGCCAGGGGTGGGGGCAACTGCAAAACAATTGCCAAGAGAAAGCCGATCAGCGGCATCAAGACATACTGTGAGGCAAAGCCGATCAGGATCGCCTGCGGGCGTTTGAAGGCACGACGGAAGTCACGCCACGTGAGCGAAGAACCCATGCCGAGCATGATCACGCCAATCATGAGGGCAAGCAGCAACTGTTCGGTCTGACTAACCATTGGTTCCTCCTAAGGTGCGCTCGGCCACCGGCTGGTGCGCTTCGTCGCGCAAGGCACGGCGCAATACTTTGCCCACATTCGTCTTGGGGAGTTCACTGCGGATCTCGACAGATTTCGGCACCTTGTAGCCAGTGATACTAGCACGACAATGCTCGCGTACCTGGTCGGCGGTGATCGTGGCCCCATTGCGAGGCACGATGAACGCCTTGACCGCCTCGCCGGATTTGGCATCGGGGACACCGATCACGGCGACTTCGCTGACCCCCTCGAGGCGGGCGATGCAATCCTCGACTTCGTTGGGGTAGACATTGAAGCCGCTGACAATGATCAGATCCTTCTTGCGGTCGACGATGCGCAGGAAGCCATCAGCATCCTGTTGGGCCACGTCACCCGTAAGCAACCAGCCGTCACGCAGCGTCAGGGCGGTCTCGTCGGGGCGCTGCCAGTAACCGAGCATCACCTGCGGGCCACGCACTGCAAGCTCGCCGGCCTCGCCGGGCGCAGCGTCTTCGCCGAACACATCGAGCAGGCGCACCTCGGTGCCAAGCACGGGGCGTCCAATGCTGCCGGCACGACTGCCAACAAACGGGTTGAGCGTAACCACCGGCGAGCTCTCGGTGAGGCCGTAGCCTTCGATCACCGGTGAACCAGTGACCTTCTCCCAGCGCTCAGCAACGGCAGCGTGCAGCGAGGTGCCACCGGCAATGCTGCCCTTGAGTTGGGGCGGCGGATAGTCAGTAAACCACTCTTCGTTGAGGATGCCGTTGAAGAGCGTATTGACCCCGGGGATCCACGAGACGGGATAGTTCTCGATGGCGCGTTGCAGGTTTGAGAGCGGGCGAGGGCTGGCAACCAGGATGTTGCGCGCCCCAGCATGGAAGAAGTAGAGCAGATTGGCGGTGAAGGCAAAAATATGATAGAGCGGCAAGACTGCCAGCGCCGTCTCTTTGCCATGCTCCACATTGCCAGCGACACGCTCTTCGATCTGGGCGATATTCGCCAGCAGATTGCCGTGCGTCAGCATCGCGCCTTTGCTCACCCCGGTCGTACCGCCAGTGTACTGCAATGCAGCCAATGTGTCGGGGCCAAAGTCGGCGGTATACGAGTGGATGTCGGCTTTGCCGTCGCGCAGGATCGCCTCGCCCTTCGCCATCGCCTCAAGGCCCGTCGTCACCGGAACCGTGCAAGCAGGAATGATGCGGTTCCAGTACTTCATGATATTGTGGGCAATGAAGCCAATCAGACGCGGGAAGAGATCGGTGATGCGCACCAGCACCACATGCTCAACCTTCGTCTGGGCCACCACCTCGGGCAACTTGTCCGCGAAGAGATCGACGAGCACCAGAACCCGTGCCCCGCTATCGTTGAGCTGATGCACCATCTCGGGGATGGTATAGAGCGGATTCATATTGACCAGCACACAACCAGCCTTGAGCGCCCCAAACGACCAGAGCGGATAGGCCAGGCTGTTGGGCAACTGCACGGCCACGCGGTCGCCGACGGCCAGACCAAGCTCAACCCGCAGATACGCGGCGACTTGATCGGTATACTGAGCGACCTGGTCAAACTTCAGGTTGCCATACATCCCATTCGGCAGCACCGCCGTAAAGGCATGCTGGCGCGCATAACGCGCACAGGTCGTTTCCACCAACTCGGCGATATGGCGAGCAGGTAACGGAACAGGCATCGAGAGCGGCGTAGCGCGACTCTCCACAAGTGCATCGAGCTCTACAATAGACATAGGCCTCCCAACTGACACTGTTGCGAGCAGCACAAACAAGCGAGAGCCGCCCTTAGAGGCAGCGCCAGCAAAGTATTTGAACTTTCCAATACATGGCTGAAGACTAGTATAAAGCGCCAGCGCAACGCACCCTAGAGAGATTCTACGCAGGGCAGAGAGGGAATTTTTACCCTTGTGCGAACGCAGGCGTGCCGCCCGCGTTCGCACAAGGGTGAAGCGATAACTACTGGCAAGAATCTGGTATCATAAGCAAAATTATGCACATCAGGTGGAGTAGATCAAACTATGTCAATTAAAGCCGACCACTGGATTCGCAAAATGGCGCTCGAACAGGGGATGATCGAGCCATTTGTCGACCGGCAAGTGCGTGAAGGCATCATCTCGTACGGGCTCACCTCATACGGCTACGACATGCGGGTCACCAACCAGTTCAAAGTCTTTACCAACGTCTTCAACGCCCTGGTAGATCCGAAAAACTTCAACCCGCGCTCGTTTGTGGACATCGAAGCCGACCACATCGACATCCCGCCCAACTCCTTTGCCCTCGCGCAATCATACGAACTCTTTCGCATCCCACGCACCATCAGCGCCATCGTCATTGGCAAATCAACGTATGCACGTTGCGGCATCATTATCAACGTAACGCCGTTGGAACCAGAGTGGCAAGGCTTTGTGACGATCGAGATCAGCAATACGACCCCGTTGCCAGCGCGGATCTATGCCAATGAAGGCATTGGTCAGGTGCTCTTCCTTGAAAGCGACGAGGCCTGCGAGGTCTCATACGCTGACAAGCGGGGCAAATACCAGGATCAGCACGGCATTGTCTTGCCACGCATCGATCGCAAGGCGTAGCGTTCGCATAAAAAGTGGCGCTAAAAAAACCGGCAATGCCGGTTTTTTTAGCGCCATCTTCTTTAGGGTTCGCCCTGGGTTTTGATGATGGCGAGGGCGCGGCGCACGACCTCGCGCACCTGGGCGTAGGCCAGCGTGGTCAAGGCGGTTTCAGGGGAAACCCAGGTCGCCTGGATGATGCCTTCATCAATGGCAGGGGTAGGCGGATCGTAGGGGGCACGGGCGAGGAAGTAAGCAACCTCTTTGTCGCGCCAGACCCCACGTTTATAGATCGGATAACGTACCCGCGACAGAGGGCGCTCGACGACACAGGTAATGCCCGTCTCTTCGACAATCTCGCGGATCGCCGCCGTCTCATCATCCTCACCCGGCTCCAGATGGCCCTTGGGCAACGTCCAGGTTTTATACCGGTCGCAGATCAACAGCAACTGCAGCGACCCATCGGGCGCATAGCTGTAGACAACCCCTCCGGCGGCACGAATCGTACGGTTACTCATTGCAACCCGAACAGCCTGCTAATACCCGTCTCGAGATCAGCAAACCAGACCCCGAGGCTACTATTGCCGGCCATCTGGGTCAGGATCTCAAGGCGTCCGGTGGCGAGCATTGCGCCAATGAGAATCATCAGCACGCCGCCAATCACACCAACCGTATGGAGATAGAACTGGCGGCCAAAGAGCGTCACTTCGTACCCCTTGCCGCTGATCATCTTCCAGAAGGTGGAGCCACGCCCGAGGCGATTGAAGAAGGTCGCAAGAAAGATCAGCGGAAGACCGAGCCCCGACGCATAGATGAAGGCAAGCACCGCACCCTGAAGCACCGCCACATTGCCCGACGCGGCGAGCATCGTCATAAACGAGCCAAAGAGCGGCCCGGCACACGCCGTCCACCCAAGGGCAAAGGTCGCACCATAGAGGTACGAGCCAAGCAGCGTCGTCGCGGGGCGCTCGTTGATCTGCACCCCGGCAAAGCCGAGCCCAAAGATCCCAAGCACACCAAAGATCATGATCACAATGCCGCCAACGACCATCAACGTATCACGGAAACCAAAGAGCAACCCGCTGAGCGCACTGATGGCCCCCCCGAGCAGGGTCAGGGTCGTCGCGAGGCCAAAAAAGAAGGCCAGACTCATCACAAAGATGCTACGCCGTTGAGCCTGAAACGTCACGGCAAAATAGGCAGGCAAGATGGGCAGCGTACACGGCGACAGAAAACTGAGCAACCCCGTCAAAAAGACAGGGATGGCGAGAATCAGCACACTTGAACCACCGGTCAGATAACCAACCTCATCACTAGTATTGAGGCTCAGAATAACGACAATCAGCGCAAGCGCACCGATCAGGCCAAACGCAAGCAAGCCACGCCGTGAACGGAGGGGCTTCTCAACCACCTGAGGTGGAGCCTCAATCGGCTGAAACGACATAATGATCCTTCCTCATAGCTAACGAACGACCAGACGCCGACCCTTGCGTCGAGCGGCTAGCAACTCTTGTTCATTGATTGGTTGTGCGCCAGCAAAATGGAGCGTATCACTCGGCACATCATAACGATAACGCCGCCGCACCCACTGGCCTGTTGGCTCCTGGCAAACGAGGGTCACCCGCCAGAGCGGGCCACTGGCATCGTAATGCTCATCAACAATCCAAACCAGCGCAGGAGCAGGAAAGATCGTCTTGAGGCGCTCATCACTTGCTGCAACAATCGCCTGCACATCGTCGGGTGGGGGCTGCATCGTCACCATACCATACTCCTCGGCTTTATCGCTGATATTCTATTATAACAAACCAAAGGCCATAAATGTACCCACAACACAGAGTGCCGACAGTGCGAGACCGGCGACAACCTGCATCAACGTATGGTTGCGGGTACGCACCCGTGCCCATCCAAGCGCAAGTGCGCAGAGCCAAAAGAAGAGGCCGAGCGGTTCGGCATAGAGTGAGGCAAGCGTTGCCGTCGAACCCATCGTCGAGGCATGCACACTGATTTTCCAGTAGAGATTGATAAACCATGCTACGACACTCAAAATCAGCGCCGACGTTACCATCGCCAGCATTGGCAACGGGGCCCCGACAAAGAGCAGGATCAACAAACTAACGAGCAGATTGATAATGCCAAAGAGGTAGAGTTCGTTGCGCTGCGAGCGTACCGAAATATCATCGTCGGTGTAGACCCCTTGACGCAAGCGCATAGCAAAAAAGATCAGCGGCGGGACGACCTGCAAAAACGTCGCCAGCAACGCCCAGAGCAAGCCGGTGCGCAACGGACTAATGCCGAGCAGGCCAACAATGAAGATGCTGACGACCCCAAGAATCACCGGGTGCAGCACCTGTGAAATAAGGCGTGCGACGATATACCCTCGACCTGGCATGGCCCCTCGACGCAACGCCTCGGCGGACAGGTCGTTGTGTTGTAATGACATAAGAACTCTCTATCCCGTAGCTATACGGCGTCTGGCACCCAGTTCAGCATAACAGGTTCGCAAGGTCTGGGCCGACGCTTGCCAGGTAAACTGGTACGCCTGCGCTGGCCCCTTGCGCCGCAACAAGGTGGCCTGCTGCAATGCCTGTTGGATCCCCTCAGCGATTGACGCCACACTCAACGGATCAACCAGCACCGCCGCATCACCAACCACCTCGGGCAAACTTGACCCATCTGCCGTCACGACCGGCACACCACACGCCAGTGCCTCCAACGCAGGCAACCCAAAGCCTTCATAGAGCGATGGGTAGACAAAGGCTTCTGCCAGATTATACACTGCGGGAAGAGTTTCATCAGCAACAAAATCAACAAAATGGACACGCGTTGTGACACTGCAACGCTCAACCGCCGCAAAAACCTCTTCATAGAGCCAGCCGCGCCGTCCGGCAAGAACGAGGTGCATCTCCAACGGAAGATCCGCCTGCGCAAAGGCTTCAACCAAGCGCACCAGATTTTTGCGCGGCTCAAGGGTACCCACAAACAGCAGGAAACGTGCCGGCAGGCCCAGCGCAGCACGCACCGAAGCAAGTTCAGCCTGCGGAAGCGGACGAAAGCGCGGGTCAACCCCAGGATAGAGCAGGCGAACCTGCGGGCCACTGACGCCCAGCAAGCGTTCGAGATCACCTGCGGTAGCCTGCGAATCAACAAGCACGAGATCGGCGCGGCGCAACGCACGTGGCACGGCACGGGTGAGGTAACGCCGCAACCCAGCCTCGGCACACTCGGGATAGACAAGAAAGGTGAGATCGTGAACCGTCAACAGCGTGCGGGCACGGGTCGGCGGCAAGACAAAATCGGGCGCATGCAAAAGGTCGATTGGCCCAACAAGCCATTCAGCATAAAGCGGCACGTGCAGCCGTTGCCAGAGAATGGTCAACAGACGTGGCGTAAACGGAATCGGGTGCGCACGTACATGGGGATACGCGCGACAGAGGGACTGCAACTCGGCGAGGTACGGTGCATCTGGAGGAAGGCCGCCCGCGGCATACAAAAGCTTGAACTGCACCCCGGTGGCGGCCTGTTTGACCGTAGCGCGGATCAACTCACGCGTATAACGCCCAATCCCGGCCCCCTGCCATACTGCAGCCGTGTAGTCTACCCCAATGATCATATGGCTAGCGCCCTCTAACCCGTCATGAAACCCATAGGCTACTGGCGCAAACAGCCCGCTATGCGGGCTGTTTGCGCCAGTAGCCTACGCTTCCTAGGGGCGTAGACCCCAACCGAGTCAGGCTACGCGTGACCCACAATTCGGACAAAACATCGCCGTCACCGGCATCTGAAAACCACAGGCACCACAGACTTTCGTTGGTGGCGGTGGCGTATACGGGTCTGATGCGGGCGGGGTTTCGTAGCTAATTGGCACCTGTTGCGATGGTGGCGGCGGAGTATATGTCGGTGGTGGCTCGACAAAAACCTCGGTCTGAGCCTGTTTCAGTTCCTCTTCTTTGGCTACCAATGAAGAACGCAACTGATCAATAGCTGCCGAGAGTTCATTCAGACTGGCCGAATGAATCTGTCCAGCCCGCAACAATTCATAGGCCCGCTGCCCCAGTTCGTACATCCGCGTATCAACCTGACGCTGCACTTCATTGACTTCACCCTGCAGCCGTGTCGTCTTCTGAAACTTTTCAGCCTCAAATTTCGCCCGATCAACCCCCTGGGAAATCTGTTTGCTGATCTGATCAAGAAAGCCCATCGGGATACCTCCCTTGTTGTTAAGCTATTTCTGCTTCTGATATGACGACGCTGATCTTCGCCTGGATGCAGCTATTGTAGCATAGCCCTCTAGCCAACCTGAGGCGAGAGATCAGCGAGGCGGTTGCGCAATTGCAGAATCATCGCCGAGTTCCCTCGTTCTTCACCCATTTTGGCAAGTTGATGTTTTTTCTGCGCCAGTTCCGCACAGGTCTGGTAGAAGAGCCGGGCTTCACGACTGCGCCAGCGGGCAAGCAATTGTTTGCGCAACGATGAGGCGGTTTCGTACTGCGCAACACTGATGGTGCCACGCGACGCCTCTTCACGCAGGTAGGTCTTGAGCCAGCGTCGCTCACGCATGAGCGCCCAGATCACGACCCCCAACGCCACCAACCAGCCGATCCAGTCAACTATGAAGAGCAACGCCAACCCGACCACGCCAAGTGCTTCACCAAGCAGCACCGCCATGCCATTATGCAAGGCATGCAAAAAGATCGCAATGAAGAGCCCCAGCAGCGGGAAGAAGATCCGACTGAAGGTTCCGCGCCGCAAGCGCCCCAACGCAAGGCCCATGCCAAAAAAAGCCGTGTAGACAGCATGGCCCCAGCCACCCAGGATCACGCGCACGATAAAGAGCGCAAACATCGACTCGTAGCCGCCATCCTGGTAGCCAAGAAAATAGAGGTAGAGCACATTTTCGGTGGCCGCAAAACCCAGCGCGGTAATCGCCCCATAGACCATCCCATCCAGCACTGAGTCAAATTCGTAGGGCGCAATCAAAAAGATCAGCCCCACCGCAATGCCCTTCAGTACTTCTTCCACAATTGGGGCCAACAGGGCTGTGCCAGTGAATTCAAGCATCAATTCATCAGCAATGAACATCGCAACGCCAACTTCAAGTGCCGAGGTCCAGATGATCGCCCCGATGGTCGCAACGAGCGCCCCCCATAAAAAGGCACCCACCAGGAGACGCATCGGCTCTTTCTCAAAACGATCGAGCCAGTAGACGATCGAGGCATAGAAGAAGGCCGGAATGAAACTCAGCAGTACCGCAATGAGAAACGCCATTACAAGACCCCCTTGGTACTCGGCACAGCACCGGCAAGGCGTGGATCAAAGCGGGTCGCGGCATCAAGTGCCCGCCCGAAGGCTTTGAAGAGCCCTTCGATCTTGTGGTGGTCGTTCCGCCCATAGAGTACCTGCGCGTGCAAGTTCATGCGCCCGTGGATGGCGATGCTCTCAAAAAGATGGAAGATCAGATCGGTGCCAAGTTGACCAACCCGCGGGGTGACAAATTCCGCCTGTACCACACAATAGGGGCGGCCCCCCAGATCGACCGCGACCAGCGCCAGGGCCTCGTCCATTGGCACAAAACTATGCGCGGTGCGCGTGATGCCCCGCCGCTCACCGAGCGCTTGGTCAAGGGCGCGGCCCAGGCAGATGCACGTATCCTCGGCCGTGTGGTGCTCATCAATCTGCAGATCGCCACGGGCGTTGACCGTCAAATCAAAGAGGCCATGCTTCGCCCAGAGCGTCAACATATGATCGAGAAAACCGATCCCTGTGTTGAGCGTGGACGCACCGCTGCCATCAAGGTTGAGGGCCAGCGTAATCTCGGTTTCGCCCGTCGTCCGCGTAATGGTGGCAATACGTTGTTCCATAGGCTTATTCACTACGTTCCAGGCTGCGTTCACGGCTAAACCCCTCGGGGTAGCGTCGGCGCAACTTGGCAATATTCGCCTCCATAATCTCCTCAAGCGTCAAGCCGAGCGCATCAGCCGCCAGCGCCACATACCAGAGCACATCGCCTAGCTCATTGCGCAGGGCTGTTTCATCAAGTGGATGGCCGTGAAAGGCCCATTTCTTGAGCGTATCAGCCACTTCACCGGCCTCGCCACTGAGCCCAAGGGCTGCATTGAGCAACCGGTCGTCACGTTCACGTCCAGGGGCCTCGGTGCGCAGGGCCAGACGCTGGTAGTCATTCGCTTCCATCAGCCGATCACCTCCATCAACTCGTCAAGGACGAGGCGATTGGTACTGATGCCATCGCCACGTTCAATCGTTGCCACACCCTGCCAATCAGTAAAAGTGCCGCCCGCTTCTTCAAGAATTGGCAGCAACGCCGCGTTATCCCAGATATTCATGATCGGATCAAGCGCCACCTCGGCGCGCCCGGTCGCAACGAGCAAATGACCATAACAATCGCCCCACGTCCGAAAGAGCCCACACGCATTGAGGATGCGGGCAAGCGCAGCATCTTTGCCATACTGCTCGTAACCGTGCGCAATCGTCGCAACCACCAGGCTCTCACGAAGGCGACTGACCGACGAAACCCGGCACGGCCTCCCATTCCACCAGCAACCCGCTCCTCGCGCCGCGTACACCATCTCGCCGGTTGCCGGCATATTGACGACGCCCAGCACTGGCTCGTGCTCACGCAAGAGGGCCATCATCACCCCATAGAGCGGCACCCCCCGAATGAAGCTTTTGGTACCATCAATTGGATCGAGGATCCAGCGATAACTGCTCGTCGCCACGCCAGTCAAGCCCTCTTCTTCGCCAAGAATCGCGTGATCGGGATAACGCTCCCTAAGCGCGGCCCGCAGAAAGGTCTCAGTCTCACGATCGGCAATCGTCACCGGCGAATCGTCAGCCTTGCGATCAACCAGCAGATCGCTCTGGAAATAGCGCAGCGTGATCTTGCCCGCCTGCCACGCCAGCCGATGGGCAAAATCAAGCATATCCTGCAACTCGTTGGTCATAGCTTCCTTCCTCATTAGAGATGGTTCGTAGGAACGTTACCGTTTGTGCCGTAGGTAGTGCGGACCTCAGTCGGCTGAGCCAGAAGCCGACTGAAGTCCGCACTACCGTCTAATGGTTTTTAAGCAACAAAACCCGCCTGAGACCTCACCGGTCTTGAAGACCGGTGAGGTCTCACGGCTCGCGGTGCCACTGGCCCGCGAGCCGTGAGACCTCAGGGTGACATGCAGATGGCCTCACACGCACCAGCGGGTTGATACACCTGGGAGCGCGCGGGCGGCCCGCCCGCTTTTGCCCCCGAAGCGGGCGAACTGTCCGCACGCCCAGAGCCAGCCTATACATATCCTACAAGTGGTGCAACGCCTCAAGCAAGATCTCGCTCTGAGCCGGTGTACCGATACTGATGCGAATGTAGTCGCGCAGCAGGCTGGTATGATAGTAGCGCACCAGAATGCCCTGTTGCTCAAGGGTTGCCTTGACCTCGCGGGCACTGCGCCCTTCGACCCGACAGAGAATGAAATTGGCCGCACTCGGCTGCGGATGCAGCCAGGACACTTCGGCAAGCAAGGGCAGCAGCCGTTCACGCTCATTGACCAGACGGGCAACCCGTTCAAGCAGCAATTGTCGATCTTCGAGCGAAGCAAGCGCCGCCGTCTGGGCGGCAACACTCACATTGTAGGGTTGCTTGATCTTCCAGAGGTGCGCGGCAAGCCAACCCGACACAAGCGCATAGCCCACACGCAACCCCGCCAAACCGGCCCACTTGCTAAAGGTGCGCAGGATCACCAGGTTTTCGTAACGGGCGACCCACTCGGCAAAGCCCTGACCAACACCAGCGAATTCGATATAGGCCTCATCAACCACCACCAGCAACGGCAAACGCAGCAACCGCTCCAGTTCCTCGGGGGCAAGCAGATTGCCCGTGGGATTATTCGGACTCGTCAAAAAGAGCACCTTGGCCTGGCTTGTTGCGGCGGTAGCCTCGATGGCGTCAAGATCAAGTTCAAAAGCGGCCCCACGTGGCACCGTGATCACGCGCCCCCCGCAGACCTGGGTATCAAACCGGTACATCCCGAAGGTTGGCTGGCAATCAATGACGGCATCACCCGGATTAAGGCAGAGACGCAGGATCATATCAATCAGTTCATCGGCACCCGCTCCACACACCAGCGCCTCTGCGGGCTGCCCAGTGTAGCGTGCCAGCGCCTGCCGCAACGCCGTATGACCGGGGTCGGGGTAGATATGGTAGTGCTGCTCACTCGTCAGGGCTGTCAGCGCGGCTGGCGAAGGCCCGTAGGGATTCTCATTGGCATCAAGTTTGACCAGTCGCTCGACCGGCAACCCGAGGCGGCGTGCCAACACCTCAAGCGGCAAAATCGGCGTATAAGGCTCGAGATCAGCAATCTCTGTGCGCAACCAGCGAGCAGCAAGTGTCATAGATGTGTCCCATTATCTGTTCTCTTCATCATCGCACGATGCACCCTTAGTATACCATCTGGGCGTCAGGGAGCCTGCGGCCCCCAAGAAAAATGGTTTTGCTGGGGTTCGCTCGTACCGCACAAAACCACATACCATTTCCCGAATTGACATTCTGCCCGCTTCCTGCTACTCTTAGAGAAGAACGGGGCGTGGCTCAGCCCGGTAGAGCACCGCGTTTGGGACGCGGGGGTCGTGGGTTCAAATCCCTCCGCCCCGACCATTTTATCCTCTTGGTGAGGAAGTACCGGCACCGGTGCCAGCGCTGAACAGGCTGGCACCGGTTTTTTTGTGGAGAAACCGATGCCAACCATCTTGCTCGTCGAAGATGAGACAACCCTCGCCGAAACGCTACGCTACAATCTTGAGCGCGAAGGCTACACAGTGCTGACGGCGACCGATGGGGTGCAGGGGCTGGAACTTGCCCGACGAGCACAGCCAGATCTGATGGTGCTTGATATTATGCTACCCCGGCTTGATGGCTTCTCGGTCTGCCGTATTCTGCGGCAAGAGAGTGATCTACCGGTGATAATGCTAACTGCCCGGCAGGATGAGGTTGACCGGATCGCAGGGCTTGAACTAGGGGCCGATGATTATATCAGCAAGCCCTTTAGCCTCGGTGAGTTTCTCGCCCGTGTGCGCGCCATTATGCGGCGCACCGAACGGCAGCCACGTACGTCCGCACGCGAGGTGCTTGAAGCAGGCATTATCAAGGTTGATACAAGTAGCCGCCGAGCCTGGTGTGAGAGTAGCGAATTGACGTTGCCGCAGAAAGAGTTTGATCTGCTCACCTGCCTACTCCGTAACCGGGGCATCGCCCTCTCACGTGACCTCTTGCTCGAACGTGTCTGGGGGCTCGATTTCATTGGTGATAGCCGTACCGTCGACGTCCACATTCGCTGGCTGCGCGAGAAGATCGAACCCGATCCCGCACGTCCACGCTACATCCAGACCGTGCGGGGCATTGGGTATCGCTTTGAAGCCCCGGACGAAACACCGCTATGACCCCGGTTGAACTCGTTCTTGCCATCGCATTATTGGTCAGTCTGGGACTGAGTGCATGGCTCTTCTTCCGTGGCAGGCAAAGAGCAGACCACAAGCCGCAGAACCAGACTTCCCCAAGCAAGGTTGCGCCATTGCGCCAGGCGGTGCCCGAACCTGCCCTGCGTCCTGGGCCAAGTGATCCCATTGACCAGTTGAAGCATCCCCTCTTTCAAGCAGTTGCGGCAACCATTGACGTTGGCCTCGTTGTCGTGGATGGCAACCGTCAGATGCGCTACCTTAACCGCAGCGCCAATGAAACCTTTGAACTAAACCGCCCGGTGCTCGGTCAAGGCTTGATCACCCTGCTCCGTGATCATCAGGCCGATCTGCTGGTTGATGAAGTGTTGCGCGATGGCGAACCACGTCAGATGACCATGAAGCCAATCATCAGCGGGCGCATCTTGCGCCTCTCGTGCAACGCGCTGGAACCAGGTCAACCCGGATCAGGGGCCTTGATCTTGATCCGCGATCTGACCCAGATCAGCATGCTCGAGCGCTCGCGCCGCGACCTCGTTGCGAATGTCTCGCATGAACTACGCACCCCGCTTGCCTCTCTCAAACTCCTGGTTGAGACGGTGCAATCCGAGCCACCACCCGATGTAACACGCCGGATGCTCGGGCAAATGACCGAAGAAGTTGATGCCATCACCCAACTCGTCGACGAACTGCACGAGCTCTCGCAGATCGAATCGGGGCGCGTGACGTTGAAACTGGCCCCAACCCCGGTCAGGCCGGTGATCGAGCGTGCGATCGAGCGCATCAAACCGCAGGCCGAGCGCAAACAGATCGCGGTCTCGGCAGAATATAGTCACGAGGATCTGCCGATCTTGATGGATGGGGATCGCATTGGTCAGGTCTTGCTCAACCTGCTGCACAACGCCGTCAAGTTCAGTTCACCCGGGGGCATCGTCGTCATCTGCACCCACCTCTTGAACAATGACGAAGGCGCGAACAATGGAACCACCAGCACATGGATCGAGATCAGTGTGCGTGATACCGGAGTGGGCATTCCGGCGCAGGATCTGCCGCGCATCTTCGAGCGGTTCTACAAAGTCGATCGCGCCCGTACGCGCAATGCCGGCGGCACCGGGCTCGGCCTAGCGATTGCCAAGCACCTCGTTGAGGGGCACGGCGGGCGGTTGAGCGTTGACAGCATCGAAGGGCGGGGCAGCACCTTCAGCTTTACCCTGCCGACGGCGTAGCATTGCGTTTGATGACAACCATCGTAATATCATCAGACTGATTCTGCCCATTGGCAAAAGCCGTCACACGGGCGAGGATGGCCTGAATAATCTCTTCCGGACTCCGCTGATGATTGGCGATCAAGACTTCAGTCAAGCGCTCATCGCCAAAGAGCTCACGGGCCTGATTCATGGCCTCGGTGATGCCATCGGTATAAAAGAGCAGCACATCGCCGGGGGCCATCACAAACTCTTGCAACTCAAAGGTTGGTTCAGGCACAATGCCAAGCACAATGCCCTGGGCACGTAGCGGGCGTACCGTACGTGTAGCTGCTTGCCACAGCAACGGATAGTTGTGGCCGCCATTGGCAAAACTGACCAACCCGGTATTGATCTCGATGATCGCATAAAAACAGGTCACAAAAAGCCCGGCCCGTGAGTCGGCAAGGATCAGGCGATTCGCCCGCTCGAGCACCTCATCGGGGCGGCGTCCATCAATCGCCGTCGCACGAAGCAGCGTGCGCGAGAGGGCCATAAAGAGGGCCGCCGGCACACCTTTATCGGTCACATCGGCAATCACAACCCCGATGCGCTGTGCCGTCGAGGGGTCGGGCGATTCAGGTGTTGCTATCCGGGTGCCACCACGATAGACAACCGAAGAAGACTGTGCTTGCACAGAAGGGAAAGCGGATAGGGGCGTAGAACGTGCAGGCAACGGAATAAAATCGTAGAAATCGCCGCCAACCTGACGAGCCGCCCGGTAATAGGCCTCGATCTGATAGCCAGCCATGACCGGGCAACAGTTGGGCAAAAAACTCGCCTGGATCTCACGGGCGAGCTCAAGCTCTTGCTCAAGCTTTTCGCGGGCCATAGCCTCATACTGGAGGCGTTCACGTTCAAGGGTCTGCACAAGCAAATTAGAAAGAATGCCAAGCAACTGCGCTTCATCATCAAGAAACTGCCGCGGGCTACGGCTCGCCACCATCAGCGTCCCGACCGGGACGCCACCCAACTCTACCGGTAGCCCAAGATAGCCTTTGAAGTGTTGCTGGCGCAGCAACGGTGGCAACTCAGCCAAGGCCTCATCACTCAAGCTGGTCGTGCGTTCGGGCAAATACCAAAGGTGGGGGCTAGAAGGATCGAGGGGCAACGGCCAGGGTGCATGCGCGGGAAGCTGCCAGCCATGCGCTGCCCGCAGCACCGCACGGCCGGCGAGTTCATCAGCCTCGACAAAAGCACAGGCATCGGCCTCGAGCAAACGGGTTCCCACCCGCGTCAAACGTTGCAGCGCAGGCTCAAGCGACTCACTCATCAAAAGATCCTGCGAGAGGGAGAGCAACGCACGTTGCTCTTGAACCCGACGCACCTTCACCTGTGCGTAGAGATGAAGGCGGGCCATCGCCATTCCGAGCATATGACCCGCGATGGTGAGCAACTGGAGATCGGCAGGCGCAAGGCGCCCCCAGCGCGTTGTGGCGACATTCAACAGCCCCAGCAACCCATCGGTACTGGTGATCGGAACCGAAGCGTGCTGAGCAAGGCCACGTTTATCACCGACGGCATCACGAAGGCGCGAACACTCTAGCATTGCCACCGAGTGTTCGAGTTTACCAGCCTGACAAAGATCCTGGCATGTACAATCGCCATCCCAGGCTGGGCCAGGATAGGCAAGTGCCGGCGGCACATGGTGGCGCGCCGCCAGCGTATAGTGATCGCTCTCGTCTTTGAGAAAAATCCAGCCGGTTGTCAGCCCCATCAGGTCAACAATATGACCCAGGGCAATATCAAGCGTCTCGCGCAGATCCACCGCATGATGCAGTGTCTCGGCCAAAGCACTGAGAATCGCGAGATCATTGTTGCGTTGTTGCCTATCAAAAGGAGGCATGCTCAACTCAACAGCATTACTTCTTGCGGCTAAGTGCGACCCCATCACGCAGCGGCAGGATCACCGACTCGAGCTGGGGATGGTTCATCAAGGTACGGTTGAACTGCTGAATACCACGCACCAGCGGTGGGGCATCCTCTTCAAGCACCTGAGCGCTACAAAGCACATTATCAGCAATGAGTAACCCGCCCGAGCGCAGCAACGGAACACACAACTCAAGCGCCTCAAGGGCATGACCCTCACTCGAAGCACTCCGCAGCACATCAAGAAAGATCAGGTCATAATCATGGTCAAGCGTGGGCATCACCTCGGCCCATTCACCGTGGTGAATGGTCACCCTCTCACTGAGGCCCGCCTGAGCAATCAACTGCGAAGCAAATTCCACCCGATCAGCATGGCGTTCAATCGCCGTCAGATGCCCATCGGTCTGCTCGAGTGCCCGCAACAAATACATTGCGGCATAGCCGGTCGTAATCCCAATCTCAAGCGCCTTGCCGACCTTCATCGAGAGCGCCTGCAAATAAAGAAACTGGCCCTGCACGGGGCCAACCAGCGACAGACCGTGAACACGTGCACGTTCTTCAAGGGTAGCCAGAACCTCATCACGGGGCGGCATCAAATCGAGCAAATAGTCCTCAATCGCAATATTCGTAATGTCGTAACGCAAAAGCTCACCTCACTCTATGCTATGCTTTACTGTTTTTTCAGGCATACGCACCATCCAGGCTTGCCGATGAAACAAGGAACCACGAACAGTCCAGGAACAAAACAGCAACGCTTGGTTGATTTTGTACGCGATGATTGTATCACACTCCGCCCGGATCTGCGTAGGGCCCTGAGGTGAAGTCCTTGGCAGAGTGTGTTATAATGGAAACGTGGTGCCGGGTTGTGTAATGGTAGCACGGCGGACTTTGAATCCGTCTGTCCAGGTTCAAATCCTGGCCCGGCAGCCACTGGATGTTGTCTGACTGGCAGAATCAAAGATGGAGCGTGGAGCACGTGCCCTACGGCATTTCCGATGACCGCCAGTACCGCTGATCACCGACGCAGTGGAGCACCGCTTCGCTGTGTTTCTTTTTTCTTGCTTCTGGTTGTGGATCAGTCATACAGATAAGGAACGAAGTGATGGACGGTCGGCTACTCATCTTTAGCGGATCAGCCAACCCCGAGTTAGCAAAAGAGATTGCAACGTGTCTGCGTATGTCAGTTGGACGTGCGCTGGTTGGTCAGTTTAAGAACGGTGAGACCAGGATCAAGATTCACGATAATGTCCGGGGCTGCGATGTCTTTGTGATTCAACCAACGTGCAATCCGGTCGATCATCACTTGATGGAGCTGTTGCTGATGATCGATGCCCTGCGTCGGGCTTCCGCCAACCGGGTCACTGCGGTCATTCCCTACTATGGGTATGCCAAGCAAGAGAAGAAGACAGCCGGACGTGAGCCTATTTCGGCCAAACTGGTGGCAAACCTGATCCGTATCGCTGGGGCTGATCGGGTATTGACGATGGATCTACACACCCCGGCCATCGAAGGTTTTTTTGATATCCCAGTTGATCACCTGCAAGCTGGACCGCTGCTGGCTGATTATATTCACACCATGAATTTGTCAAATCCGGTTGTCGTTTCGCCGGATGCAGGTGGTGTAGGGCGAGCGAATCGCTTTCGTGAGCGCATGGGGGCGAATCTGGCGATTATTGCCAAACAACGCCCCGAGCCTGATACCTCCGAGGTGCTCGAAATGGTTGGTGAGGTCGAAGGCAAAACAGCGATCATTGTTGATGATATGATCTCAACTGGGGGTACCCTCGTTGAAGCCGCCGAGGCATTGATTGAGCGCGGAGCCAACAAAGTCTATGCCTGCGCAACCCACGGCGTCTTTTCAGCCGATGCCCTCTCAATTATTGGACGCTCGGATCTGATCGAGACCTTGATTACCAATACGATCCCGCAAAGTAGCGAGGCTTCGTCGGCCCGCGTGCGCACGATTAGTGTCGCCCCGCTCTTCGCCGAAGCAATTATGCGTATTCATAAAGATCTCTCGCTGAGCGCCCTCTTTTCATAAGTTTGACCAGTTGAGTGCCCCTCGGAGGGGCGCTTTGCCTGTGCTTCATTGTTGTACACGGCTTGAAGTCGTACCCGCTGCACCGCACTGGCGGCAATTGGTCATTAGCAGAAGGAATGATCTTGTTGGAGGACCCTGGCCCTAGTTTGTTGTTCGTTGGTATCGGCCTCTGCCTTGTGCTGCTGGCCTTTACGTCGGCGGTTGATGCTGCCTTTACCTCGATCAGTCGGCACCGCTTGCATACGCTCCTCGATCAGAGTAGCCCTCGAACGCATCGCACCATTACCCGCTTGCTTGATGATCCTTATCGCTTCAAAACGACGATTCTGCTGCTCAATATCAGTCTGACTATTCTGGCAACCAGTCTGACGCTTGGGGTGGTCGGGTCCTCGAACCTGTGGGCGACGGTCGCCGGCTTGCTCGGCTTGCTGGTCGTGATGCTGACGATGAGCGAAGTGGTACCCAAAGCACTCGCCATACGCAATCCAGCGGCAACGGCACGCCTGCTTGCGGCACCGATGAGTCTGCTTGTCGTTCTCCTAACACCTTTGATTGGCCTCGTCAGTCTGCCCCTCCGCCCACTGTACCGCTGGCTGAGCGGGAAAGACTCGCCAGCCACCCCGCTTGTCACCGAAGAAGAGCTGCGGATGCTGGTGAATGTTGGGGAAGAAGAGGGCTTCATCGAGCACGACGAGCGCGAGATGATCGAGAGCGTTTTTGAATTTGGCGATACGCTGCTGCGCGAGATTATGGTGCCCCGGGTCGATATTGTGGGGATTGAGCTTGAGTCGTCGCTCGAAGAAGCGCTCGATATGGTGAGTAACAGTGGTCATTCCCGCATTCCCGTCTACACCGAGACGATTGACCAGATCGTGGGGATCCTTTATGCCAAAGATCTTATCCCGATCCTCCGCCAGGGCAAACTCGATCAGACGCTTGAAAGCGTGCTCCGTCCAGCCCACTTTGTCCCTGAGACGATGAAGGTCAACGCGCTCCTCGAAGATTTGCAGCACCGCAAGGTGCATCTGGCCGTCATCGTCGACGAGTATGGCGGCACGGCCGGTCTGGCGACCATTGAAGACCTGATCGAACAGATTGTCGGCGAGATCCAGGACGAGTACGATACCGAAGGCCCATCAGTGCAACCACTGGCCGATGGAAGTTATCTTGTCAATGCGCGTGTCCCCATCTACGATATCAACGAGTTACTTGACCTCAGCATCACGTCGACGGCGGCTGAACGCATTGGTGGGCTTGTTTACGAGACCTTAGGACGGGTTCCACGGGTAGATGATGAGATCGTGCTGGACGAATTGACGGTAAGGGTCTTGGCAGTGAAGGGGATTCGTGCCCAGAAACTGCAACTCATCCGCTCCTCGCCGGTACGCGACGAAACGTCCCATACACCGGGCACGCCCGATATTGTTGAGCCTAGTCCACCAGGGATGCCAAGTTCCAGTACCGCAAGGCTTGCCATCTCGATGAGTATCTTGAACGAAGGAGGGAAGCATGACCCTGGTTGACTACGAGGCGCTCGCTACCGCGGCGCAGAACGCCCGCAACCTGGCCTACGCGCCCTACTCACGTTTTCAGGTTGGGGCAGCAGTCTTGACTGCGTCGGGCAAGATCTTTTGCGGCGGAAACATCGAGAACGCGGCCTATCCGTTGACGATGTGCGCTGAGCGCGTTGCCCTCTATAGTGCCTATGCCGCAGGCGAGCGTGAAATTCTGGCGCTGGCGGTGGTCACCGATACCGATGATGTTGCGAGCCCATGCGGGGCGTGTCGTCAGGTAATGATCGAGCTAGCACCACGGTGTGACGTACTACTGCTCAACATGCAAGGCCACCAGCGCTTAACGACACCGCACGCATTGTTGCCGCATAGTTTTGGGCCGAGCCAGCTCGACGAAGCGAACCGCTAGCATCTTGTGCCAACAACAAACGCCGCCCCTAGGGGCGGCGTTTTGGTATTTAAAGCTTTGGCACCTCCAAACACCCAGAGGAACGCACCTACCGTTGCTGCCTTTCGGCCCTGGCGGGGTTTAGCACGTATCTGCCGTTTTTCAGTGCCAGGGGTATTATACCATATTCATGATCATGTTGATAAAAGGAGTAAGATCAGAGCAATGACAGTAGGCATGTGGATAACGTGGATAACGTGAGTGATTCGCCAGCCCGATGCCGCAAAGCACGCTGGGCATAGATTGTGGATAGCCGATCACAAGGTGGGGAAAACTGTTGCTTCTCCTTGCCACAGTGAATTCTGTACACACATCGTCCACGAGTCAAGCGAAGAGTTATCCACAATTGTCGAAAGTTATCCACAGATATGCGCCAGTTATCCACACAATCGTACGCTTTGAATGCTAGGATGCCTGTTCTGGCCCGCCCTTGGGGGGATCATCAAGATCAAGGGTGTTGATGAAATTGCGAAAAATCGACATTGAATCATCATTTAGTTCAGATTCAACTTCGCCTTCAGATTCGCTTTCTGAAGTTCCGGTTGCTTGCTCGCTGATCTCAGCCTGCTCGTCTTCATCAAAAAAGACCCCGGCCTGATCAATCACGTGATCTTCAACAAAAATGGGTACTTCTGTGCGGACAGCCAGGGCTATGGCATCACTCGGCCGAGCGTCGACCTCAACCGTATTCCCTTGTTGTTCAATGACAATGCGCGCAAAGAAGGTGTTGTCCTGGATGTCATTGACAAAGATGTGGGTAATACTACCGCCCAGATCGCCGATGGTTGCTTTGAGCAGATCATGGGTCATCGGGCGCTGCGGCTCGTGGCCCTGGATGGCCATGGCAATGGCATCAGCCTCAAAGGGCCCGATCCATATGGGGAGGTAGCGCTTGCTGTCGGTTTCGCGTAGCACAACGACCCTGTTCTGGGTGAGCAAGCTGACGCGGATACTGTCTACCACGACGCGTATCATCTCCAGGCCTTTCGTCGAAAGAATTGCTGAACGTTTGCCCAACAATGTTATACTTGTGTGGATGTTACCACGTTCTGAAAGGGTACGTCAAGGATGAACCGTTGCCTCTTTTGCCCTGAAAGCCTCTCCGAAGAAGGGGTGACACGTCAATGAATGACACCGAGGTTGATTTCGCTCAATTTGTGGACGCATATCTGCAGGCGTTCATTGCCGAACATGCCGTGCTTGGGTTTGATGGGTTGCCCGTCGGTCACGCTGGCGGTGAGGCTTCGCTTCCTCTGCTCAAGGTCTATACGCCATTGATCACCGATGGTGGCGCAACGCTGGCGAGTGTCGTTGGTTCATCACGGCGTCTTTTGCTGCTTGGTGGCCCTGGTTCCGGTAAGTCGGTTGGTCTGCAGCATCTGACGCTTTCGCTCGCCACCAGTCTGCGCGCCGGTCGCACGACGTTGCGTCTGCCCTTGCTCTGCTCGTTGTCTGAGGTTGCGTGTGCCCTTCCCGCTGATCCAGCGTATGATTTCGATCACCTGCTGTCGTTCATCTTTCGTCCTTTTGCCGACGCCGGCCTACCGAACGAAACGCTGCAGGCGTTGCTTGTTCAGCGCAAGCTCTTGCTTTGTCTCGATAGTCTCGATGCGGTGAGTTCTGTTGCTGAACCTGCCGCTGTCGATCTGCCGTCACCGCGTCAGCGCCTCGTTGAGGCCATCAAGCGGTTGCCCCAGGTCTATCGCAAGGCATCAGTGGTGGTGAGTTGTCGTACGCACGCCTATACGCAAGGCCCTCAGTTGCCTCCCGAGGAGGGGTGGCGGGTGCGGCACCTGATGCCCTTTGATGATGCGCAGGTGCGGCAGGCGCTGAAACGTTGGTATCTGGCAATGACCGGTTCTGCCGATCAGGGTGAGGTGCTCGCTCAGTGGTTGCACCACCCCGATGGGCAACAGGTGCGCCGTCTGGCCGGCTCGCCCCGGTTGCTCGCCGCGCTGTTCGTGCGTACCTATCATCCCCACGGTGCGCCGGGGCTCCGTTCGACCCTCCCTCAGGAATTAACTGACGCGATGGTCGCCATGTATGGCGAGCAGGCCTTTGTTGAGCCTGACCTTGTGCGCTACGTGGCGCAGCGGATTGAAATGCCCGCGCTGCCGTTCGCCGACCGGTTGCGCCTGGCCGAGCGGCTTGGGCGCACCGGTGATCCACGGCTACCTGTGCAACTGGAGGCGTGGCGTTCTGCGCTGGCTCAACTGGACAGAGCGGGCTACTGGTGTGCGATGCCTGCCGGCACTTATCAGATTGGCGGATGGGTCGCGGGTGAAGCACCGGTTGACGTCAACCTGGCCTCCTTTTGGCTGGCGCGCTACCCGCTCACGGTTGCGCAGTATGCCCCTTTTGTGGCCGAGGGCTATGGGGATGAGGCCGAGCAGTGGTGGACGCCGGAGGGTTGGCGGTGGAAGCTTGAGCAGGGCAGTTACGAACCTGCTGGTTGGGCTGAGATGCGCTATGCGGGCGCAAATCAGCCGGTCACCAATCTCAACTGGTACGAAGCAACTGCGTTTTGCAACTGGCTCAATGCGCAGCCTGGTCTGCAGCTGCCTCTGGGCTATCGGTTGCGCTTGCCCACCGAGGCTGAATGGGAAAGCGCTGCGGCCTATGACCAGACTGGTGTTCGGCGTTACTACCCCTGGGGCGCAACGCCAATCACCAGCGAGCACGCCCGCTTTGCCCTGGAGCGAGACGGCCATGCTGCACCGGTGGGCTGTTTCCCGGCAGGAGCAGCGCCTTGTGGGGCGCTTGATCTGCTTGGCAATGTTTGGGAATGGACGTGCAGCGATGCACGCATCTACCCTGCGCAGAGTGGCACGTCGCTTGTTGATGTGCCGTACACGCAGGGCTTCCTGCCCGAACGTGCCACGGTTGCCCAGCGGGGCGGTTCGTGGCACGATCATGGCGCTTTGCTGCACTGCGGAACCCGCTATCGGCTCTTGCCCGACTTCAACTATCGTTTTGGCACCCGTGGCTTCCGCCTCTGTCTCGGGCCTGCTTGACGCCGCGTTTCACTGGTCTTCGTGGAACCAGCTATGGAGTGACGGCACATAGCCGCCTTTGCCATCCGGGTCGAGTTTGATATAACTAAAGAGCGTGATGTAATTGTTTTCGTCGCCGATCTCTTGCCAGCTATAACTCTGTGCGCCATCGTCAATCAGGTGGCGCGTCCAGGTGCCACTGTTGAAGTAGGCGCACTGGCGACCGTCGGGCAGGCTGATTGGATGCGCGTTGCCGTCAATCACGGTATGGGTATGGCCCATTAGCACCGTCGCGAGGGTGGAATCAGCCATCACAATGGCTCGGGCTGCCCGGCGATAGGCATCCTCGCTGCTTCCGCCGCCAAGCACGACGATCTCATCGTCGGGGTCGGTGGTCACTTCTTCGAGGCTCATCGAGGCCAGTTCGCTATAGGCGACCATGGCCAGTTGCGTTGGATCAGCTTCTTCCATCACGCGTTCGAATTCGGCGCGGGCTGCTGGATCGGCGAGGTGAGCGCGTACCGCTGCCTGAAGCGCCGGATCGGCGATGCTATCAGCCAGCGCATCAAGGTCTGGTGGCGTTGCCGCGCTCTCTTCGATGCCCCCAAGAATGAGCGGTGGCAGCCCACTGACCATCAAGAAGCGTACGACAAGGCCGATCGCGGTTGCGGTAAAGATGAAGTCGTTGCGTAACCCGAGCTGGATGACCCGCATGATTGGTTTGACATTGTCGATAAACCAGCGTTCGCGCTCGAGCTGATTGAAGACCTTGTCGACAAACAGGGTGCCCCAACAGCGCTTGAGCCGTTGTATCCCCAGGTTATCCACCCCAAAGGGTCGGCTCATCATATCGCCAAAACGGTTGGCGCGGTCGTATTCGTGCCCGTGCTCGATAAAGACGCGGCCTTGGGTTCCAGTGCCGACGGTATGGCTATAGTTGACGAGCCGCAGATCGCCCCACGCACCCGGCGGGTAGATTGTATCAAAGACCAGGGCCCAGACCTTCTTCCAGAGCAGATCAATGTCGTGGTTGCCGGCAATGATCGTGATCGAGTGGCCCTCCATCATAAAACGGCGCAGCGCTGCGAAAACCTTGGGGTGGCCGCTGGAAATCTGGGGCTCGTACCCGAGGATCACGCGTGCCCGGCGCAGCGATTCGCTCTCGGTGCTTCCCAGGCTATCTTCAGGCGAAGCAAGGCCAATCTCGGGCAGCGTTTGACAGAATTCGAGGAAATCGCCCGCGATGACGAGTTCGACCAGGTGCCCCCTGGTTCCAATATGGTCAATAAAATGGATCAGCGCCTCATCTGAGGTGAAATCTTCGAGCGGATCAGTGCGGCCATCAGGCAACCATCCCGGCCCCAGATGCAGGTCGCTGATGACATAGACGACGTGTTCCATAGGTTCAATCCTCATCAATGGCGATGACCAGTCCTTCCACGGCATCGAGCATGACCGCGTCGAGGGTGACGTGGCCTGTCCGCTGCATCCCCGTACTTGCGGCAAGCGTTCCGGTTGGCCCAACGCTGCTGAGGTCGAGGGTCACCGGCGTTGCCCCCATGTTGAGGATGACCAGAATCTTTTCACCGCCGGCCCGGCGCAGATAGGCAAAGAGATCCGGCTCGCTGGTGGCGACGGTGGCATAACTGCCACGGTTGAGCGCTGCCGAAGCGCGTCGTAGTTCAAGCAGGTGGTGGGTCAGGGCTAGCATGCTCTGCGGGTCGTCTTGTTGGTGTGTGACGTTGTGGGTGGCGTAGTTGGTGGCAAGCGGTAGCCACGGCGTGCCCGTGGTAAAGCCGGCCCATGCTGTGGCGTCCCATTGCATCGGCGTACGCTCGGGGTCGCGCCCGTGCCCCGGTGTGCGGATGCCTTGTGGGTCAACCACAAGTTCGGCGGGAATGGGGACATCTTCCATGCCGAGTTCATCGCCGTAATAGAGCGTCGGGGTGCCGCGTAGGGTCAAGAGCAACATCTGGGCGAGGCGCGCCATAGGCTGGCCCAGACGGGAGGCGATGCGGGGTTGATCGTGGTTGCCAAGCACCCAATTGGGCCAGCCACCGGGCGGCAAGGCTCGTTCGTAGTGTTCGACCAATGCGCGGATCGCCTGGGCGTTCCACTCCCCAAGCGTCACGAGATTGAAATTGAAGGGAAGATGCACGCCATCAAGGTTTTCGCCGTAATAGGCGACCAGATCATCAATGGGCAGGTAAATCTCGCCAATCAAGACCTTGTCTTGATACTCGTCGGCGACCATGCGCATCTCGCGAATGACCGTATGCACCTCGGGTTGGTGCTGATCGTATCGCCGCAAGAGCCGGTGCTGGTCTGGTTGGCCTGCTTTCCACTGAGGATCAGGCGGGTTATCGGGCAGATCGGGATGTTTGATCAGCATCCAGATCACATCAATGCGAAACCCATCAATGCCGCGGGCAAACCAGAAACGCATCGCATCATAGATCGCATGGCGCACCTCTGGATTGCGCCAATTGAGATCGGCCTGCTTTGGGTCAAAGAGATGCAAATAATACTGCCCCGTGGTAGAGTCAAGGCTCCAGGCAGGGCCGCCAAAATAGCTGAGCCAGTTGTTGGGTGGGCCTCCATCGGGGGCCGGATCGCGCCAGATATACCAATCGCGATACGGGTTGTCGCGTGAACTCCGCGCCGCGACAAACCAGGGATGTTCATCAGAGGAGTGGTTGGGCACAAGATCGAGCAGCACCCGCATCCCGCGTTGGTGGGTTTCGCTCACGAGTTGATCAAGCTCGGCGAGGGTACCAAACATTGGATCAACATCAACATAATTGGCGACGTCATAGCCAAAATCGGCCATTGGTGAGGGGAAGATCGGCGAGAGCCAGATCGCGTCAACGCCGAGCCATTGCAGATAGTCAAGCCGTTGCCGAATGCCAGGAAGATCGCCGATGCCATCGCCATTGCTGTCTTGAAAACTACGCGGATAGATCTGGTAAACAACGTCGGTTTGCCACCAGTGACGAGATGCTTTCATGCTGACTCCAGAATCAATGTCTCGACCGTGTGCCGCTCGACGGCTTCACGGGTCCAGAAGAGCGGAAGATAGCCGCCGGTACGCCACGTACTGGTCAGACTGGCGTAGTGTTTGCTGGCGGGATGGCCGCTTTGACCAGTTGGAATGATGATCCGTGCGTTATCCCAGTCGCCTGGATCGAGGATCTGACGATATGAGGGCCCATTATAAGCTGGTCCTGCCGCTGTTTCGCGTGGCACGTACTGGTGATTGACCGTATCAACGTCACCGGCCATCGGCCAGGGGCCACGGTTGAAGAGCGAGGCAAGGGCCGGGACGCTCCCCAGGGGATGGCGCAGGGTCAGCGTATGGACACGTTTATAGACCCAGCGTTTTGGATCGGGGCCGAGGCGGGTGCGCAACTCGGCGACAGCGCGACTGAAAGCCTGCGCGAGTACCTCGTTCCAGGTGCGCTCGTTGCCGAGCCAGGGATCGGGTCGATCAGGGAGGGGGGCTGCTTCGATGCGTTCCAGCATGGTCGGCAGCGCATGTTCGAGATAGATATTCGAGGGAATCGCGCTGAACGCCCCAACAGCTGCGGCCACCCCAAGCAGCCCGTCGAGTTCGCGGTAGGTCACCCGGGTGAGGTGGTAACGCAGGCTATCATAAACAGTCGCCGCACTGCTCTCGACGCTCAACACGCCATCCCAGGCAACCAGCAACTCGCAGACGGCCTGTTCAAGCGGATCGGACAGTTCAAGGGTTGCGATCAAACGGGCCAGCTTCAGCCCTGGAACCGAGAGCGTATCCTGCTGGATCTGGGCAAAACTCCGGGTATCGTGGC
Source organism: Candidatus Chloroploca sp. Khr17 (assembly GCF_004138165.1). GTDB lineage: Bacteria > Chloroflexota > Chloroflexia > Chloroflexales > Chloroflexaceae > Chloroploca. Next base: position 62,087 of record NZ_RYFF01000018.1, read on the forward strand.
GTTCGGTTGCCTCAAGCAACGTGGTGATGCGCTCGGCACGATACGGGTTGGCATACTCGCCCTGGAGCAAAGCCGCAAGTGGATGGTCGGGGCCAACGATGCGGTTATTGGCCGTCACGACGATCCCATCGGGTGGGTTCAGGCTGGCTGGTACGTATTCGGACGGGAGAAAGCCCTGCCACTCATACGCCCCGTCCCAGCCTGGCACAGGCAGATGCGGATGGCCGTGGGGGCGGAGCGGGATCTTGCCGGCGAGCGCGTACCCAATCTGACCGCGGGTGTCGGCATAGACAAAATTCTGAGGTGGCACATGCCAGTCGGCGAGTGCCGCCCGAAACTCGTCCCAATTCCGCGCCCGGTTGAGTTTGAGCACCGCCCGACTAAGGGCTGGCGAAGGATCGAGCGCAGTCCAGCGCAGGGCAAGCGCCGTATTGGGCGCGGGATCAACGATCGCGTCGCCAATCCGCCCGCGCACCTGATCAATGATCGGCCCGTGGTGGGTCAGCTGCACATCAACCAGCACAACCTCTTTTTGCCCCTTGACCACAATCTCTTCGCGCAGCGTCTCCATCGTACGCCACTCGCCCTGCCAGGCATACCGGGTCGGATCTTCTGGATGCAAACGCTCAAGATAGAGATCCTGGATATCAAGCGGCGCATTAGTCATGCCCCAGGCAAGATCGCGATTATGGCCGATGACGACGCCACAAGTACCGGGCATCGTCACGCCGGCGACGTGGAAATCGCCACCTTCGAGGTGGGCCAGATACCAGAGGCCCGGCAACCCAAGGCCAAGGTGGGGATCATTGGCCAGCAGAGGCCGCCCATGGACGGTGCGGTCGCCGCTGACGGCCCACGCATTCGAGCCTTGAGGCCCACTTGTATCGCCGGTAAAGCGTGTTGCATCGCCGGCGATGCGTAGGATGGTTGCCCCGAGATCGTCTGGATAACGGGTTCCCCTGGGCAAGGTCAGCAGCTCGGGCTGAGAAGACCGCGCCGCAAGTGCGGCGGCCCGGTCTTCACCAACGAGCGCAACCATCTGGGCATTGAAGAGCTCGCTCATCCAGTTGGTCGAAAGATTCAGCGCCATCATCTTGGGCCAGGCGAGAATATCGACAAGTTCCCAGGGCCGTGGTTGAAACCCAAGGATCGTATATTCAAGCGGGAGGCGACCACGCAGCGCCTCGACGCCTTGATTGATGCCGGTGGTATAGGCTTCAATCAGCGCTGCGGTCTCAGCATCAATCAGTTCAGCTTCACGTTCAGCCACGCGTGAAAAACCGAGGGTACGGATAAACTGGTCGGAACTGAGGGCAATTGGCCCGAAGATCTCGGCCAGTTGGCCGCGGGCGGTACGGCGATGCAATTCCATTTGCCAGAGCCGATCCTGGCTATGGATAAAACCGAGGGCGGCGAAGAGATCCTGATTCGTGCTGGCATAGAGATGGGGAATACCCCAGCGGTCGCGGTGAACCGTCGCACGAGCCGTCAGACCCGGCAGCGCCACGCGCCCCGTTGTGCGTGGCAACGGGCGGCGCAGGGCGGCAAGGGCACCCACACCAGCGGCACCGGCGGCGAGGCCCATCGTGAGCCCGAACGCTCGGGCAAGGCGAGAAAAGTCAAACATTGACATAGCTTCTCCTCGTGGCCTGTGGCGCTTGCTCCATCAGATTCTGCACCTCAGTAGTGGGTAACGGAAATTTCCTGAGATGCTCGCAGCCTTGTCGTGCTGAGCGCAGCGAAGCATCTCTGCCATTGGGACGCCTGAGACCCTTCGCTGCGCTCAGGGTGACACAACCCAGGAAACTTACATTACCGACCAAGCAACCTAACCCAATTGTGAGTGTGCTCGGCTATAATGTCAACCCACAGCGAGGCCGAAACAACGTATAATAAATTGTATGATACCGTCATCCATTTTATCAAAGCTTGCAACCGAACTTGGCTACGTCCAGGATATTGTACGGCAACGCACTGCGCAACGTACGGCGATTATCCAGGTTGTTGAGACGCATCTCTTTGCGACCGAGGATGCCTATGTGCGTGCTGCACTAGTCATTCTTGCGGCACAGACGGGAACCTACCATCCTGAGTCGGTCGCGCATGTTGCTGCCGCCGTTGAATTGATCCATGCGGCCACCCGGGCGCATGATGTGCTTGTTGACGCTGCTGCCCGTCGGCGCGGTGCCTTGTCGGACGAGCCCTGGGCGCACGGCATTCCTTTGATGGTGGGTGACTATCTTTTTGCCTTGGCGTCGGGCGAAATGGCCTTGAGCCCTGATCGGCGCGTCATTGATGTCTATGCCGAGGCGGTGATGCAGATCAGCGCAAGTGCGCTTGCCCCGGTAAGCAACCTGGTGCCCTTCGACGAAGCGCGCCGGGCGCACTACGATCATATGACTGACGCTCATGCTGCGCTCTTCAAGGCTTCCTGTCGCGCCGGGGCAATTTGTGGCGGGTTTGGCGAGAAACATATTGATGATCTTGGCCGCTTTGGGGTCGCGCTCGGGTGTGCCTTGCGCCTTCTGGATGAGGTGAGCCTCTTTGCTGATATGGCAGTGGAGGCCCCTGCTGCGGTGCGTCTGGGCATGGCATCAGTGACGCTCCCTATGATCTTCGCTGCGGCGCAGAGCGACAGCGAGCGCCTCGCTGCGGCACTGGATACCAGCGATCCCGCCGAGCAGACGTGGGCCATCAATGAAGTGCGGCGTCACGGGATCGCACCGACCTGCCACGAGATCCTTCGCCTCACCGACTATGCCCAGAAGGCGTTGAGCGATCTGCCTCACCGTCAGGCGCGTGACGATCTGCTCACCATTGCGCAGGCAATTGGACAATCTTCTCATCCAGATCTCATTCAGCAGCGATCCGTTCATCATCACGATTCGCTATAATTTGAACAGAAGGTTTTCTGCTGTTAGCAAAAGCCAGCGTCGCTGGCTTTTGTCAACAGCAACGAAGTAGGTGCGAAGGAGAAGTATCGATGCGGCTGCGTCGTGATGCGAGATATAAGCTGAATCCGCTGCTTCGGCGTACGCTCGGGCTAAGTTTGCTCGGCGTCTGGGTGCTTGGCATGGTCTTGCCGATCATTCCTGGCTGGCCTGCCTTGATTCTGGCGATTGTCCTGCTTGGCCGACGTGATCGGACGCTGCGCCTGGCCCATCTCTCCTGGCGGCGTTCGTTGCGCTGGTTGCGCCGTCACCCGATACCCTCATTGCGCCAGGCGGGGCGGTGGATTTCGGTGCGTTACTATGCGTTGCGTCGCGCTGTTACGCCGCGCATTATTGCCGCCGAGCGTGCCTTTGGCTAGCGAAAAACCTACATCTTCTGTTTGAAACGCCCCATAGCCCAGCCCAACCATGCGCCCCCGATGGCGAGTAGCAACACGGCACCACCCAGCCCCAAGGCCAGGTGGTGCCAGCCAAATGTTCCGCCGATCAGCCACCACGCCAGCAAGGTCGGCAGTGCAATCAGCAGCGCGGCCACAAACAGCAGCGGGATGGCACCGCGCAGAAAGAGCATAACCCGTTTCACTTGACGGCGCGTAGCTGCATAATCACCGCCTCGGCCAGATCTTCATTATGAGGCCCCAGCATCTGCTCGGCGAGCTTGCAGAGGGTGTCAACCTGATCCGAGGGTTCGGTGGCACTCCGCAGGGCGGCATTGACGATCTCGTCGCCCTCACTGCCCCCACCGAGCACCGTCGGCTCGGTTGTTTGCATTGCCGTGCGCAAGCGTTCTACGGCATGGTTCATGGTTTTTGTCTTATCGAGCCACATCTCGGGGGCTACATCGAGATGCTGACAATCAACGGCAAAGAAGAGCTCGGTTCCAGCCGCAACCTGCCCATGACGGGTTGTGATGGACGTGTTCTCTGAGCGATTGAGGGTGCCCTCGCTCGTTTCGCCCCCCCCAAGCAGGGTCGTCGCTTCAGCGCCGATCAGCATCGCCCCAACGGCAAACACGCCGGTGGCGGTGCCGGTCACATGCACGCTATAGGAACCAGCAACGGGCTGCGGAATCACCACCATATTGAGATGCTTGCCCTGATGGCCGTGGTCGCGCCCTTTGATCACCCGTTTGCGGCGCGTTGGTGCCTGCTCGGGTGTACCACCAAGGACAGTTGGGGCCTGCATTGCGCTGCCGGCGGGGACTTCGACCTGCATCGTCACCGGCGAGGCGGTCATAATCACCAGACGCGGCTCGGTAACAGGAAGACCGCCGAGCACTGGGGGCGGATCGGCTTGTAGTGAGGCAAAGATGCGCTCGATGGTAGCAGGATGATCGGGCATTGTCCCGTGGCCGACATCGTGCAAGGGTGGACTATTCTTGACCTGGGGATGATTGACCTGGGCATTCGAGCGTAACACCGTACCATCGCCATCGCTGCTACTCTGATCGCTGACTGGTGCCCCATCGGGAAAGCGGGGCGGATCGCCAGGCGGGATGGGGGGCGACGTCACGGTAATGGTCGCGATGGTGGCTCGACCAATACCGCTGATAGTCGTGACAGGAACACGGGCAACCAGAGTCTCGATGCTTGTGCTCTGATTGAGCATATCGCCCACAAGATTGCGTTCAACCAAGGTCGCGGGGCGTTTTGGTAGCGCAGGGCCACCCTCGTTGAGCAAAAAGCCATCAATGGGCAAGAGATCGCGCACCCCTGGGACAAGCGTACGCATAGCGCGCAGGCGATCCAGTTCAGTCTGGAAAGGATGGGCATGGCGGAGGTACCAGAGATAGACATCAAAGACAACCTTGATCTGCCCATCCGACTTTGGCTCACCGGCCCCCCAGGCATAGTAGGAATCGGCGGCACCACGATGAGGTGTCCCGAGCGTGATCAGATGGGCAACATCATCTTCATACGCAGGGCTTTGCAGGTAGCTACGTGCCACCAGGCCGCCCATGCTATGGCCGATCAGAATCACGGTTGACGCCCCCGAGCGCTGCTTGGCCCGGTCGATCCAGGGCTTGAGATAGGTTATCGCACTATCCTTGACCGACATCCGCCAGTCATAAAAGGCGACAAAAAAATCATGGTCACGACGATAGCCAGCCGCTGTGAACGCTGCCGTCAACGGCTTGCCATAATCGGTAAAAGGCGGAAAATTCCAATCCTTTAACGTTGGTCCTTGCCAGTTGAGCAGCACCCCCAGATTGAACGAACCAGTGATGCCAGGGATAAAGAGCACCGGTACACGGGTCATAGAGTTTCTCCTCTTCTGGGATGCCCCTACGGGATGGCGATCTTGTGCATCAGCTATTCAAATTGTACACCCTACATGGTACACTAGGAAAGGGCCTCCAAACCCTTTTTCATCATACTGCCTAGGGCTGATGCAAGGTCATTCTGATCGTCCGCAGATTATGCAGATGAGAGCGTCCGCATCTGCGTAATCTGTGGACTTTATCGAACCCTCCTGGGACTTTGCATCAGCCCTGTCATCCTGCCGTACTGGATTATTGTGATGCGTACCTCATCCTGACCTGAGAACGCAGTTGCTCTCGCCCAGGATCTTTAACCATGAATACGAGCCATGACCATCCGGCGCATCACAACTTGCTGCAAGTTCAGAGTTATGTCACTGCAATGATCGAGGCTGCCCCCCAGCCTATCTACACCATCACCCTCGATGGGCTTGTCCTCACCTGGAACGCAGCTTCAGAGCGGATCTTTGGTTGGTCAGCCGCCGAAGTGATTGGGCGACCGTTGCCTATTGTGCATGAAACGCAACGCGAAGAGTTTGCTGAATTGCGCCACCGTGTCATACGTGATGGCTCGATTATTGGCGAGGAAGTTATCCGTCAGCGTCGTGATGGGCAACGTACCTTTCTGCTGATTTCAGCCTCGATGGTCTATGATGAAGTGACCGGCATCCAAGCGATTCTCACGATGGCGATGGACATCACCGAGCAGAAGCTCGCCGATGAAGCGGTACGCGCCTCTGAGGTACGTTTTCGCACCATGGCGGAACATGCCTTTGATGTTATTTATCGGTATCGTTTGTGGCCTGAACCCGGGCTTGCGTATATCAGTCCGTCTATTGTACAGTTGACCGGGTATCATGCCGATGACTTTTATGCGCATCCTGAACTGGTGCATCAACTGGTACATCCTGACGATCAAGCCCAGTTCAAAGGTGCGATTGAAAGCAAGCAAGCGCATACCACCCTGGTTGTCCGTATCTTGACCAGGGATGGCTCGCTCAAATGGGTCGAGCAGAGCAGTAGCCTGATTACCAATGCCGACAACAAGGTGCTTGCGCTTGAAGGCGTGGCGCGCGATGTCACGATGCGGATCACTGCCCAGCGGAACCTCGAGCGTTACCGCTTGCTGGCGGAACATACCCGCGATGTTGTGCTCTTTGTGCATCCCACAGATGGACAGATCATCGAGGCCAACCGGGCGGCGAGTGAGGCATATGGGTACACCCATGAAGAGTTGTTGCAACTCACGATGCTTCAGCTGTGTGCTCCTGTAACACTGGATCTGGTGCCAGAGCAGATGACCGAGGCACTGAAGAGGGGGATTATCTTTGAGACATGCCATCAACGCAAAGATGGCACCTACTTTCCGGTTGAGGTGAGTGCAAGCTCGGCAAGTATTGATGGTGAAACGATCATCCTCAGTGTTATCCGCGACATGAGTCTGCGGCATCAAGCGATGCACGACCTTGAATTGCTGCACACGGCCTTGAATGTCGCGGCGAATGCGATGGTGATTACCGATCTCAACGGCATGATCGAGTGGGCCAATCCTGCGTTTACGGCGTTGAGTGGCTATGACATTGGTGAAATCATAGGTCGTAAGACGTCGGTGTTGCGTTCAGGTCATCATGATACGGCCTTTTATGCTGAGATGTGGCAGACGGTCTTGAGCAGGAAGGTCTGGCGTGGTGAACTGATCAACAAGCGCAAAGATGGCAGCCTCTATAGCGAAGAGATGACGATCACCCCGGTGCTGGTGGATGATCAATTGAGCCATTTTGTGGCGATCAAACAGGAGATCACGAGTCGGGTTGAACGTGATCGCGAGCGTCAGGCGCTGCTGACGTTAGTTGACGCCATGCGCAATACCTCCAGTCGCGTGGAACTGCTGCCGACCCTGCTGGCGCAGACCTGCATTCTCGTCGGGGTCGAGGCTGCCGCGCTGGCGATGCGCGACCCGCAGAGTGGCGAGACTGTCTTTGAACTTGGCTTGGGATCGTGGACTCATCTGCAAGGCCTACGCTTTCCAGCAGGGGTCGGTGTAAGCGGACATGTGATGGAGACCGGTGCGTTGTATCACTGCAATGACCTTGCCAATGACCCCTCCATTCAGCCAGTCGCCGATCTCGATGGCGTGCAGGCGGGCGTGTGCGCCCCGTTACGTACCGACGATACGATCATTGGTCTGCTCTGGGTTGGGCGGACGGCCCCTATCAGTGAAGCCGAGGCGCGTCTGGTTGGGGCGATTGCCGACCTGGCGGCGAGCACGCTCTACCGGGTAACCTTAATTGAACAGACTGAACGACGGTTGCGGCGCCTGACGTCCTTGCGTTCCATTGACCGGGCGATTACCAGCAGCTTTGATGTGCGGCTCACACTTGATTTCCTGGTCGAGCAAACGATCCAGCAGCTTGGTGTCGATGCTGCCGCCGTGTTGCTGCTACATCCTCACACTCTCACGCTCGAATATCATACTGGACGCGGCTTTCGTACCGGGGTAATCTTGACCTCACGGGTACGGATCGGCGAGGGGTTGGCAGGTCGGGCCGCGCTGGAGCGTCGTACCATTGTTGAGCTACGCCTGAGTAGTCATGAGAGTACCTTTGTCCGCAAAAGCCTGATTACAGGGGAAGGCTTTGAAGTCTATATTGCGGTTCCCCTGATCGCAAAGGGTCAGGTGCGGGGGGTACTCGAGGTTTTTCAGCGCACCCCCCGTGCGGTCGAATCGGAATGGCTCGATTTCCTTGAAACGCTGGCTGGGCAAGCAGCGGTGGCGGTTGACAACGCCGAACTCTTTGAACGGATGCAACGGGCCAACCTGGATATGACGTTGGCCTATGACACCACGTTAGAAGGTTGGTCGCGAGCGCTTGAATTGCGCGACAAAGAGACGGAAGGCCATTCACAGCGGGTCACCGAGATGACGGTGCAACTCGCACGGGCGATGGGGATCCGTGAAGAAGAGATTGTTCATATTAGACGAGGTTCCCTGTTGCATGACATTGGCAAGATGGGCATTCCTGACGCGATTCTGCTCAAGCCGGGGCCATTAACGGCAGCCGAACGTGAGGTGATCAAGTTGCACCCAGGGTATGCCTATGAACTCTTGCGCCCGATCCCCTTCTTGCGACAGGCGATCGATATTCCCTACTGCCACCACGAAAAATGGGATGGCACGGGCTATCCAAGGGGTCTCCGTGACATTGAAATTCCGCTTGCAGCACGCATCTTTGCGGTCGCCGATGTCTATGATGCCGTGACGTCAGATCGACCGTATCAACGGGCGTGGAGTCACGAAAAGGCGATTGCCATGATTCGCGAAGAAGCCGGCGCTCATTTTGATCCGCAGGTGGTGACAATCTTCTTACAACTGTACCAATAATTTTGACAGTGCCCTACTTGCAACGTATAATTAGTGCCAAACACTTGAAACTCGCTACATAAGACCACAAAGGCCGTTGTTTCCACGTACGATACTCCCCACAGAAGATGATGCTTTCTCTTGCAGACAGGCAACTGTGAGGATCTGGTGGCGTACTCATGAAACAGCGTTCTCCTGAGGTCGCTTGTTGAAAGTAACGAGTGTTCTGGCTGCGAACCCAGATCTCCCCCAGATACGCGGTAATGCAGCACCCCGTTCGCCGTGTGTTTCGAAGAGCGGTTTCGTTAACGGAGGGAAAATCCAAGATGAGTATTGCTTTCAGACGTGCTGTCATAGTGACCCTACTGGCAGTATTGGTTCCCATCCTCGCAGCCTGTGGTGGCGCAGCGCAGCCCCAGGTCGTGCGTGAGACGGTCGTGGTAGTACAGACTGCTGAGCCGGTACGCGAGACGGTTGTCGTCGAGCAGACCGTGGTTCCTGAGCCGGAGCCCAGTGAGCCAGAGGCTGGTGGGGCATTTACAACCCCGCACCCAGTTTTGAGTGACATTAATGTGCGTCAGGCGATTGCCTACTGCACCAATCGCCCCGAGTTGATCGCCTCGGTCTATCCGTTCCTTGATGAGGAGCAGCAGGCCGGCTTGTTGATGGATACCTTCATTCCCAAGAGCCACTGGGCCGTCAACAATGATGTGACCACTTATCCGTTTGATCCTGAGCAGGGCCAGGCGTTGCTTGAGGAAGCTGGCTGGACGGGAACACCGATTCGTGCCAATGCCGATGGTGATCCGCTTGCTCTGAGCTTCACCACCACCAATGCCCAGTTCCGCCAGACCTGGTCGGCGGTCTTTATTCAGCAGATGGCTGCCTGTGGCATCCAGGTCATCCCGACCTATGCTCCTGGCTCGTGGTGGTTTGGTAGCAGCACCGGCCTGTCGCGCCGCGACTTCGAGCTTGGTGCCTTTGCCTGGGTTGGTCAGACTGACCCCGCTGGCCGCACACTCTATGCGTGTAACCAGATTCCGACCCCCGAGAACAACTGGGAAGGTCAGAACTACATGGGTTGGTGCAACGAGCGCGCCAGCCAGGCGATCATTGCCGCCAACAATACGCTTGATCGTGACGAGCGCATTCGCCAGTACGCGATCGTTCAGGAAGAGTTTGCCAATGATATGGTGAGCTTGCCGGTCTTCAACCGCCTTGAGGCTGCTGCCGCCAGCAACCGCATTGAGGGCTTCATTCCTGATCCGACCGAGTACTACACCGCCAACATCGAAGAGTGGACGCTGACTGATGGCGATACGGTGGTGCTTGGCTTTACGCAAGAGCCGGCCACGCTCTGGAGCTTGATCGAGAGTGCGGCTGTGCAGCGCACCGTTTCGTTCTTGCTTGGTGTTCCGGCTGCGACGACCTATAGCTACGACTATCAGGCCAAAGCTCAGACCGAGTTGTCGACCATTGAGGCTGGGCTTGCGACCAATGAAGATGTTGAAGTCACAGCTGGCGACACCGTCTGGAACGTTGATGGCGAGGCAGTTGAGCTTGCTCCTGGTGTGACCGTGATTGATGTCAACGGTGAGACGGTTGTCTATGAGAGTGGCACGGTTACGCTCAAGCAACTGGTCGTGACCCACAATTTTGTTGAGGGTCAGGTCTGGGAAGATGGCGAGCCTGTGAAGCAGGCTGACTATGAACTGGCGTATGCCATTGACTGTGATCCCGATTCGGGTGCGGTCTCGTTTGCGACCTGTCAGTCGATTGCGAGCATTGATTTCGCCAGTGATACTAGCTACATCGTAACCTACCATCCTGGCGTCCAGTGGCCGACCTACTTTGTCGCGCCGTTTAGTCCGTACCCCTCGCATCAGGAACTGAGCGATGGCCGGGTGCTGGCTGATGTGCCTGCCAGCGAGTGGAGCTCACTGGTCGAGATCGTTGAGCAGCCGTTGAGCCGCGGTCCCTTCATCCTGGAGAGCTGGGAGAAGGGTCAGAGCATGACCTTCCAGGCGAACCCGAACTTCTTCCTGGGTGAGCCTGAGGTCAAGACGGTTGTCGTCAAGTTCATCGCCGATACCAACCAGGCTGTGGCCCAGTTGTTGACGGGTGAAGTTGACGTGCTTGGTACCGAGACCCTCGGGGCTGGTGCTGAGGTTGAGACCGTGCTGCAGGCTGGCACTGACGGCGATGTGCAGGCCTTTACAATCCCCAGTGCAACCTGGGAGCACATCGACTTCAATCTGAATATCAGGTAGCATGGGTGCCGCGAGCATAGCTGGGGGAGTGGGGGAGAGTAGCGCGGCTGCCAGGGGTCATACCCCTGGCAGCCGTGCCTGTAGATAGACGTAGGGTTTGTCTTTAAGCCTGGACGATGTTGGTCTATGACTGCATGGGGCCAGGGCGAATGGGTTGGTAATGGCTGCATTTCTTATTCGGCGCCTCTTGCAGATGTTTGTGGTGACGATTGTTGCGGCTCTGCTGTCGTACGGGTTGCTCTATCTCGTCCCCGGTGGTCCTGTTGATGCATTGCTGGCGGAACGCCAGAATTCGGGGCAAAATCGGATCAATCAGACTGATATTCAGCGCGTGCAACAGCGCTTTGATCTTGATGTCTATCTGCCCTTTCGCTTTACACGCTGGTTGATTGGCTGGCCCTCAGGCCCGCTTTTCGGTTCGGTCGGGGCGGATTGGCAGATTGGCTGTCAGACGCCTGGACAGGTGCGTCTGGTTTACCCCGATGGCACGTTTGAACTGGTCGAAGAGGGCTGTGCCGATTATCTGACGCTGGCCGAACTTGAGGGGCGCCGCGTGAGTCGTGGGGTGTTCTTTGGGGATTTTGGCGTGAGTCAGGTGATTTTGCGTGATCGCCCCGTAAGTGACCTGATCGCAACCCGTTTGCCCTATACGCTCTCGCTGATGGGGGCTTCGATTCTGCTCGCGATTCTGATCGGGGTGCCAATCGGGATCTACTCGGCGGTCAAGCAGTATTCACGCTTTGACTATACGATGACGACGATCGCTTTCATTGGCTCTTCGTTGCCCAGTTTTGTTTTTGGTATTTTTGCGATTCTGATCTTTTCGATTCTAGCCCAACGGGCCGGTTTGCCCTTTTTGCCTCCTGGCGATGCTGTCGGGGTGCGTGACTATACGATCCCCTGGATTGGCACCGTGGAGGCCGGTTCGTTCCTTGATCGGTTCCTGCGCTTCTTGATGCCGGTCAGCGTGCTCACGTTTATCAACATTGCTGGCTGGAGCCGCTTTGTCCGCGGCAGTATGCTTGAAGTATTGCAGCAGGATTATGTCCGTACCGCACGTGCGAAGGGTGTTCGTGAACAGGTAGTGATTACCAAACATGCCTTGCGGAACTCGCTGATCCCGTTTGTGACTCTGCTAGCTGGTGTGCTCGCAGCGCTTTTTGGGGGTGCGTTGATCACCGAGTCGGTCTTTAACTGGCCGGGCCTCGGACGGCTCTTTATTGATGCGCTTGGGCGTAATGATTACAATGTGGTCATGGCCCTGCTCTTTATCAATGTGGTGTTGCTATTGATCGGCATTCTGATCACCGATATTTTGTACACGATCGTTGATCCCCGGATCCGTTTGGGTTAAAGGTGTATATAAGGAAAAGAGTGGATGACTGCAACAACCACAGTTGTACCAGGTGACGAGACCTCACGCGCACCATCAGAGACGCAATGGCAAATTGTGATCCGGCGCTTTCGCAAGCATAAAATTGCCGTCGTTAGCCTGGTCTTGCTGTTGATGCTGGTGATCATTTCTGCGCTTGCCCCTGTGATTGCTCCCTTTCCCCGTGATGCGCCCAATTTGCAGACCCGCTTTGTACCCCCGTTTACCGTTGACTCGCAGGGCAATTTCCGGCTCTTTGGCACCGATCACCTGGGGCGCGATTTCTATACCCGGTTGCTCTATGCATCGCGGGTGTCGCTCGGGACGGCCTTTTTTGCGACCTTGATTGCCTCGACCATCGGGATTCTGCTTGGGATGATTGCGGGATATTTTGGTGGCTGGGTGGATATTGCCATTAGCCGTACCCTCGAGGTGGTCGCAACATTTCCAACCCTGCTCCTTTTGTTGATTATGTCCTCGATTTTGGTGCAGAATATTAACAGTATCCCCATACCCGATTTCTTTGCGAACTTTTTGGCCTGGATCTTTGCTGTGAGTCCACGTGAGGCACGGATTATTTTTGCCGTGATCCTGGTGCTCTCGCTCTTTGGGTGGACGGGAACGGCCCGTCTGATGCGTGGGATGGTGCTTTCGGTGCGAGAGAATGTCTATATCGAGTCGTCACGTGCGCTCGGGGCTTCGAATGTGCGCATTCTTGGGCGTCACGTCTTTCCTAATGCGCTACCACCGATGATTGTTGACTTTACCCTTGGCATCAATGCGACGCTCGTGGCTGAGTCGGCACTCAGTTTTCTCGGGTTCGGGATCCAGGATCCGACGCCAACCTGGGGCAATATGCTCTCGTTTGCGCAGAGCTATATGTTCCAGCATCCCTGGATGCCGTTGATTCCTAGTTTGCCCATTCTCTTCTGCTCGATTGCGATTAACTATATCGGTGATGGTCTGCGTGATGCGCTTGATCCGCGCCAGAGAGGATAAGAGTCTGTGGCTACCGCACCAGAGACATCTGCACGGGTTCAACAAGCAGTTGATAGTAGTGACAAGCGCATTTTGTTGCGCGTAGAGGGCCTCAAGACCCATTTTTTTACCGATGAAGGGGTTGTGCAGGCCGTAGATGGTGTTGACTTTGAAGTTAAACGGGGCGAGACCCTCAGCATTGTTGGTGAGAGTGGTTCGGGCAAGAGTGTGACGTCGCTCTCGATTTTGCGTTTGATCAGTCGCCCTGGTCGGGTGGTCGAGGGCCGGATGATTTTTGATGGCGAGGATCTGTTGGCCAAGAGCGAAGAGGACATGCGCAAGATTCGGGGTGACCGGATCTCGATGATCTTTCAGCAGCCGACGACCGCGCTCAATCCCGTCTTTCGCGTCGGCGCTCAGATCACCGAAACGCTCAATATTCACCAGGGGTTGACGGGCGACGAGGCCGATCGCCGGTGCATTGAGTTGTTGACGATGGTGGGTTTGCCTGACCCGGCGCGCCGGATGAGCCAGTATCCGCACGAGTTGTCGGGTGGGCAGTGCCAGCGGGTGATGATTGCAATGGCGCTTGCCTGTACTCCCGAGCTGCTGATCGCTGATGAGCCTACGACGGCGCTTGATGTGACGATCCAGGCCCAGATCCTCGACTTGATGCGCGAGATGCGCGAAAAGATCGATACGGCGATTATCCTGATTACCCATGATATGGGTGTTGTCGCCGAAATGGCTGACAATGTGATCGTGATGTATGCCGGTCAGGTGGTCGAGTATGCCAGTGTCAGGGCGATCTTTGCTGAACCGAAACACCCCTATACCGTCGGGTTGCTCAATTCGATGCCGGTGCTTGGTGAAGTACGCGAAGAACTCGCCGTTATCCCCGGTACGGTGCCGAGCCTGATCAATCCGCCGAAAGGGTGTCGCTTTGCCTCGCGGTGCAGCCATCGGTTCGAGAAGTGCGATGAGGCTCCGCCCATGATTGCGCTTGAACATGGACGCAAGGTGCGTTGCTGGTTGTTTGAGTAAGCTACCCAACCCTCAAGGGGGTTGGGCTTTGCCCTGGCACTTCTGGCGAGACGCCAGGATCCGAGCAGTATGGCCTGCTTACCGAGGCCCTGCCGGGCGAACCCGACAGCGGTTGCAGATGCGAACATCCGACCTTACACCTTTTACCCATCGGAGGTTTCCCCAATGGAACCGGCAAGGCGTAGTTGGAAATGTGCATAGAAGCCGGGTCCACCGGCCCGAGCCGGACTTGTGCCTTTGCACGTAGCACGATTGTACCGGAAAGAGCCGTTTTACGCAACCCAATGCGCGAAAGCGGCGAAAGCAGGGGCGTTCCTCCCACCGCTGGATGCGGGTGGGTTTCCCGCCCTGAAGGGTAAACATCTATGATGGTAGGTTGAGGAAGAAGACGTATGACAACAGTACCAACATCTGCGCCAGCAGATCCCAATGTGTTGCTTGAAGTGAATGATCTGAAAAAGCATTTTCCGATCAAGGGTGGCGTGTTGCGCCGGACGGTGGCGACGGTCAAGGCGGTTGATGGGGTGAGTTTTGCCGTCAAACGCGGCGAAACGCTTGGTCTGGTGGGCGAGAGCGGTTGTGGCAAGACGACGACGGGCCGTACCGTGCTGCGCCTTGAAAAAGCAACGTCGGGCGAAGTGCTCTTTGAGGGCAAAGATGTGTTGCGCTCTGGCAGTCGCCAGATGAAGGTGTTGCGCCGCGATATGCAGATTGTCTTTCAGGATCCCTACGCTTCGCTCGATCCACGCATTACGGTTGGTGAGAGCATCGCCGAGGGTCTGGTGATCCATAATATCGGCTCGTCGGCTGAGCGCCGTGAACGGGTGCGCGAAGTGCTCGGGCGGGTAGGCTTGCATGCCAATCAGATGAACCGCTTTCCGCACGAGTTCTCGGGTGGGCAGCGTCAGCGCATTGGCATTGCGCGGGCATTGATCATGGAACCCAAGCTGGTCGTGTGTGATGAGCCAGTCAGTGCGCTTGATGTGTCGATCCAGTCGCAGGTGCTGAATCTCCTGAAGAATCTGCAGCGTGAATTTGGTCTCACCTATCTCTTCATTGCCCACAACCTGGCCGTGGTTGAGCACATCAGTGATCGAGTTGGCGTGATGTATCTCGGTAAAATGGTCGAACTGGCAGGCCGTGATGATCTCTTCCGTGAGCCATTGCATCCTTACACCAAAGCGTTGATCTCGGCGATTCCGAGCGCTGATCCAACGACGCGCCGTGATCGCATTGTGTTGCAGGGCGATGTGCCGAGTCCGATCAATCCGCCGCAGGGCTGCCGCTTTCATCCCCGTTGCTGGATTGCCCGTGATATCTGCAAAGAACAGGATCCGGCGTTTGAAGAGAAACGCAAAGGTCACTGGGCCGCCTGCCATTTTGCCGGGGAGTTTTGAGGGGTTCAAGCACTTTGCATTATCAGGGTCACTATGCTTGAATTGACGCGTGACGGTGCCATTGCAACGCTGACGCTACAGCGGCCCGAGGTGCGCAATGCTTTCAATGCGGCGTTGATTGCCAGGCTACGCGAGGTGTGCGCCGAGCTGGCCGGTGATCGTTCGGTGCGTGTGCTCGTGTTGCGGGGTGAGGGTGCGGCGTTCTGTGCCGGGGCTGATCTGCACTGGATGCAGGCGAGCATGGTGTTTAGCCATGAAGAGAATCTGGAAGATGCCGGGCACCTTGATGCGATGTTCGCCACCCTCAATGAGTTGCCCCAGGCGGTGATCGGATGTGTGCATGGGGCGGCGCTTGGTGGTGGGATCGGTCTGGTTGCCTGTTGCGACATGGTGATCGCCACTGAGACGGCCAGTTTTGGTTTTACCGAGGCGCGCCTGGGCTTGCTGCCGGCGGTCATTGCCCGCTATGTAATACCCAAAATTGGCCCCGGCCATGCCCGTGCATTCTTTACCAGTGCGCAGCGGTTTTCAGCCCAGCATGCGCTGACGATCGGATTGGTGCATGAAGTGGTGCCCGAAGGTGAACTTGAGACTTCGGTTGCCCGTGCGATTGAGGCGTACTTGAGTTGTGGCCCCCAGGCGGTGGCCGAAGCCAAGGCCCTCGTTGCTGCGGTCAGTATACTGCCACCAATCGAAGCGCGTGATTATGTCGTAGGCGCGATTGCGGCTGCTCGTACCAGTGCCGAGGGGCAAGAGGGCTTGCGGGCGTTTCTTGAGAAGCGACGCCCTGCGTGGCGCACTATCCCGTAGGGGCACGGCGGGGGCACGGCGGGGGCACGGCGGCGGGGCACGGCGGCGCCGTGCCCGTACGCGGGGCATGGCGGTTGTAGGGGCACGGCTTGCCCGTGCCCTTCCTTCCATGGGGCACGGCGGTCGGGGCACGGGCAAGCCGTGCCCGTACGGCGGTGGGGCAGGGCACGGTGCCGCCGTGCCCCTACGGGAGGGTGGCAGCCCAGGCTGCTTTCACCTGGGCGCGCAACTCTGTCAGGGTGCCGCTGTTGCTGATGACGACGGTTGCGTAGGGTAAGCGGTTGGCCTGGGGTATCTGGGCGCTGACGCGCTGGCGGGCTTCGGCCTCGTTGAAGCCACGCGTTGCCATCAGGCGGGCGATCTGCTGGTCTTCAGGGCAGATGACGACCCAGACCTGGTCACATTCGTTGATCCAGCCTGACTCGATGAGTTTGATGGCGTCGAGCACGACAACCGGGCGTGCAAAGCCTGGCGGGGGCGTAGCAGCACCAGCCGCGTCGAGAAACGCACGGATCTCGGTGCGTACTGCCGGATGGACGATCTGCTCGAGCTCGCGCAGGCGGGCGGGATCGCTGAAGACAAGCGCTCCCAGTTGCCGCCGATCGATTGGTGCGCCAGGGGCCGGCACAATCCCTGGGCCAAAGGCAGCCAGGATCTGTTCGTAGACAGGTGTGCCGGGTACCTGGACACGATGGGTTACCTGGTCAGCGTCGAGCGTCTGGGCACCACGTTCCTCCAATAGCTTGAGCACCGTACTCTTGCCACAGGCGACGCCTCCAGTCAGGCCAAGCAGATAGATACTGGTATTCTTCACCCGGTCACCCCATCTCTACATACTCTTGCTTGACCAGATGGTGTTCGCCGAGACCGGCGAGGGTCAGGAGTTCACCAATCAGCGTGGCACGGTGAGTGGCATCACGGCTACTCCAGGTACGGGCTTTAATTTCGAGGTAGGGGCCAGGGTCGGCGCTGTCGGCGAGCGTATCGAGGTTGAGGGCAAAATCGTAGCCCTTGTAGAGAATCCGCCAGCGTCGGCGCTGCTTCTCGAGCTCGTGAACCCGGTCGGGCTGAAAATACTCGCGATAAAAACGGGCACTGTGATCGGCGGGGGCCGTGTAGCGTGCCCGTGAGAGCACGATCGCGTCTGGATATTCGCCACGAACGGCTTCGGCCATCAGCGTGATGGTATACTTGGGTTCGGGCCGTGCGCCGGGATCAGTGCGATGATCTTCACGAATGCGGATGCGCTCCTCATTCTGGAAAAGAAAGTAGGTATCATACTGGGTACGCACACTCTGCTTGCTAATCGTAATTTCGGGGCTCTTGAGCAGCGCTTCAACTGCGGCCTCGCTATCGAGGTGCGCCTTGACCTGGATCTCGAAGATTTCGGCCTGTTCGACCCCACCGAGGGCGATAATCTTGGCGAGCAGGTCGCGTTCACGGCTGGCGAGGAAGGCATTGATGCGTTCGGCGATCACCTGTGACTGGCGCAGGATTGCCTCTTCATCAAGCGTTTGCAGCGCACCATTGAGCAAGAGCGCACGACCATCAACAAAAACATCGCGCACATCGGCGGCACGGGCACCATAGACAAGGTGCGAATAGATCGCATCGTTGCTATAGGTGTAGCGAGGGGCGCTATGCAAGCGTCCGAGGCCCACGACCGCGATATCAGCCTGCTTGCCAGGCTCAAGCGAGCCAGTCAAATGGTCGAGATGGATCGCACGGGCACCCCAGCAGGTTGCCATGGCGAGCGCATCGCGGGCGGGCACGGCGGTCGGGTCGCCACTGACGCCTTTGGGGAGCAGCGCAGCGAGCTGAATCTCGGTAAACATATCCTGGTCATCATTGGAAGCTGGCCCATCGGTACCGAGCCCTGTGCGTACACCGACTTCGATCAGGCGGCGAATAGGTGCGATGCCACTGGCAAGTTTGAGGTTACTGGTTGGGCATGGCACCGCGCCGACCTGAGCCTCGCGGAGGAGGCGCATATCATCTTCGGTAGCGTGGACGCAATGGGCGGCGATGCAGTGCACATCAAAAGCCCCGACACGTTTGGCATAGCGAATCGGGGTCACCTCGCGATCACGGATGCTCTCTTCGACCTCGCGGGCCGTTTCCGAGAGATGGGTAATCAGCGGCACGCCAAAGGCCTTGCAGAGCGCCGAGGCTTCATGGTAGATCTGGTCGGTGCAGGTATAAGGAGCGTGCGGAGCAATGGTCGGCACAATGCGCTCGTGGGCATGCCAGGCTTCCATAAAGCGACGTGAGCGCTCGATCCCCTCGTCAAACGAGGCGGCATCGGGCGTAGGCAAGCGCATCACGGTCTGCCCACAGATCGCGCGCATCCCAGACTCGTCGGCGGCGCGGGCGACCTCCTCTTCAAAATAGTACATATCAACAAAGGTCGTCGTGCCGCCACGGAGCATCTCGGCACACGAGAGCAAGGTACCGACATAGGAAAACTCGGCATCAACAAACTGGCTCTCGACGGGGAACATATACCCAAAGAGCCAGACGTCCAGTTGCTGATCGGCAACCATCCCGCGCAGCAGACTCATTGGGACGTGAGCGTGGGCATTGATCAGACCGGGCATAATCGCACACCCGGCGCAATCAATGATCGTGTCTGCGCTATACTGGTCGACGAGCATCGGGGTTGGGCCAACGGCGAGGATGCGTTTATCTTTCACCGCCACGGCACCATCGGCAATGATTGTCCAGGTGGCATCCATTGTCACCACAGTACCGCCAACGAGCAGCACATCTATCTTTTCTTGCATGGTCAGCAATCTCCTTTCATATCATTATTGATATTCTACCTCACTTTCCAGGGGCGGTCTGAGGGTAACGGTTTGTGTTTCAGGAGGGTCGGCTTTCGTCGGCTTTAGCCGACCCTCTTGAAACACAAACCAAATAGGGCTGCTCTATGAAATGATGTAGGACTGTATAAGGGTCGGGATGCTATAATAAGGTCTGAGAGGTGTGTAACGTAAGTTTTCTAACATACGGTCAAAGGGAAGGCCGGCTTCAGCCGGCTAAAGTCGGCACTCCAGAAGACCAGAAAACGTACTTCACAGCTTCAAACAGCATTGGTATGAAGCGGAAGATCTAGAACCAGGGTATAGCATTGTGCAAGGCGATCTGATCGAGACAGGCAGTGAAGTGCGTTTGCGCACCGCCTTCCTTGAACTTGGCTGGTCGCGTGAGAATGGCGCTCTGGTTGTGCTGGCACGTCCTGGTGGCTTGAATGTGTTGGGGCATGGGCCGCTTCACACGGGCTTGGATCTTGCGCTGGGCCATGTCACAGGATGGACAGCAGCGCGTTCCTTTGCGCGGTTTCTCTGGCACACGCTGGTTGAACGTGATGATGCGCTCGCGATGATGATCGCGATTGGGTTGGGGCCACTGAAGGTGCGCGAGTATTACACCTTGCGTGGCGATCTGGTGGAGCGCTCGGTGCAGATCGAGAATGTGGGGCTCGATGGTGTACGGATCTATGGCCTGCGGTTCTGGTTGCCGAACGTGCGGGTGGGCAACCCGCAGCAGTGTCGCGTCGAGGCACCTGGCAATAGTGTGCGCCCACGGGTACCGCTGGATCTCGCAAGCACCCAGCGGCGGGATATCTTGCCGCGACGCATTTTTGCGCCGGGCCTGCGTGGTGGTGGGGCGTTTGAGCCTGCGCCAACGCAGGGCATAGGCCTACTCGCGATGCATGGGGGCCTTCCAGATCAGACGTTGCTTTGTTGGTACGACAGCTTGACCGATGCCGCCTTGCCCTTTGTCGAAGGGACGCCGGGTTGGGTTGATGCCGTCTCGTTTGCTCACGAGGTTGGCGTTGTGGGAACGCTTGAAGCGAACGAACGACTTGAGGTTGGAGCGCAGTATCTCCTCTTGCTTGATGAAGCGTGGCCGAAAGCGCGTGAGCGTTTTGCCCAGGTGACCCGCCCCGACGTTTATGGGCCACAGGTTGATCGGTTTGAGCGAACGGCGATCTATACGACCAGTGCGGTATTGCATGGTGGCTTAGCGGCCTTGGCCCATGAAGTGGATCGTCTTGCTGAACTGGGGATTGGGACGCTCGTTTTGCGTCCGATCCACACTGACGATAGTCAGGCTGATGCCTTTGCCGATCTCGCGACGCTTGCGCCTGCTCAGGGAACCGATGCCGATCTGCGTTACCTGGTGGCCCGGGCGCATGAACGAGCGATGAAGGTTATCCTTGACCTCCCCTTGCAAGGGTGTACCCCCTCGTCGCGGTATGTCCATGAGCATCCTGACTGGTTTGTGCGTGACGAAATGGGCCGTCTCGCATGGTCTGAGCCTAAGCAGATACCGGCGGTGAGTCGCCACCCCGGGGCTGTGGCGTATCCTGGTGGCTATTATCTTGATTGGCACAACAGCGAAGTGCAAGCATTGTTGCTCGATCATGTCTGTCACCTGACCGAGACCTTTCAGCTTGATGGGTTTCGTGCCCTGGGGCCATACAGTCCGTTTGTCAACTGGAAACGTTCGATGCCAGGGCACGCCAGCGACCACGCGCTGGTTCCACTCACCTGGTTGAGCCATGTCCGTCGCACGTTTGCCGAACAGGGTTGGGCATTTACCCTCTTTTCGACCCATGCGGGAGCGGCCTCGAGCGCCGTGTGTGATGGTGTTTATGATTATGCAGCGCATCATATGTTTGTGCATACCGCGCTGCAACGCATGGACGCAGCCGAGCTCGGGGTCTATCTGGATGATCTGTTCCAGACACGCCCATGGGGTGCGGCCCGGATCGGTTTTACCGAGAGTCACGACACAGCGCTGCTCAACCCGCTGGCCGATGGTTTGCGCGGTTCGCGCTTGAGTCGGATGATGTTGGCAGGGATGGCCCTCTGCGGCTTTATCCCTTCACTCTGGATGGGCCAGGAGCACCACGACGAAGCGTTTGTACGGGCTTTGCTAAAACTCTGGCAGGCCGAGCCAGCGTTACGGTATGGGCGTGCTTTGTTTCGCGACGTGCGTTGTGATCAAGCGCAGGTGATGCTCGTGATCCGTGAATATGCGGGACGGCGGTTGCTGGGGGTGATGCACACAGGAGCGCTACCGATCACCGCTACCATTGAGCTGCCAGGGCGCTGGAAGCGGGGCAAACTCGTGGATCGACTTGGGCTTGCACCATTTAGTGCCCCGAGTAGCGAGGCAGCGAGTATCCGCCAGCTTGAACTGGCGCCGTTCGGGGTGTATTGTTTTGAGCTGTAGGCAAGGCTTCTGGCTCCGTTCCAGTTCGGAGGGATGGAGCGCATTCTGATGCGCTCGGCTATTTCCTCTTTGCTATCTTCTAAATCCTTGTCGTAGGCGCAAGTGAGGATGTCTCGGCCTGGGCTGATGTGCGGTACAATACAAGTATGATAGAGATCACTACAGTGGTGATAGGGAGTGCCGATGAGCAGTAGTGTCATTCTCACTGATCCGTCTTTTGATGCCCATACTTGGCATGGTCATGTGGAGATAGCATCGCGTCTTGTGGCGATTCGGCAGGCGATCACGCGGTCGGGTTTGCATCAGCAATTGCAACATCGTTTCCCTCAACCTGCCGCTGAGGCATTGCTCGAAGCGGTGCACACGCCACGTCTGTTGCGGTTGGTGCGCCAGATGGCAAGCTATGGTGGGGGCCAGTTTGACTCGGATACCTATGTAACTGCGGACTCGTGGGACATTGCGTGCCTTGCTGCCGGGGCAGCGGTTGGGGCGGTCGAAGCGGTGGCTGGTTCAAGTGTACGCCATGCTTTTGCGCTGGTGCGTCCACCAGGGCATCATGCGACGCCCGGGCAGGCGATGGGGTTTTGCCTGATCAATAATATTGCGGTTGCGGCACGGTATGCGCAGCGCCAACTCGGGGTACAACGGGTTGCCATTGTTGATTATGATGTGCATCATGGCAATGGTACCCAGGATATCTTCTACGACGATCCGCATGTGCTCTTTTGCTCGACCCATGCGGCCCCTTTTTACCCTGGCACTGGTAGTCTGGCCGAGATGGGTGATCGGGTTGATGCGCTGGGTCAGACACTCAACGTACCGTTGCCCTTTGGGACTGGCGATCGCGGGTATGCGACGGTCTTCCGCGAGGTCATTACCCCTGCGTTGCAGCGTTTCCAGCCTGAGTTGATCATGGTTTCGGCTGGGTACGATGGGCACTGGTCTGATCCGCTCGGGCCGATGATGCTGTCGGTTGATGGTTTTGCGGCCTTGAATCAGCACATGCTTGATCTGGCTGACGAGTTGTGCGATGGTCGTATGGTGATGGTGCTCGAGGGCGGTTATAATCTGGAAGCGTTGAGTGCCTGCGTGGTTGCCTCCCTCCGTCAATTGCTCGGTATGGCACCAGGGCCTGATCCGATTGGCGCGATGTCCTCGCCGGAACCGATGGAGGAGATCGAGCAGATCATTACGACCTTGCGGGCACGTCACCCGCTGTTAGGCTAAGTGTATGAAAATTGCCGTCATTAATTATGGGGCAGGCAATCTGCCCAATGCAGTGCGGGCCTTGCAGGCGGTTGGGGCGGATCTCTTTGTGACCGAGCGCCCCGAGGATCTGTCACAAGCAGATGCAGTGGTGTTGCCCGGTGTTGGTGCAACGGCGGATACAATGCAGAGCCTGCAACAGATCGGGATGGCCGCAGTCTTGCCCGATCTGGTCGCAAGCGGTTGCCCCTTCCTGGGGATCTGTGTTGGGATGCAGGTTTTGCTTGGCACCAGCACGGAATTTGGTGATCACGCCTGCCTTGGGGTTGTTGGCGGGGCCGTGCAACGGTTGCCTGACGAGGCGGGCAAGATTCCGCAGATCGGCTGGAATCAAGTTCACTATCGCCCGGCTTTCGCCGCCCATCCCCTCTTTGCGGGGATTCCCGATGGCACAGATTTCTATTTTGTCCATTCGTACTATTGCGCAGTTGATGATCCTGCGGTGGTCGCCGGTCAGACCGATTATGGCCTGAGCTTTCCGTCGGTGCTTATCCGCAACAATTTGGTTGCGGTGCAGTTTCATCCTGAAAAATCTGGACGCTATGGGCTCCAGTTGCTGCGTAATTTTGTGGACTTCGCTTCTCGTAGTCGTGGAACATCTGGTATGGAGATTGGCATCGGACGATCCAATGTTCCTACCACTACCTCAAACAGTTAATGGAAATCATACCTGCGATTGATCTGAAAGATGGGCGCTGCGTGCGGCTCTTTCAGGGTGATTTTAGCCAGACGACGGTCTATAGCGATGATCCGGCGGCAATGGCGCAGCAGTGGGCGGCTCAAGGGGCGACCCGGTTGCATGTCGTTGATCTTGATGGGGCGCGCCAGGGCCAATCGGCCAATCTTGAGGCCGTGCGTGCGATTGTGCGAGCTGTGACGATCCCGGTGCAACTGGGGGGTGGCTTGCGCCACGAGCACGATATTGATACCGTGCTGAACCTTGGGGTTGCGCGGGTCATTCTTGGAACGGCGGCGGTTGAAGATGTTGCGCTTGTGGTGCGCCTGCTTGAGCGTTTTGCTGAACGGGTCATTGTTGGCGTGGATGCCCGCAATGGCAAGGTGGCAACCGCTGGTTGGCTCGAGACGGCGGACATCTGGGCGACTGATTTGGTGCGCCGAATGGCTGATCTCGGGGTGCAACGCATTATCTATACTGATATTAGCCGTGATGGTACCCTGACCGAGCCGAATTTTGAAGCGATGGCTGCGTTGCTCGATCCCAATGGGCCGGCCTTGATTGCGAGTGGGGGCATCGCCGAGATTGCCCATTTGCAGCGCCTTGCCCGGCTTGGGGTCGAAGGGGCTATCGTGGGTAAAGCGCTCTATGATGGCAATATTGATCTGCCGCAGGCTCTTGCGGCGTTACGCTAGCGAAGGGTATTTCCATGACCAATCCTGATTTGACGGTCAAATATGAAGAAGAACGGTTGCGTTCGCATGCGCAATCGCAGGTTGTTTACCTCCAGGGCCAGATTGATGAACTCCGTCGCTTGATCAAAGAGCAGACGAATAAATATAATCTGGTGGTTGAGCAGGTGCGGAAGACTGAGGGAATGGTCGCTCAGGTTCAGACCCTTTTTGAGCGCCATACGAACGAGATTGCTCAGGCAACCGAGGCAGTGCGTCGCGATGTGACGAATTTGCGCAAAGAGGTTGCCGGGGCACTGGTCAAGATTGACGAAGGGGTGCGCCCCATTCGCGATCTTCAGACGCAGATCCAGCAGGTTGCCGAAGCCCGCAAGACTGATCGTGATTATATTGCCTCATGGCTCGGGCGGGTTGAGTATATCGAGCAGCAAATCCCGTCGTTTCAGGCGCAGCTGAAGGAGTTTGATGATCGCCAGCGCCAAATTTTGCTGCAACTCGACCGCCTGCGTGAGGCTGATACCGCGACGGTGCAAGAAATTCGGCGCGTCAATGACGAGTTGCAAATAGAGAAGCAGAGCCTGCGCCGTCAGGCAGTTGAGGCGCAGCAACTAGTGGCGGATGTTTTCCCCGTGTTGCAAGAGCATGCCTCGCGCATTGACCGCATTGATGAGATTCGCCAGCATGTCAATCTCTTTGCTAAAACCCTTCCCGGACAGATTACCGAAATTGCTAGCAAGTTTCCTGATATCAATGCCGACATCAAGCGCATCGAGCGTATTTCGACTGAGCGGTTTTTGATGAATCAGGAGCGGCTAGAGGATGTGCGGCAGCAGGCCGATGAGAAGATTAGTGATTTGCAAGAGGCCGATGAGCAGCATTTGCGTCAGTTGACCAATTGGCTGGAACGGATTGATAGTTATATCCGCGAGATCGAGCAGCGCCTGACGGCAGCGGTCGCGAGGTTGGAGGTCGCTGATCAGGTGCATATTGCGCGTATCATCGAGATCGAGCGTCGCGAGATGGAACGTCTCAATGCGCTGCTGTTGTCGTTGCGCGGGGTTGTTGAACGCAACCAGACTGCCCTCATCGAGGCGAAGGGTGGGGAGGCTGACCGGTAACCGGCTGTGTGACGCACAAAAACAGCCAACTCAGTTGGCTGTTTTTGTGCGTCACACAGCCGGTTTGCACGTCTCAGACACGCTGGTTGGTGCGGCGTAGCAGAAAGATCCGTGGATAGAGTCCACCGAGATCGACGCGCAGGTTCTCGATGAGGCGCCAGGTGGTCATCGTTGCGAGCAGGCGTTCCATGAGGCGTACTTCGTGCGAGAGCAGGGCGCAGCGGGCGTGGGGGCGGGCAACCCGAGCGGCTTCTTGCAAGAGGGCCGGGTAGAGGTCAAGGTTTTCGTTGTGGCTGCCGACCAGATGACCAAAGGGCAGATCGGCGGTGATGACATCAACACTGCCATCCGGCAACGGTAACTTGCGGGCGTCCCAGGGCGTGATTTCGCAGCGATTGATCAGCCCGGCGGCCTCAAGGTTGGTGCGGGTGCATGCCAGGGCTTCACTGTTGGTATCGCAGCCAATGGTGCGTTGTGCTCGACCGAGTTGCAGTCGTTCGATCAGCAGCGTGCCTGAACCGCATCCCAGGTTGAGATAGATGTCATCGGGCTCGGGGCGGGTCAGCAGGGCCATCGCATGGGCGACCGGGCCATTCAACGCCCCCTCACGATTGCAGATGCGCCACGCTCGGGTTGCCAGTGGGCGTGGTGTCAGGCGTACAAGCAGATCCCAGCCTTGCCCGCCTGGGCCGCGCCGCAAGCGCAGCAGCAGGTCGCCATCGTCTTGCCCCAGTTGTAGCCCGAGGCTCCCGCTCAGTTCATCTTTGAGCCGTGCCAGGACGGAAGATTCTGCACCGGCGGCACTGAGATAGAGCGTTTGAAAGCTGCCGCGATGATGGAGGTTCAGCGCTGTTTCGGCAAGCCCCACGGCGGTGCGCAGATGTTGATCGCCAAGCAGGGCGCGCGGGCGGGGAATGGCGAAGTGTTTGACCAGGTAGACTGAGGTTGCCAGGCGCAACGTAAAGAGCCGTTGCAAGGGGCCATCGTAGTGGACAGTCAGAACACCCGGAGCTTGACCGGGTGCGAGACGTGCGCCACGCCCAAGACGCTGGATCTCTTCACGGGCAAGGCTTTCTAAACCGGCGGCGATGACAACTTCAAGGTGATATGGCATGACAATGTTTCTGCATGGGTTCTAATCCGGCGCTTGCAATGATGCGAGAAAGGCGCGGTCGGTGTCGGTGAGCAAGCCGGCCGCATTGGCACGTTCAAGCAAGTCGGGCCGACGCAGCCAGGTACGACGTAGGCGTTCTTGCCGACGCCAGCGGGCGACTTCGCCATGGTGCCCCGAGACCAAGACCGGTGGCACGGCGTGCCCGTCCCAGACGGCAGGGCGCGTGTAGTGTGGATATTCGAGCAGATAGTCGCTGTGACTCTCTTCGGTGATCGACGCAGCATCAATGACACCCGGTACCAGGCGGGCAATGGCATCAACGATGACCATCGCGGCCAGTTCGCCGCCCGTCAGGACATAATCGCCAATGCTGAGTTCGCGGGTGATCAGGTGCTCGCGTACCCGTTCGTCAACGCCCTCATAGTGCCCACAGACGAGCAGCAGGCGCGGGTAGGTCGCCAACTCGTGGGCGAGGGCCTGGGTAAAGGTTTCGCCATCAGGACTGAGCAGAATTACGGGAGCATCGTCAGCGCCACGCACGGCGCGAATCGCGGCGGCCAGGGGTTCGGCCTTCATCACCATACCTGCGCCACCGCCATAGGGGGCATCGTCAGCGGTGCGATGGCGGTCGGTGGCCCAGTCACGGATATTGTGCATCTGCACCGTAATGTGCCCGGCCTGCTGTGCCCGTTTGAGGATGCTTTCGGTCAATGGCCCGGTAAACATCGCCGGGAAGAGGGTCAAAAGATCGAATTTCAACTGAGACTACCCAGATATTGAGCGAAGAAACTGCGGACACGGTGGCAATACTCAGGCCGGTCAAGAAAATAGCCGCCGCAGTGTTCGACCCCTGGCACAACCCAGAGGGTACGCGGCTCACTGGCAGCCGCATAGAGGCGGTGGGCGTGGGCAACCGGCACGAGGCTATCATCCTGGCCGTGGATGATCATCACCGGGCGGGGGGCAAGCTGACTGATCGCATCGAGCGGGCGCACATGGCTAAAGCGATACCCGTGGCGGCGATGGACGAGTTCGTCGGCGGCAACCACCAGCATAGCGGCAGGAATGCGCAGGGTCGCACGAATGCCGTGCGCGACCACATCGCTGCCTGAGGTAAAGGCGCTATCGGCGACAACTGCTGCAATGCGTGGCTCACTCGCCGCTGCGAGCAGTGCGACCGCAGCGCCCATCGAAAACCCGACGACCCCAATGGGCAACGCTGGCGCACGCTCGGCGGCAAACGCAACGGCAGCGTGGAGATCGTCAACCTCGCGGCTCACCAACGTCTGCGGCCAAGGGTCTGAGTCACCGCGCCCGCGAAAATCAAAAACCAGCACACTATATCCGGCCTGCCAGAGCTGCGAGCCAATGCCGAGCAGGTCATCTTTGCTGCCACCGTGCCCGTGGCACCCGATCACCACACCGCGAGCAGCCTCGTGAACCAGCCACCAGCCACGGAGGCGCAACCCATCGCGGGCGACAAAACTGACGGTCTCAAAAGGGATCCCTAGTTCCCAGGGGGTAAACGTATAGCTATCCATAAACGAGCGGCTCGGCTCGGGACTGACGCGGTTGGTCACATACCACGTTGCCCCGACGGCCCCGCCCGCAAGACCGAGCGCCGTCGTGAGCAAAAGGGAGCGCAACGAAGAACCTGTTTGCATAGGGTTTACCGTAAGGGGCTATCTTTGCTTGTATCTTCGCTATTGTACCTCAAAATGTACAGGGCGGCAGCCCTGTACATTTTGAGGTACAATAGATAGGTAAAGACTATTCAAAAGGAGCATTTTGCATGAAAACATACACCAAACCGGCAGAGAGTGAATTGCGCGAGCGTTTGACCCCAACGCAGTATAAAGTGACCCAGCACGAAGGAACCGAGCCAGCCTTTCATAATGAGTACTGGGACAACAAAGAACCAGGAATTTACGTGGATGTCGTCTCGGGTGAGCCGCTCTTTAGTTCGCTCGACAAGTTTGATTCGGGTACGGGGTGGCCGAGTTTTACCAAACCACTCGAACCCGATCATGTGGTCACCCGTACTGATCGCAAGCTCTGGATGGCACGTACAGAAGTTCGTTCGCGGCACGGCGATTCACACCTGGGCCATGTCTTTGATGACGGCCCCACCCCGACGGGCATGCGTTATTGCATGAACTCGGCCTCACTCCGCTTCATCCCGGCCTCAAAGCTTGAGGAAGAGGGTTACGGCGAATACGCCGCCCTCTTCCGCTAGTTGCGGTTATAGATACTACCAAAACCAACCAGCGAAGCTGGTTGGTTTTGGTATGCCGTTTACATAAGCGCCTTGCGCACGGGTTTCGATAGCTTCGGCGAGCAGTTTCGCCAGAAAGCCGATGGTCGCGAAGCTCAGGGTCAAGACACCGGCCAGTGGCCCAAAGCCAAAGAGGTTGTTGTGGTACGATACAGGGGCAACCTGGGCTAGTTTGTGCAATCGTATGTCACTCACGCTTCGTCTGGTGCTAACCTATCTTTTTGTGACGCTGGTGGGACTTTTGCTGGTTGGCGGGGGGTTGCTCGCGTTGACCGGGCGTTATCTCGAAACGCAGCGGATGCAACAGTTGCAAGCGCAGACGGCGATCTATGCGGCGCTGCTTGGTGAACTTGCCGCGACGCCCGCCCAACTGCAAGCCCTTGCCTCGCCTCGTCCCGGGGCTGATTTGCTGCCCGTTGATACCCAGGCTCGTCTCTTTTCGACGACCGGGGTGCGCTTGTATGGCGATGCGGCGTTGGGGCCATTTCCGAGTCGCCCGGTACTTTCCCTGATTGCCCCGCCCTTTCCGCTCCCCGCTTCACAGGTTCAGGGCCGTTACTATGCGGCCAGTCCGATTACAGGGGCCGACGGATTGATAGGGGTGGTTGAGCTTTCGCGTGCGACGACGGCTGAGACGCAGTTGCTCGCGGCCTTGAGGCGCCTAGTAGTGCAGGCTACCCTTGTCGCAGCGCTGGTGATGAGTCTGGTTAGTGTGATGGTTGCACGGGGCCTGGTGCGCCTGATTGCACGTCTGACCGGGCGCGCCGAGGCCCTCGCCGCACGCTATGGTCCATCTGGTTCGCCTGATCCTTCGCGTAGCCGTGATGAACTTGTGGCGCTCACCCAGAGTCTCGATCGCCTTGAGGCTGGGGTGCAGGCGTATCATGCCCGTATTCAAGAGCTTGAGCAAGTGCGGGCGCATTTTTATCGCAGCATTTCCCACGAGTTGCGCACACCACTCACGGTGATGGCGACGACGCTCGAGAATCTGGCCGACGCCCTTCCCGACGCTCAACGCCCGAACCTTGCATTGCTTGAGAGCGAAACGGCACGCTTGGGGCGTCTGGTTGATGACTTGCTCCGTCCTCCTGATGATGGGCGCCTTCGTTTACTGGCGCGTACCCCGGTTGAGCTTGGTGAACTCGCGGCTGAGGTTGTAGCCATGCTGATGGGGCGGGCACGGCGTGCCGGCGTGACGCTGACGGCGGTACCTTCCGCTGCGCCACTGAACATTGCCGGTGATCGTGACCGCCTCAAGCAAGCGCTGCTGAACCTGATTGATAATGCCATCCGGGTGACGCCACCGGGCGGTAGGGTGATCGTACGAAGCCAGCCTGGGGAGCATGGGGCGCAGGTGCTGGTGGAGGATACTGGCCCCGGTGTCCCAGAAGGGTTGCGTGAGCGCATCTGGCAGCGGGGGATCCGTGGCGGCGACCCGGCTACCGATGGCAGTGCTGGCCTGGGGCTTGCGCTGGTGCGTGAGATTGCCGAGGCGCATGGTGGGCGGGCGTGGCTTGAGGTGACAGAAGTGCCCGGGGCATGTTTTGGGCTTGAGGTTCCTTATGAAGGTGCGGTGAAGTTCGTGTATACTGCAACAAAATAGATGTTGGTGCGAGGTGCGTTGCAACGTAAGGAACGGGTGTGGTTGCAAGTGGGGTGCGGCAGCAACTGATCGGGTTCTTTGAAGTTACCCGGTTTACCAATAGCCTCTATGCAGGCATGTATACGCTGGTTGGGGCCTATCTGTCTGGTGGCGCTGGGGCGCTCTGGTCGGGGGCGGCCTGGTTGTCGGCGGTGATTGTTGGCCTGGTGGTGGCCTTTGGCTTTGTCATCAATGATATGGTTGATGTCGAAGTTGATCGTCTTGCCAAACCCCATCGCCCGCTTGCGGCCGGTCGCTTGAGTCAGGCGGATGCCCGGAGCTTTGCCCTTGTGCTGGCGAGCCTGGCCCTCGGCCTGGCCCTCGTGCTCGGATGGCTCCCCATGGCCCTGGTTGCGACGACCCTTGCCCTAGCAACCTTCTATTCTTTTGTGCTCAAAGGAACAGTGCTGCTCGGCAATGCATGCATGGGCGTCTTAATTGCGCTGATTCCGCTTTTCGGTGCCCTTGCCGGTGGCGGCATGACCCTGGCGGTCTGGGTTGTGGCAGGGTTGATGTTGCTCTTTGATGTGAGCCATGAAGTCTTGAAGACGACGGCTGACCACGAGGGCGACCGGGCCGCTGGCTTAACGACGGTGGCGACCTATGCCGGTGTGCCAGGGGCGGTGCGCATCTTTCAACTGCTCGCGTTGCTCTTTTGCCTGGTGGCTTTGCTGCCCTGGCCGCTTGGCCTAGCTTCGTGGGCCTATGCGCTCGCCCTGTTGCCCTGTGGCCTGCTGCCCACGCTCTTTGTGATCGTGCTTTTGCTACGTTCAACGAGTGATGAAACGATCACCTTGAGCCTCAAA
Organism: Candidatus Chloroploca sp. Khr17; assembly: GCF_004138165.1. Taxonomy (GTDB): domain Bacteria; phylum Chloroflexota; class Chloroflexia; order Chloroflexales; family Chloroflexaceae; genus Chloroploca. The sequence continues at coordinate 93,363 of NZ_RYFF01000018.1, forward strand.
ATAATGCGCTATATGTGGATCACAAATCTTTTTCCTATTCTTTTGCTTAGCTCACGATCTTGAAGCAACAACGACACATTTTGGTCATTGGAGGAGGACTAGCGGGTCTGGCGGCAGCGCGGTATCTGCAAACGGCTGGTTCTACGGTAACGCTGCTCGAACGTGAGCGAGAGGTTGGTGGGCGTGCGCGTACCGCACTGGTTGATGGCTACGCCTTTGAGCTTGGGGCCGAGTTTCTTGCCAGCTTTTATACGCGTACCCTGGCGTTAATTAGTGAACTTGGCTTGCACCAACAGCTGCAGCGTATTCCCCGTAGTTCGGCGATTTTGCGTGACGGACAACTCTATCCGCTCTGGCCTAATCTACGTTTGGCTTTCACCCACCTGATCAGGTCACAGCAGAAACTGCCGTTGACGTACCTCCTCGCTTCGCTGGTACGTCACCGCGCTCGGCTCGATCTCTATGGCTTTCACAAAGCCTATCCAATTGATGACCAGGATGTCAGCAGTTATGCACTGGCCCACTTCTCGCGTGAGTTGCTTGAATATGTGTTGCAACCACCGATCGCAGGGATTTTCTACTGGACACCCGAGCGAACCTCGCGGGCGCTCCTGTTGATGGTGCTCAAGGCGGGGTTCAGTCGACCGACAGGCTTGCAACTCTTTACGCTGCGTGGCGGTCTGGGGGGGCTGGCCCGCGCACTTGCCGGTAATCTTCAGGTACGCCTGGGTGTCGAAGTGCGTACCATTACACCACATGCAGATGGTGGCTACGCGCTTCACGTTCAGGATGAGGATGGAGGAGCGACTCTTGAGGCTGATGGGATTGTGATTGCAACCACGGCAACGGTGGTGCCACATCTCTTGCCCTGGCTTGATCACGAGCGGCGGCGTTTTTTCGAGGCAATTGTCTATTCACAAACCGTCAACCTTGCGCTTGGCACGCGTACACCTTTGCCTCAGGCGATCTACGGCCTGCTCTTTCCCCGCCGAGAAACACCCTTCCTTGCCTCGGCGACGTTGCAAACGGTCAAAGATCCGACCACGGCCCCGGCGGGTCGTGCTACACTTTGCCTGCACTTGAGCGGGCCAGCCACCGCAGCGTTGCGCCAGCAAGATGATGAGACCCTGGCACGTTTGATGCTCGCCGATCTCCGGCGACTCTTGCCAACGTACGATCCGACGCCTGGCCTCGAGGTGCAACGTCTCTACCGGTGCCCCGAAGCGCTTCCCGAATTCAATGTTGGCCGTTTCCGGCGACTCAATGCCTTTGCCAATGGTACCATCGAACAGGGGCAGATCGTCTTTGCGGGTGACTACCTGGGGGGGCCATTTATTGAAGGGGCGCTGGTCAGCGGCGAGCAAGCCGCCCAGCGTTTATTGCAGCGCATGGCGTGAGGTACTGCTATCAAGCGACCAGTGACACTGGTCGCTTGATAGCAGCACGATGTGGGGCCCGCTCGCTCCTCGCCTATCCTTGGGGATGATCCCGGCCCTGGTTTGATTGTGGTACCATATAATAGGTAAGATATGTTTAAATGGAGGATGTAGATGACCGATACACCTATTGAATTCATTGTTGCAGCTTTTCAGGATGAGCGTGCGGCTGGCGATACCTTGAAGATGCTGAAGCAGGCGCGACGCGAGAAGCTGATTGGCATTCAACGTGCGGCAGTTTTGCGACGCGACAGCAAGGGCAAGCTGCATATTAAAGAGGCCACCGACATCAGCGGCAAGCGTGGCATGCTTGGTGGCGGTGTCGTAGGGGCGGTGGTTGGTGTCATGGCTGGGCCAATTCTCTTGCCCACGGCTGTCGGTGCATTGCTCGGTGGCCTGGCGACCAAACTGCGTGACACTGGCTTTTCGGATCGGCGGCTACGCGAGATGGGCGAGGCCCTCCAGCCTGGCACCTCGGCGATCATTGCGGTGATCGAGCATCGCTGGGTCGCTGAGATCGAGCAGATGCTGGCCGAGGCTGGGGCGCAGTTGATCACCGAGGCGATCACCGCCGATATTGCGGCGCAGCTTGAGACAGGCAATGAGGTCGCCTACACGATGCTTGAGACGACCGAAGGCCTGCTGGCCTCACGGCTGGCCGCGGGCGAAGACGAGATCGAGATTGCTGGCATTCTCGTCACTGAAGAGGGCGTCGTTGCGGCGAATGCGCAGATCAGCATCGAAACTGCTGGTGAGCAGATCATCGAAGGCGAAGCGAGCGAAGTTGAGCCAAACAAAGCGGACGAGCCCAAGCAGTAGCGAGGGTGCTTCGTTGAAGCGCTGGAATCTCAGGCAAAGCCTGAGATTCCAGCGCTAATCTTTTCTAACGCGGCGCAATGGTGCTGCCACGAGTAGTGTTCAACCACGCGTGCCCGTGCGCGCTGGCCCATGGCATGGGCGGCCACTGGATCAGCCAGTACGTGCCTGATAGCGCTGGCAAACCCAGCGACATCCCCCTCGGCAAAGAGTGCCCCTTCCTCACCCTCACGGATCACGGTTGTAAGGGGAGGGATCGCCGTGGTGACGACGGGCAACCCGGCGGCCATATACTCATAAATTTTGAGGGGCGACCAGAAGAAACCGGCGGCACGGAGGGCGGGGTGAGGCGCGGTCGTAAAAGGAGCGACGCCTACGTCGGCCCTGGCGAGCAACGCCGGAATCTGCGCATAGGGTACAGCCCCCGTGAAATGAAAATGGCTTGCCCGTGGTGCGGCGAGCGCCTCGGCGGCAGCGCGTTCAGGCCCATCGCCAAGCAACATGATCTCAAGATCGTACCCCTGGGCGAGCAGCAGCAAACCGGCGCGGATCACATCGGTGACACCGTGCCAGGCCCGGAACGACCCCATAAAGACGATGCGCGGGCGGCCTGAGCGGCGCGGTGCGCGTTGTGCGGCCACAGCGGTAAACCGTTCCACATCGGCTCCCCAGGGCAATTCGATCACCTTGGAGCGGGGGATACTTGCCGGGACGGTTGTATGCAATGGGGTAATAATGGCGGCGGCGTGGTGACACTGCCACTCGGCCCAGCGGCGCAACGGGCCACCAAAGGCATCATCGAGGCGGCGTTTGGCAATCTCGGGCGGATCAACAATCAGCGCATTGACTTCGAGCAGGGCCGGAAGGCCAAGCGCATGAGCGGCAAGAATCCCTGCGCCTGCAAAATTATAATAGCGCTCGATAATGAGATCGGGCTGCACCGCACGTGCCAGGCGCAGTACCGTTGGCAACGTCAACAGGCTCAGCGTCTTGGGCACATCCTGCTGATGCAACACAAAGCCATCGGCAGCGAGGGAAACTGGACGCACAAAGGGAGCGAGACCGCCCCACCCCTCGTGGGAAGAGGCAAGCAGATGCACCGTATGCCCGCGTTGCGCGAGCCCCCGGGCGACTTCATAGGCATGGGTACTGCCCCCAAGCGTGCCAGGAACAGGAATGCCAGCAGCAATATAGAGGATACGCAAAGTGTATTTATGTCAAAGCCGCTCGTAGCGGTCGAGATCCATCGTAATTGCAAGGGTGCCTGGGGCAACTTGCTTGAGCAACGCATGCGTCTGCTCGACCTGTGAATCTTCAACACCTACGAGCAGCGTCGTATTGCCACGTCTGAGGAAACCACCAGTTGTTGCCAGGCGTGTCACGCGAAAGCCCTGCTCTACCAAGGCATCAACGCTTGCGTCAGCATCGCTATCATTTGTGACAAAGACGATAAGTTTCATGATTTTTCTCGGTGCGAGCGTGCCCTGTTCTTCGGCAAATCTGTGTCGCGAACGATAGCATTATAGCATGATCTGTTGCGTATGAGGCTGCGCCCTCAAGCGTTTCATGCTTTGCGGGAACAACGCTAGGTCAAACTGGCGTTGTTCCCGCAAAATGTAACAAAACTGTTATCTAAACCCCCCATCCAGGTCTTGCTCTTCCTTCTTTGACCTTTTATACTTATGGTTGGGGGTTCAGGTTTTGCGCAATCCCGTGATATTGTGCTGTTTGTCAATTGACAAATGAACATAGGCCAAAGGTGGCTTTTATGGGTAAGATCTGGAAGAAGCTGAACTCCCGGCTCAGTTACCAGATCACGCTACCATTTTTGTTTCTGACCATCTGTGTAGTACTAGTCGGGGCTTTATATACATTTTTCTTTTACACTCGTTTATTGAACGATCGCCTGGAAGATCAGGTCATTATTGTTACCAATCTGGTGCGCAATTCATTTACCTTGCAAGAGGAGATGAATCTCGACTTTCTGCGTGATGTAACCTTTGCGGCACCAGATGACACGTTGGACATACCCGGAGTGCCTGACGCGCTCAATGCTCAAGACCCTGAAGCGCTTGCATCAGTGCTTGATCTCTTCTTTCGGCTGGGAACAAATCGCAGCGGGGTGCGCCTGGATCGGCTAATCGCGTTTGATCGTGATGGGAAGACCCTGGTTGATTTTGAGCGTCCGCCTGATTCTACGCAGACAACATATCTTCAGCATCCGCAGCGTGATATTCGGGATGTCTGGTTTGTTGACGCGATCTTGAGGCTTGGGGTTGACGATTCGGTCGACAAATTTCCTGCCCTGATCGAATTTACCGATACCAATACCTTTTATTTTGCGACGGTCGCCCCGGTGCGTTATGAAGACGCGGTCGTGGGGGGCGTCATTGTCGCGATGCGTGCCGATAACCTCGTCAATACGTTGCTGATGCGCTCGCAATCCGATGGCGTGGTGCTCTATGCGCCTGATGGCACATTCATCGAGGCGGCCTTTAATCCGAAATTGCTGGCTCAGCCGGTCGCCGTACCGCCGATGAGTCCGGAGGCGCTGGAGCGCTTTCTGAACAATGCTGATTCGTTCAATCGCTTTACTGAACCATTGCTTGTGCAACAAGTGATCGCCGACGAAGATTTCAAGTTTGCGTACGTGCCCCTGATTGTGCATGGCACCCATCTCGGCTATGTTGCGACGGGGCTTTCAATGCGTGAGATTATCCAGGCGACCAATTCGGTCTTCTGGCCGATTCTGGGGGTTGTTTTTGTTCTTGCGCTTGCGATCTTTGGGGCGGGCATCGGGATTGCGCGGTATTTTACGTCCCCGCTGGAAGAGTTGGTACAGACAGCCAATGACATCAGCAGTGGCAACCTGGTGCGGCGGGCCAATGTGCATGTGGTGAATGAGATCGGCGATCTTGCCCTCAGTTTCAATACGATGACCGAGTTCCTAACCGAGTTGTTAGCTCGGGTCGATGCCGATTCGACGCAACGGGCCGCGATTGTTGATAGCATCACCGATGGCATTGTGGTCATTGATGATCAAGGGATTGTGACGTTGATCAACCGGGCAACACGGAAGTTGCTTGGCATTGACGAGAGCGACCCTGGGCCGCAGCGCCTCAGCGATATTCCGATGAAACGGATGGTGGAGGGAGTGCCTGAGTTTGCTTCCCAGCGCGATCAGGAACTCTATATGCTTGGTAACTATATTGTTCGGGTGTCGCTGGCACCAGTGAGGAGGGCGGATCAAACCCGTTCGGGTTTTGTCTGTCTGTTGCAGGATATGACCGCTGAGGTTGCCGTTGACCGGGCGAAAACAAACTTTATTGGAACCATTTCGCACGAATTGCGCACCCCGCTTACAGTGATCAGTGGCAATGCCGATCTGTTGCTCCGTGGTCTGGTGGGGAAACTCGACGATGACCAGGTCGTCTTTGTGGATGCGATCCGTCAACACTCCCATAATATGGCTGGTTTGCTCCAGAATGTGATTACGGTGGCGAACCTTGATGCCGGGGTGGTGACGACTGAGCTTGGGCCGGTGGATCTGCGTTTGCCAATTGATGAGAGTCATTGGCGCGTACAGAGCCAGATTAAAGCCAAGGGTTTGGCGCTCCAGATCCAGATCCCTGAGCATTTGCGTATGGTGATGGCCGATTTTGATCATGTGCGCCAGGTTGTGTATCAATTGCTTGATAATGCCCGTCGGTACACGGTACAAGGCACGATTACCCTGCGTGCCATTGATTGCCACGATCATGTTCGGGTCGAGGTCGAGGATACAGGCCGTGGTGTGTCAGTTGATATGCACGATCAGATCTTTCAGCGGTTTATTCGTGGTGATGGTACCAGTGAGGGCATTAATTCTGCGGAACGTGGGATCGGGTTGGGCCTTGCGATTTGTAAACAGTTGGTAGAACGTCAAGGGGGCACGATTGGGGTGCAGAGTGTCCCCGGCCAAGGCAGTACGTTCTTCTTTACGTTGCGCTACGCTGATGATATTCCAAGCCCTGAAAAGACGACCCAAATGGCTACGGCTGCCTGATCGCACGATCTGGAAGCAGCCGCTGCCATGGTTAATAATCTTAGCCCTTATGCTCCTTGGGGTGGGCTTGCTCGGTGTTGCTCGCATTGCGTTGGAGTTCGCGATGCCGGGCATTTCGCGTTACAGTGGCGAATTTGGTTTGCTAGATGAGCGCCCGAATTATTCATTCTGGCCCTTGCCCTTCCGGAGGAGTCAGCCGCCCAGTGGACCCCTGATCGAGGCGGCTGAACTGGATCGCAATCAACAGGACGCTAATGTGCCAGGCGGTATCTTGCCGACGGCTCCGCCGGTGAGCCAGTTTGGGTTGCCAGATCCGCTTGATCCGACGCCAACTCCCTCGCCTACAGCGACCGAGGCTACGGCTAGTCCGACGTCTTCACCAACAACGTCACCAACGGTGTTACCTGCTGGCCTGATAACCGCGACGAGTGTGGCGACCGTTGCCCCGCCATCGACGGCAACACCGCTCTCTGGGCCTCCTCTGGTCGCAACGCCGACGGCGGCGACGCCTGTGGATGCGTCACCGACAGCAACGCCAATCACTGCCCCTGGTGGTTCGGTGACACCGTTGCCAGCAACACCAGTTGCAACTACCGATACCTCGCCTTCAGCGACACCAACGACGCCTGGGCAACCCACTGCGACAGCGACGTCTGCGCCTTCAACGGCGACGTCTGCGCCTCCAACGGCGACGTCCGCGCCTCCAACGGCGACGCCAACGAATATGCCGACCCCAACGGCAACGCCTGAACCAGAAATACCGGCAGTAGGCTTTTCAACGACTGCGGTGACGGCAAGTGAAGGGGATGGTTTTGCGATTTTTGAGGTTCGCCTGAGCGAGCCTTTTTTCCGTACGGTCTCGTTGGCCTATCAGACCAGTGATGGAACGGCAACGGCGGGGCTTGACTATCGCCCAGCCAGTGGCAGCCTGGTCTTTCGCCCTGGTGAGGTCTTTCAGACGATTCGGATCGAGATTTTGCCCGATGAACTGAACGAACCTCCCGAGACGGTCTTGCTGCGGTTGAGTAATCCCGTCAATGCGACGCTGGTTGGCTCGCCAACCGCTGTGCTGACTATTCTTGATAGCAATGCGCCGCCAACAGTGCGCTTTCTTGGGAGCAGTCATCGGGTGAGCGAGGATGTTGGTAGCACGTCGGTGACGATTGAGTTGACTCAGCCGAGTGCCTTTGATGTCCAGGTACCGTTTGTTGTTGGTGGTACTTTGCCCCAGAGTGAACATACGCTTCGGGATGGGACGGTGCTGATTTCCGCCGGTTCAACGAGTGTGCGGCTGCGTTTCGGGATCAGTGATAATCGCATTGATGAAGACGATCGCAACCTGCTTATTACCCTTGGTTCACCAACCAACGCGAACCTTGGCAGTCCAAGCATTTATGTGCTCACGGTGGAAGACAATGATACCGCCGGGGTAACGCTGAACCAGACGGCGTTTACGCTGGACGAGGGTCAGTCGGCAACCTATACGGTGGTGTTGAAGAGCCAGCCTGTGCATCCAGTGGTGGTGCGCCTGAATCCGGATGTGCAACTGGCGGTTGCCGTGCCTGAATTGCTCTTTACTCCCGACACCTGGGATGTTCCTCAGACGGTCTCCTTTGCGGTGGCTGATGACCTGATTGATGAGGATGACCTGCATACGGGCCGGATGAGCCATACCCTAGCGAGCCTTGATCCTCGGTATAACCAGGCGACAGCCGTTTTTGCTGTGCCTGATGTAGTCGTGAGCATTCGCGATAATGATACGGCAGGCGTTGAGATCGTGACTGGTAAGCGGCAGTTGAGTGAAAATCCTGCGGTATCTGATCATCAAACGACCTACTCGTTGCGCCTGAAGACGCAGCCGCTTGCTCCGGTCACGCTCAGTGTCGTCTTTGATCGCGCTCAACTCTCACTTGAACCGGTCGTGCTCCAGTTTGATGCGAGCAATTGGAATGTGCCTCAGGTCGTGAAGGTTACTGCCGTCAATGATGTGATTGATGAAGCGGATCTGTATACGACCTTTGTTGATCATTTAGTGGCAAGTACTGACTCTAGATACGATCAGAGGACAGCGCCTTTTGTCCCGTTGTTTCCAATTGAGTTTACAATTCTTGATAATGATACGGCAGGCTTGCTGATTGATCCGTTGATTCTTGAGCTGCATGAAACACCGGGGCATCCGAATCATATGGGTACCTATACGGTGCGTTTGAATAGTCAGCCAACTGCCCCGGTTTTGGTAGGGCTCAGTTTTGATCCGGCCAACCCGCTCGATGCACGTTTGCCGCGTGAAGTGACGCTCAGTGCCAATGAACTCCGCTTTACGGCGGAAAATTGGAATGTGCCTCAGAGCATCGTGGTGACAACGATTGATGATCGCGCTGACGAACTTGATCCCCATTTCCAGCGCATTCATCACACAACAGCAAGCAGTGACCCGAAGTACGAGGGCCTGCGCCAGACAGTCGTTGGGCGTATTACTGATAATGACTCCTCGGGGTTGATTGCCATCACGGGCAATCTCCGGGTGAGTGAAAATCCCAATGCTGCGAATCATCAGACAACCTACCTGGTCAATCTTGCGAGTCAGCCAGTGGCACCGGTTGTCGTCAACCTTGATTATGATGCTTCCCAGGTTACCGTCACACCAGCATCGTTGATTTTTACGCCCGATAATTGGAATGATGCACGTGAAGTGACGGTCAGGGCTGTTGATGATCGTATTGATGAAGATGATCTGCATGCAACTGATATACGCCATACTTTACTAAGTAGTGACCCGAATTATAATCAATCTGCGGATCTGATTATAACAATTGAGATTCTTGACAACGACACGGCGGGCGTCGCCATCACGCCGACGACGGTGGACGTGGCCGAGGGTGGGGCGAGTGCGAGCTACGCGGTGCGCTTGGAGAGCCAACCGAC
>NZ_RYFF01000144.1 GCF_004138165.1 Candidatus Chloroploca sp. Khr17
CTCGCCGTCGTGTGCGTCACCAGGCTCGGATGCACATCCGCCTCATCAACGGCATCATTTACCGCCGTCACTTGCACCGTCTGCGCCGCGTTCCAGTTTTGCGCCGTGAAGCTCACCGTCGTCCGGTTCACGCGCACCTGCGCCGCGTCGAAGGCCAGCGTGAGCGTCACCGGCGCAGTTGGTTCGCTCAGCAAGCGCACCGTGTAACTGGCCGTCGCCCCACCCTCGGCCACGTCCACCGTCGTCGGCGTGATCAGCACCCCTGCCGTGTCGTTGTCCGTAATCCGGACGGTCACCGTCGGCAACGGGGTAAAGCGTGCGGTCGCCTGGTTGTAGTTCGGGTCGGCACTCGCCGTCGTGTGCGTGATCAGGCTCGGGTGCACATCCGCCTCATCAACGGCATCATTCACCGCCGTCACTTGCACACTCTGCGCGGCGTTCCAATTCCCCGGCGTGAAACTCACCGTCGTCCGGTTCACGCTGACCTGCGCCGCGTCGAAGGCAAGCGTGAGCGTCACCGGCGCGGTTGGTTCGCTCAGCAAGCGCACCGTGTAGCTCGCACTCGCCCCACCCTCGGCCACGTCCACCGTCGTCGGCGTGATGGCGACGCCCGCCGTGTCGTTGTCGGTAATCCGCACCGTCACCGTCGGCAGCGGCGTAAAGCGCGCCGTCGCCTGGTTGTAGTTCGGGTCGGCACTCGCCGTCGTGTGCGTGATCGGGCTCGGATGCACATCCGCTTCATCAACGGCGTCATCCACCGCCGTCACTTGTACACTCTGCGTCACGTTCCAGTTTTGCGCCGTGAAACTCACCGTCGTCCGGTTCACATTCACCTGCGCCGCGTCGAAGGCGAGCGTAATCGTCACCGGCGCGGTTGGTTCGCTCAGCAAGCGCACCGTGTAGCTCGCACTCGCCCCACCCTCGGCCACGTCCACCGTCGTCGGCGTGATCAGCACCCCCGCCGTGTCGTTGTCCGTAATCCGCACCGTCACCGTCGGCAACGGGGTAAAGCGTGCGGTCGCCTGGTTATAGTTCGGGTCACTGCTCGCCGTCGTGTGCGTCACCAGGCTCGGATGCACATCCGCCTCATCAACGGCATCATTCACCGCCGTCACTTGCACGCTCTGGGCGGTGTTCCAATTCCCCGGCGTGAAGGTGAGGCTCGTCCGGTTCACGCTGACCTGGGCCGCGTCGAAGGCCAGCGTAATCGTCACCGGCGCGGTTGGTTCGCTCAACAGGCGCACCGTGTAACTGGCCGTCGCCCCACCCTCGGCCACGTCGACCGTCGTCGGCGTGATCAGCACGCCCGCCGTGTCGTTGTCCGTAATCCGCACCGTCACCGTCGGCAACGGGGTAAAGCGTGCGGTCGCCTGGTTGTAGTTCGGGTCGGCACTCGCCGTCGTGTGCGTGATCAGGCTCAGGTGCACATCCGCTTCATCAACGGCATCATTTACCGCCGTCACTTGCACACTCTGCGCGGCGTTCCAGTTCCCCGGCGTGAAACTCACCGTCGTCCGGTTGACCCTGACCTGCGCCGCGTCGAAGGCCAGCGTAATTGTCACCGGCGCGGTCGGTTCGCTCAACAAGCGCACCGTGTAACTGGCCGTCGCCCCGCCCTCGGTCACGTCCACCGTCGTCGGCGTGATCAGCACCCCTGCCGTGTCGTTGTCGGTAATCCGCACC
>NZ_RYFF01000086.1 GCF_004138165.1 Candidatus Chloroploca sp. Khr17
GCGCGGGGCGGCTCAACGGGCGCAGGGAGGCCCAGCAGGTCGGCGATGAGCAGCACTGACTCGGCGTAGCGTTCGGTGAGGCCAACGACGGCCATTTCATCCAGCCAGGCGCGAGCGTTGGCGCTCAGCAAGGGCAGGTCATCTTCATTCACAAGCTGGGGGATATCATGCGGGCGCTGCAGTGCATGGGCTTGTGCATCCGGTGCGCATTGTGCGACAGCAGAAAAAAACGCCTCATAATCGCTACGGTTGCCCAAGTGGCGGGACTGCGCGTTGCTGAGCACGTTGGTAAGGAGTCGGTCATCCAGGCATTGCGACAATTCCATTCCCGATAACCGGCTAAGTTCGGCGCGGAACTCCACCTTGAAACGTTCCGGATGGGCTGCATAATAGCGTTGTTGATAGCTGAAGTTCGAGATTGCGCGCTCCACCGGATTGCGCAGCAGCGTTACCACGGTGAGATCCGGGCGGTCAAGCCACTCGAACAGGCTGCGACCGTTATGCCAGTCATGGTAGCAGCGGAACCCCCTGATGTTCCGATCGGTCAACATGGTAATCTGCCGCAGGCCGAGATCGAAATAGCCCCCGGCATAGGCGCTGCGCAGCCACTGCCCCAGGGAAACGCCGCCGGTCTTGGGCACGTGCATGAAGTAGACTGGCGGCGGTTCAAAGAACACTGGGATCATGTCAGATACTCCGCGATGAAATTGCGGCGAGCCACGATGACATGTTCGCCCCGATGCCATTCGAGATCGAAACGGTGGGTGGCAGCGTAAAAACTGAGCGTGCAGCCCCGCTGAAAGCGATCATGCAATTCGACGATGATGACGCCGATCTGATCAATCCAGGGCGCGGCCTCGGCAAAAACCTCTCTTTCCGCACTTTCAATATCAACTTTGAGCAGATCTATAAAATCGAGCTGAAAATCCTCCATCAACTGGGTCAAGGTCACTGTATCAACTTGTCCAAGCACCGGCATGGCCGAAGGTTGCCCAGTCCTTTGCACGTGAATAGCGCCGTACAGCCCTGGCGTCCCTACCAGTTCCAGCCTTGTAGGCACATCCCAGAGCGCAGCATGGATCGGGATAATCTGCGGATAGGCAGCAGCATTCTTGCACAGCAGGTTGAAATTGGCTGCTTCCGGCTCGATAGCCAGGATGCGCGCGGTGGGAAAGCGATTAGCGAAATAGACCGCAGTCAGGCCGATGTTAGCACCCGCATCAACCACGATCTTGGGCGTGCGGCATAGGGGCAGATCATACTCCCCCCGCGCCATCACCTGACCATAAATGCGAAAGTCGGAAGTGCGCAGGCGCAAATGCAGGGGATGTCGTGCCTGCCGGGAATGGATCTTCACTTCGCCATCTGGGGCAAACAACGTTGCCCACAAGATGCGCAGGCCTTGCCGTCGACCAAACCAGCGCATGTATTGGCGCATGGCAGGGGCGCGCCAAAAGGGCGCAGCAATGCGCTGCAAAGGTACTTTGAGTGGACGGAGAAGTTGACGCAGCCGCGGTGCAATGCTGTAGGTGCGCCGCGGTTGGGCTTGATAGCGCGCCCACTGCTGCGCGAAAAGCTCCGTGGCGCAGGCATAGAGTTCCAGGTCGTAGCGATTCAACTCCTCCAGCCGGGCGACTACATCCGGGGCAAGCTGGTCCCGGTAGTGCATAGCCGGGTCGCTGCGCTGCGGGTTGATGTTGATCCGAGGCAGATCCGCCGGGACAGGGATGCCAAGCAGGTCGGCGATGAGCAATAATGACTCGGCGAAGCGTTCGGTGAGACCAACGACAGCCATCTCTTTCAGCCAGGTGGCGGCGCGGCCGTAGTCTTCAGCTTCGGACGTTGTAGCAGCTTGTCCCAACCACGGAAAATCGAACCAGGAGACGGCGTTAAGCGGCGCCCGGAGACCGGAGCGCGGCGCCTGAAGCAGTAATGTGTAGTCGTGCTCGTTGCCCAAGATGCGGCTTTGGGCGTTGGCGAGCAGATCGTCCATGGCGCCGCTGCGAATACAATCGTCGGCCGTGGCGTGCAACCACGGTTGCAGTTCTGCCAGATAAGACGCGGTAAAGCGGTGCGCACAGTTCAGCGCCGCGCGTTGAATCCCGTAGATATCGGACACAGTGCGTTCGACAGGGTGACGCAGCAGGGTGCAGCAAGTCAGGTCGGGCCGAGCCAGCCAATCGAATAGATCCTTACCCAGATGCCAGCAATGATAGCAGGAGCACTGGCGGAAATGAAGGGTGGTCACACCTGAGAGCGTCTCTGCTTTCAGATCGACATAGCCACGTCGGCCGTACGTTGCCCGCAGCCACTTCCCCAAGGCCGTGCCGCCAGTGCGGGGCAAGTGCATGAAGTAGACGGGGGGCGCTTCAAAATGCAGCAGGGTCGCCATCGCTTCGCTCCGTACTGGGCAGCGCGAGATGCTGCGCCATGATTACTCGCCCCACCGAAGCCGGTGTTTGTCGCCAAATTGAGTCTATGCGTCGGCCAAATTCCTGAACGATGGTTGAGATTTGTTCATTCCGATTGCGGCTGCCATCCCATACGAGTGGCGGCGAGATCACGACCCGCACCCGCCCATCGGCCAATAGCACGGAGTGAAAAGGCAAGACCAGCGCATCGGTGGCGACTGCCAACTCGGCAAATCCAGACGAGAGCCGGTGCTGGCGGTCTCCGAGCACAACGGGGACACCGGTTGCCACATTCTGTTCATCGCCAGCGATGACGACCAACCCACCCTTGATCAGTGTCTGATAGGCATCCATTGCCACAGCCGCCCGCCACCGTTTGTCCTTGGCATTGGCATCTGGCACCCCGAGCTGGGCTGCCTTCGCCAGATATCGCTGGTTGCCCACCCCTGCCATAGGGACGATGGAATGGCTGAAATAACTTTGAGAGGCATACCGCGTCGGCGCGTGAAACCCAACCAGAATCGCACCACGGCCTTCTTCGATCGTGCCTGCCAGATGGCCTGCGCCTTCGACAGTGACATACTGGCTCCACCGACGGTTTGTGACAGCACCCGCCAGTGCCTCGTTGAGATCGGCGATGAGCACAGACTGCCATTGCCCCGGCCGAAGATGATGGTCGCTCTCTGCCTTCCACCGCGCCAGGATGGTCTGGCTGACCAGGTTGAACTGCACCTCCTGCGCGATCTGCGCTGCCGGCGTGCCCATGCTCTGCGCAAAGCGCCGCACGAGCTGACTCTCTGGATGATAAAGTAGCGCCTGAACCCAGGGCTGACCACACCAGGCCATCAGCCATTGAACCCCCTCAAAATAGGGCTTGCGAAAGGCCTGCGCCTCGATGGCGGTGCGCACCCGCACGCGCACCCGCTGGGGCAACGCACGCACGCGGCGCTGCCAGGAATGCGTGCGTTGCCTGACAGGGGACGGTGCTGTGGCCATCACTGTCGCGTCGGGTTCCTGCGCTGGTGAGGGCACAGAACTGCCTGCCAACAGCCGCACCAGGTGCGCCACGGTCGCCTCGCGAAAGAACTCCGCCGGCACACGCTGCCCCGTCGCCCGCTCCGCCGCCAGCACTATCCGCATCGCCAGCAGCGAATCCCCGCCTAACGCGAAGAAGTTGTCGTCTACCCCAATCTCGTCTACCTCCAGCAGTTCCGCCCAGATATCGGCGATCTGTTGTTCCTGTTCGCTGTGCGGGGCGACGAAGGGCGTGTCCACCTCTGGCCGTGCCTTGCCCGGTGGCGGGAGCGCCTGGCGATCTACTTTGCCGGAAGCAGTCAACGGCATACACTCCAGTTGCACGTAGCGCGCCGGGATCATATAGTCCGGCAAAGAGGCCTGTAGCTGACTCCTGAGTTCGGCAGCAGGTGGCCTTTCCTCTGCCGCAGACGTCAGATAGGCCACAAGGTGTTTGACGCTGCCGGTGCCTTCCACCGCCACGACCGCCGCCGCGTTGATCGCGGGCAGCGCAAGCAGTGCCGCTTCGACGGCACCGATCTCGACGCGATTGCCCCTGATCTTGACCATCTGATCGACCCGGCCCAGATGTTCCAGCAGACCGTCGTCGCGCCACCGTCCCAGATCGCCGGTCAAATAGATCTGCTTCTGGCGGTCAGCCGGATCGGGCAGAAAGCGGGACTGTGTCAACGCTGGGTTGCGCCAGTACCCGCTGGCAAGCCATGCGCTCTTGACTGCAATCTCGCCAATCTCGCCGTGCGCCACCGGCTGCTGGTGCTCGTCGAGCAACAGGATTTCCGTTCCAACAAGTGGACGGCCCACGGGCACGGTCGGCCCCGCGAGAAAGGTCTCTTTGCCGATGAAGTGCCAGCAGTAGTTACCTGCTTCCGTGCTGGCCAACCCGATGCGCAGGACGCAATGATCGGCAAAACCATGCCGATAGAGACGAATGTCCTCGGGTTGAATCGTCTCGCCACCGAGCTTGATGATGCGCAGGTGCGGGAAGTTCGCCCCACCATCCAGCGTGGCGGCAAATTGGCGAAAGAAGGAGGCGACCGAGTGATAGACCGTGACCTGTTCATCACGCAGCCAATCGCGCAGGTGTGCCGCAGTCTGACTCTTCAGGCGGATCGGCAACAGCGTGGCCCCGCCAAGCAAGGCGGAGAAGACGATGCCGAGGGATGCTCCAAAGATCAGCGGGGCAGGTGCCATCATGCGATCCGCCGGTGTGATGAAATAGCCGTTGATGTGGGTCATGCTCTGGTGAAGCAGGGCGCGATGGGGCTTGAGAATGCCCTTCGGTGCGCCGGTGGAGCCAGAGGTGTAGGCGATGTGCGCATACGTGGCACCCGTCATCGGGATTGCGGGCAAGGGTTCGTCGTCGGCGACCTCCAGTTCATCCAGGGGAAAAACCGGGAGTCCTAGCGGTTCGACTTCAGCCAGCGACGCTGCTGCCGCACCGTCCCTGTCGGTCACAATTGCGCTTGCCCCTGCGTCCGCGAGGATCGCGTGCATCTCCAACTGGGAACTGGCCGGGTTGATTGCGACAAAGAACTTGCCGGCGCTGAGGATGCCCATCATCGCCACCACGGCGTTCACGTCACCACTGGCAAGGATCGCCACTGGCTCGGCATCACGGCCCAGCCGATGCAACAGCGTGGCCGCCAGGCGGTTTGACCTTCGGCTCAATTGTTCGTAAGACAGGGCTGCGTCGCCGACCTGCACGGCAATGGCATGCGGATGTAGGGCAACTTGGCGTGCGAAACAGTGAGCAATCGACTCGTCAAGCCAACTCCACGCAAACGGACGGAAGTCCGCTGGCGCAACGAGTGCGCGTGGCAGCGCGACATCACCGACAAAGACGGATGGATTGGCGACACTCATGGGAGCAACTCGTCTTGGGTAAGCATTTTGTTCCCGTCACTTCAGTCAACTTGATACCGCTGTTTTGTGCGTTCAAAGCCCCAATGAAAGGTGTAGAGCGCAGGTGAACGCCAAAGGCGGTGGCTGGCTTTGGGATACAGCCACCATCCATTTCCAGCCCAAACGCGACATTGTCGCGGACGGTCATCCACGGGAACAAGCTGTGATCCTGAAACACCAGTCGGCGTTTGGGTGGCTTGGGCCAAGCGGCAAACGCGATCGTCCCGCCGTCCGGTGTGAGCAACCCGGCGGCCAGCCGCAGTAGCGTGGATTTGCCACAGCCGCTCGGGCCGACGAGCGCGACGAACTCGCCCGCCGCCACGGTGAATGAGACGTCAGCTAACGCGATGACGGCACCCCGCGGGGAGCGGTGCGTCATCGTCAGGTGGTCAATCGTCATCGTTCCCCGGCTCATGTTCTCTCCATCACCACTACGACACGCTCCCTTCAATGGCTTTGTGATTCCGTGCGCATATGTGCCCGCTCGCGTATGGCATTGCGCTTGCCCAGGGCGGCCCATGCAGCGTGGGCATCTGACCGCGCCCACGCGCATGTCGTGATCCTGCGCACCCTCCAACCCGCTCCGCAGCCCGCCCACGGCCCGCACCAACTCCGTTCGCAAGACCGTCAGGTGGTTGATATAGTTGTGGGCGAGCAAGAGATCGGGGCTCCAGCCCGGCTTGAAGGATGGACTGAAGCGCCGGCCACGCTCGTCGCAGTGGGCGGCGAGCCAGGCTGTATAGGATGGGCTACCGCGCCACTGCCGCAACCGGCGGATTAATCCACGCACACCCTCACGACGCAGTAGTTGCCAGATACGTTCGCCGCGCCGCCACAGCCATGCCATCAGACGTGCTCCCTGATCGGCAACTGGCCTCTTTTCTCGGCCTCGAAGAGGGTCATGACAGCAGCAGACGCGGCGGCGGCCCGCATCCGCACTATCGGATCGTGCTCGGCGGGTTGCGGTGGCGGCCTCCGCCCAGCGGTAGCTACAGCGAGCACGGCGGTGAAATACGGTCCATAGATGCGTCTGCGGCGACCAAAGGGCAGCTTGCGCGAGCGATTGACCGGTTCATCGTTGATCCGCCGACGCAAATCAATGTAGATCGCCCGAGCCATGCGGTAGAGATCGCCGTAGATGCCGACGATCCCGCGCTGGGCGTCGTACCAGTTGCGCTTGGCGATAAAGCTGAGACCACCCAGATGCAGCAACTGCGGCGAGTCGACAACGGTGACCGCGTAGCCCTGCTGCTGCAGGCTCAGGTTGAGCGCCTTGCCGGTATCGTAGAAATGGCGTGGCCCGGCCAGGCCGCGCTCAGCGCACCAGGCCTGGAGCGGCGTCGGCAGTTGTTGCCAACTCCGCATCTCGAAGCCGAAGCCCTGGCAATGGATGAGGTCGGTGAGTGTCCGATTGTCGTACACCGCAAAGAAGGTGCCGCCCAGGGGCACCCCGACGACGGTGCGGTCATGTTCACCGCAGATAACGTCATAGCCAGGTTGGAAAACCCTGTCGCCTGGACGCATCCACAGCGGCGCACCGGCAAAGAGACCGGTGTGGCTCCCGACAAGCGGCTCGATCGTCGCCATAAACGGCCCGGTCGCCAGGATGTCTGAGTCCAGGAAGCAGAAGTGCTCCTCCTGGCACTGGGCCTGGAGGTAGTTCAGCGCCTGGTAGTGGCTCAGCGGACGGTCGGTGGACAGTGCTAGCAGTTCGAGCCTGGGTTCATCAGCGCAACGCGCTTGCAGCAGAGCTACCTCGGCGGTGGTGCAGCCGTTGGCCACCAGCCGGAACCGGCAATCTGACCAGCGCAGCAGCGTTGACACAAACGGCAGCAGGTAGACCACCGAGCCGGGCACGTAGATAATGTGGAACGTCAGGAACACAGCTTACTCTTCATCCTCCCGGCGTTGGCGAAAGAACTCCGGCAGCCAGCGGCGTAGCCGTGGCTGGTCAGTGGCCCACTCCAGACAGCCCGAAGATCCAACTCGGAGATCGCGCGCTGGGTCGAAGCCATGCTGATGCAGCAACTGACGTCCCACGCCAGGCTGACGATGGTTCATTTCGCCATGCCAGAGGTGCAGGATCGCGCCCGGCGTGCAACCGATGCGCCCATCTACCTGGGCTGCAACTGGTTCGCCCCAGGCCAGGAAGTGCATCCAGTATGGACTGTTGGGCTGGCGGACGCCTGGCAGGTTGTGCAAAGCCTGGCGCAACTGGCGCGGGACGATGCTGCGCAGCAGCGCACCGAGCCGTCCACGCTGGGTGCGCCGGCTGAGGCTGCTGAGCCGTGACCCCTGGCGCACACTCTGCACGCAGCGGCTCGCGAAGTCACCCGCAAAAGCATGGACCAGGAAGTGATCGCCGTTGCTGGTGATGAAGGCCTTGTACAGCATCGAGCAGTGCGGCGGTCTCCACCGCCCAATCCGGGTTGGTGAAAAGGATGTCACCGTCCAGCCAGGCGACTTTCTGCGCTTGTGGCGGCAGGTGGCTCACGCCCAGATTGATCAGCCGCTCCTTCTGCCACAGCACGTCTCGCGCCTGCACCTGGATCACATCCGGCCCCGGCGGCAGCTCAAAGGGATCGTCGCCAAAGGCGCACTCCACGGTCAGCAGGGGAATACCGGCTGCACGCAGGGGTGCGGCAAAGCGGGCGTAGTTGGCCGGCCGGGTGCGGTAGTGGGCCGGATTGAAATAGGCCGTGACGCACCAGAGATCGGCGCACGGGGTGTAGGCTGGCGCGGGGTGAAGCCGGTTCATCATCGTTGGCCTTGGCTTGCGTTCGGTGTGCGCCGGTTCCTGCGTTTTGCCCGTAGCAGCCGCACCTGCTGCGCAAGCCCCGGCCAGGTGCGGCGTAGCCAACGCTTCAGCCGGGACTCGGCCCCGCGCAGGGGGATGCGCAGGCGTGGCGCGATGCTATACGTCCGCTGCGGCTTGGCTCGGTAGCGCGCCCATTGATGCTCAAATAGCTCGGTGGCATGAGCGTAGAGTTCCAGGTCGTAGCGGTTCAGTTCCTCTAGCCGGGCCACCACTTCGGGCGCGAGCTGGTCGCGATAGCGCATGGCCGGATCGGTGCGCTGCGGGTTGACATTGGCGCGGGGTGGTTCGGTGGGCGCAGGGATGCCCAGCAGATCGGCGACGAGCAACACTGATTCGGGGTAGCGCTCGGTGAGGCCGACAATGGGCATTTTGTTGAGCCAGGCGTGGGCGTTGGCGTAGAGCAGGGGCATGTCATCCGCATCCATGAGCAAGGGAACGTCGTAGGGCCGCAACAGAGCGTCCTCCTGGCGGTTCCGGCGAACAGCGGCGAGAAATGCAGCGTAATCCTTGCGGATGCCCAGCAGACGAACCTGGCCGTTGCTGAGCATGTGCGTGATCAGTTCATGCTCCAGGCATGCTTCGATCCGGCTGTGTTGGACTGTGCGCATCATTGCCAAGAATTCTGGTTTGAAGTTAACTGGTACCTCTATAGCTCTTCGTTGATGGAACTTGAACGCCGATATGACCCTTTCGACGGGATCGCGGAGCATGGTAATGACCGTGAGATCGCTGCGGCCAAGCCACTCGAGCATACTACGACCATGATGCCAGGCATGATAACAGCGAAAGTCCTGAATGCGGTGACCCGTCAGTTTCGTGATCTGAGGCAAATTCAGATCGAAATAACCTGTGCCGTAGACGCGGCGCAGCCATTGTCCCAGCGCCATGCCGCCGGTTTTGGGCACGTGCATAAAATAGAGCGGGGGTGGTTCAAGTTTCAGGTGCACCGGGTATTCTCTCATGATATTTAGCATCTCTCCTTCAGCGTTGAATAGAGCGATGACAACCGAGCTGCGTTGGCAACTTCTTCCACAAATTTATGGTTTCTATACACGCGATTGGGCTGCGCCCAAATGCAATTGGGCTTCGTAAACACTGAAAAGCAGTCAAGGAGGATCGCCCCTTTCCATAGTTGGCATGTCACTTCAGTTTGCAGATTGAGTGCAAGAACCAGTTTTTAAGACGTCGAATGTACGTGATGATGTGCCAGGACAGCCTGTAATCGAGCCTGCGTTTGTAGGTAGCTCGTTCTATCGCCACCTGGAAGAAATGGCGCTGATACAGTTCAAAGTGCTTTGTCATGATATAGGAAAAATGTCGCCGCCGGTCGGTTTCGGACGCCCGGAACGTTTGCAGCATGGAATCCGTGCGCACCCGATACTCGAAGTAGACTGGTTCGAGCCGGTGGAACTGCCACCCATGCTTTGCGGCGTGCAGCCAAAGCTCCCAATCTTCCAGCGCGTGGAGCGTCTCGTCATAGCCGCCGCATTGTGTCCAGACTTCCCGCCTGAACAACGCGCAGGCATCGATGAAGTTGCGACCTAACATCGTCAACAGGTCGAAATCAGGGAGATCGACTCTGCGATCCTTTGCACCGAAATCCAGGCGTGCGCTGTAGACGACGCCGACGTCCGATTGGTTCCGAAAGACTGCCAGCGCCGCCTCAATGAAACCAGGGCGGATCCGGTTGTCTGCATCAAGCGGCAGGATGATGTCGCCGTGCGCCTGCTGGATGGCCCGGTTGCGTGCAGCCGCCAGGCCTTGATTGGGCTGGCGCAGAATTTGATAGCCAAGTTCGTCGAGTCGTTCCAGGATGCGCAGCGTCTCGGGTTCGGTGGAGCCATCATCCACGATCATGACTTCGCAACCCGGCGGCGCACTGCGCTCGACGCTGACCAGCGCTTCCACCAGATAGCTGCCATGATTGTAACACGGCATGATGATAGATACGGCTGGACAGGAAGTGATTGCCGTCGGCTGGCTGAATTTCAGTGGGGCAGTCTCGACCGCCCACCTGCCCAGGCTAGACAGATCAGCCGCCTGATCGAGCGCTGCAAGTTGAACAATGCAGCCGGGGTAGATCGCCGCCGCCAGCGGGATCATCGGGTCGCCGGACGAACGTGTCGTGAACAGGCGTTGATCTACCGTGCTTGGCCGCCTGTCCGGTGCCAGACGGATTCCCCATCGCTGCTCAATCAGGCGCGGCAGTTGTTCCGGTTCAACAAAGAGCCGGTCGGCGCTGACTAACAGACTGCGTTTGGAAAAGCGTTGGTGAAACGCCAGCAGCCGCCGGTTATAAAACTGCCAGATCGCCCAGGCATACTCAGGATGTTCGATAAAAATTGGTGCGTTCAGCCGCTGGATCGAAGCGACCACATTCCAGGGATACCGATAAATCAACAAAAAACGTGCCTCCGGCAATCGTTCCGCCCAGAATTCGAGCAGGAGCGTGCTGCGCGGATCTTTCCATCCCCAAACTACAGCGCCAGTTGAGCGTAATTCGATCAGGCGTTGCACGTGGGGCGCAAAGGACGCCAGCCTTGTTGTATCGAAACGCTCATCTTCAGTCCAGCCCCAATCCGGCCAGCCACGGGTACCCCCCGCCGTAGCCGCAGCCACCATGCTCCGCTGCAATTTGACGAAGTCAGCGTCCTCAAAATAGCCACGCGGATTATGACGATTGCCGGGAATCAGGCGTGATCCCATATCGACGCCGTGTTGCGCCAATAACATGGCGGTCATCGATGTCCCCGAACGGTGCATGCCGGTGACAATAATGGGCGTTTTCGTCAATCTTGCCTCCCTCTTGCGCCTTTGTGTGACGGTAGGGCTGGCGTAGTAAGCCAGTGGCTGAGATCGCAGCCGAGCAGTACTTGCAACTCCAAGATATCGTCTCGAAATGACTCGGTTAGTTCGGCATGCAAATCGCGCGGCAGTGGCGGTGGGTTTGTGACGTTGGCCCGGCGCACCCAGCGCACAAGCCGATCACGCCAGGTTTTCGGCAGCCAATGGCTCCCCAATTGTTTGAGGGGGTGAGGCTGGTCCAGCCAATGCGCCAGTCTGGAATTGCGTGGCGCCGTCGCACGGTTGATGCCACGCGCTACCTTTGGCAACGCGACGTCACGCACCCCGAGAAAGCTCACTATCTGCTTGAGTACAGTCTCTGGTGCCTGACGCCAGGATTCGTAAAGAAGGATGCACAACTGGCGGCGAGGAAAGAGTGTCAGAAAGGAGTGCAGGTTGGTCGCGTAGCGGCTATTGGCGCAATACTGAAAGCCAGGCAGCCAGCCCGCCCCCCGGCGTCTGTCTTCTGCCGCCAACGCGTCGCGAAAGTCGGCCAGAGGCTCGATGCCCAATCGGCGGTGATGCCAGTAGGCTGAATAGGTGCGCTCTGCGGGCTGACGCAGAATGGCAATGAGTCGAACGTCGGGCGTCAACTGGTGCATGGCAACAGCGCTGGCAGACGATTGCGCCGCGCTGAGATAGATGGGTGACGCCTCGCCGCACCGCTGCGAGGGTGCGGCAGGGGCAAACAGCGCCTGGTAAGCCGCCTCATCGCTTACGACGCCCTGGCGAAAATGCTCAGCGCCTGGCCCAACAAAGGTTAACGGCTGATCGACGAAGGCAAAGAACCGTGGCTCTTTGCAGCGCGGCATGAATATGTCAGGATGCTGTCGCAGTGTCGCGAAAAGTGCTGTCGTGCCGCAACGTTGCCCACCGATCACAATGAAATCTGGTTTCACGGGCATGCTCCTTCGAATCAACTGGGCACGCAGGCGCTGTTACGCCAGATTCGGATTGACGAGTTCGGCCTGCGGTTGCATATTGACTGCCAGCGCCACCTGAAAGAGGGCTTCCGGCGCCAGGGTAGCGTCGTGAGCCAGGAAAGCCACGAACTCGCCGGTCGCCGCAGCGAGGGCGCTGTTGGTCGCGGCGGTGATGTGGCCGTTTTCAGTGCGATAGACGACCCGAATGCGGGCATCGCGGGCCGCGTAGGCATCCAGGATGGCACGTACATG
>NZ_RYFF01000087.1 GCF_004138165.1 Candidatus Chloroploca sp. Khr17
TAGGTTTGGTACTTCATACCCCAAGTGTACCCAACCTGGCCCGGCGACCGCCATCCTTTTCAGACAGCTTCTAAGGATTCATGTGGCGCGAAGCCGCCACATCATCCTTGTTGAGCGAAGCCGAAGCGCCCAACGGAGTAGAATCATATGGGATTTCCGGTGGGGGTCTGGGTCAGGGGTGTGCGCCCGCGAAGCGCCAGCGCGTGCGTGCCGTGTGGCGAATACCCAGCACTTCGGTCAGGCAGGGGCCTGTGTCCGGCTCAGCCCGGTAGCGTCTAGCTGCCCAGCGCTCGACCAGCGGGTCGCCACGCCAGGATAGCCGCTCCCTCGGGCAACCCAAAGCTAGCGTCCATGCGCTGACGACCTCAGCGACGCTGCTCGCAGGACGCGACGAGCTCTGGTACCGGTGGCGCCCGCTGCCGGGGGAGCACCCGCTCCAGCCGCAGCGCATGACCGCAGGTGGGGCAGCGCAGATCCTCGTGCTGGTCGGGCTCGGGGCGCTCATCGTCTGTGGGCAGGAGCTCAACCTTCCGCTGCTGGAGAATCAATTGGGTGCGCAACCGCGTCAAGTGCTGACGCGCCCCGACCCGAAATAGCCCGTAATAGCGTACCTTGACGAAGCTTTTGGGCAGGATGTGCATGAGGAATCGCTCAATGAACACCTCCGCTGGCAGCGTGCTGATGCGGGTCTGGCGGGTCTCCCCATCCTGAGAGCGAAACGTCACCTCGCAGTTAGGCAGCCCAACGCTGGCGGCTCACGGTTGCATAGTGGTCAAGCAGTTCATCAAGGACATGCGGCCACGAGCGCTGTTCGGCAGCGGCCCGCCCGGCATGGCCCATCGCGAGGCGCTGTTCGGGATTGGCGATGAGGCTGCGCAACCGTACCCGCAGATCGCTGGCGACGCCAGGCGCAAAAAGGTAGCCCGTCTGATGATCACGCACCAGATCAAGGGTGCCGCCGCTTCGCGCGCCGACCACCGGCAACCCCGAGGCCATCGCTTCCTGGATCACCTGCCCAAATGTGTCGGTATCCGAGGGAAAGACAAACGCATCAGCCGAAGCATACGCGGTTGCCAGTTCCTGACCTTTGAGGTAGCCGGTAAAATGGATGGGCAGCCCGTCGGCACGTCGTTCGAGTTCTGAGCGGAACGGGCCGTCACCAACCACGACCAGACGCACTTTGTCAAGCCCGCGCAGCGCCTCGGGCAAGAGATCAACCCGTTTCTCGGCGGCCAGGCGCCCAACATAGAGCAACAGGCTCTCGTCGGGTTGACAGCCGACCGCTTCCCGCCAGGTCAGAGAGCTGTGACGAGGATGGAACTGCTCGGTATCGACGCCCCGCCCCCAGAGGCGCAAACGGCGAAAACCCGACTGGCGCAACGTCTTGATCGTATGCGTTGACGGGCAAAGCGTCACGCGGCAGCGATTATGGATCCAGCGTAGCCAGCGATTAACGCCAGCCTGGAAAAAACCGAGGCCATAGTGGCGACTGTAGGCCCCAAAATCAGTATGATACGAGCCGACCAGGGGAAGATTGAGGTTCTGGGCAACAAAAGGCACCATCACACCTGCGACCGCCGGGCCAACAAGATGGAGCAGATCGGGGCGGAAACGCCGTAAATGAGCGGAGAGTCCTGGTTGAGGGGGCGTCAGTTTGACTTCGGGGTACATTGGCAGGGGCATCCCATTCAGGGGGATAATCTGGGCACCGGCATAGGTTGAGGGGGCATCATGGGGCGCAAGCAGCAGCACCTCGTGACCGCGGTGTTGCAGATATTCAAGCAACCGACAGAGCGTGGTCGTCACGCCATTGACATCGGGCAGGAAGGTCTCGCACATTAAGCTAATCCGCATAGAAACCTCGCCACTAGCTCGCATCGTCACGCTGCCAAGTGTAGTGGGGTTGCGTTAGCTTCAGGTTATCGTTGTTTTAACAGGGGATGAAAGATATGTTATTCTTCGCCTGCAACGGCGAGAACCAATTCAATCAAGAGATGGCCGTGACGAACGAGATCGTCAAGCGCAACATGTTCGTCAGGGCCAAAGGGCAGATTGTCGGGGTAGGCAAGACCAACCGAGGCCACAGGGCAATGCAGGCGTTCGACAAATAACTGCAACGGCAACGTAAAAGCCCCCGCAGGCACAGTGGGCAACAAGGAGTCAAAGACCGTTGCGCCCGCCGCAGCGACCTGGCGAATAAAACGATTATCGTGAGGCGTATGGGCTGGTGCATAGCCACCCGGCAAGCGTGCGGTGGTGACATCAGCAAAGCCACCCTCATCAAGGCACGTGCGTAACAACTGGGCGACCACCTCGGGGCGTTGACGCGGTACCAGTTGAAAATCGAGCACGGCGGTTGCCACCGAGGGCAACAAAGCCAGGTTGTGCTCGGGTTGGCAATGCATGCTACTCAGGTTACAGGTTGGCAGGGTAATCTCGGCGCGTACCAACGCCACCCCACGCATGCCAAAGAGAAACTCATCGGCCCCCCACGCGGCCAGACGCCCCGCTTCATCAAGGCGCAACTGGCGCAACGCGGCATTCTCTTCCCGCGAAGGGCCTTCGACATCATCATAAAAGCCAGGAATGCGAATATCTTCGTCGGCACCTTTGATGCTTGCCAGCGCCCAGGTCAGCCGCCAGAGTGGATTAGACAAAGACGGTGCCGCGCCAGGCGGCAGCGGATGCGTCGGCCCCCTTGCACTCAGGCTCATCTGCAGAAACCCTTTGCTGCCGCTGTAGCAGAGCGGAATCCCTGCGGCATTGCGATCACCGATGCTGCCCAGGCAGGCATCGGCACCAATGAGGTCAGGGCACGCATCGAGGGCAGCGGCAAGCGTCGGTGAACCAAGCAAGCCGCCGCCATCGGCGACAATGACAAGGCCGCAGGGCAATTCACCATAGGTCGCGAGAAGCGCCTGGATAGCCTGCATGTGGGCCGCCAGCGGGCCTTTGCCTTCGGCAACCCCACGCCCATAGAGCGCCCCGTCACGCTCGGCAAGCTGGTGTGGATTGTGTGACCAGGCCCGCCAAGGGCCTGGTGGGGCCGCATCAAACCGATGGTAGAGCAGCAACGAGGCTGGATTGCGCCCCGCACGTCGCCCGATCACCACAGGTGGATGCCCATTGGCAACATGCACATGCATGCCAAGCCCGCGCATCATCGTCGCGATCAATTCAGCGTTGGCACGCAGATCATCCTCTTGCCCGATGCTCGATGGTTGCGCACAGAGCACACTCAAGGTGTGAATCAATTTATCCGTCAGCAGAAAGGGTAATGCTGACACAGTGGGGGCTCCTGCTCTTCTTTATCGTGGTGATCCTTTCCATTATAGCACGCCGACCCAGTCCTGGGCAGACTCTATCAGGGCACCCGCAAGGGGTGCCCCTACATCGGATCCGGCCCCCGGCCTGTAGGGGCACCCCTTGCGGGTGCCCTGGCGGGTGGATACACGGAAGATGCAATCGCCCTGTTCCAGCTATTCTGGCAAAACGGGCCACCTTCAGTGGCCCGCTTTGCCAGAATAGCTGAGAGTCTTTACAATACACGCAGCGACGACAACGTGATTGATTCGAGCAGGTGCAAACAGGTGGAAGAACCTTTAGAGTCCGGGCGCGTGCGCATTATTGCGATTGCCAACCAAAAGGGCGGGGTTGGCAAAACGACCACGGCAGTAAATCTTGCGGGTCATCTGGCCCAACGAGGGCAACGGGTATTGCTTGTTGATGCCGATCCGCAGGGCAATGCAACCACGAGTCTTGGCTTTGCCAAGCGCGAATTGAGCGCAACCACGTATGATCTATTGATGCAGCGCCCTGAGGCGCAACAGGCGATTATCTCGTCGGGACGTGATCATTTTGACTTGGTGCCTGCCGATGAGGATCTTGCGGGGGCTGCCGTTGAACTTGTTGCGGCTGAACGCCGCGAGCGCCGCTTGCAACAAGCCCTGGCTTTACTCGATACACACTATGATCATGTGTTGATCGATTGCCCTCCTTCCCTCGGGCTGCTGACCCTCAATGCGCTCTGTGCTGCCGATAGCGTGCTAATCCCCCTCCAATGCGAATACCTGGCGCTCGAAGGTCTGGCTCAATTGAAGTTGACCATTGACCGGGTGCGCGAAGGCTTGAATCCGCGTTTGCGCATTCTCGGGGTGGTGATGACGATGTACGATGGGCGCACCAATCTCGCGCAACAGGTGGTGAATGAGGTGCAACGCCACTTTCCCCGTCTGATCTTTCGTACCCTCATTCCGCGGAATGTGCGGATCTCGGAAGCCCCCAGCCATGGCAAATTGATCGCCGAGTATGACCCGCAGAGTCGCGGTGCGCTTTCATATGCGGCCTTTGCCGAAGAGGTGCTGCAACGCGAGGAGCGTAGCTCATGAGTCGACGACGTGGCCTCGGTAGCGGTCTTGATGCGCTGATGTCCAGTGGCCCGGCACCTGGTGCGTCCAATGCGATCCGCCAGATCCCCCTTGATGCGATCCGCTCTAATCGCAGCCAGCCTCGTTCGCACTTTGATGAGCAGGCTCTCGATGAACTGGCCGCGTCGATTCGCGCGCACGGGTTGATCCAGCCGGTCATTGTGACGGAAGATGACGAAGGTGGCTATGAACTGATCGCCGGCGAACGTCGCTGGCGCGCTGCTCGCCGCGCCGGGTTACGCGAAGTGCCCGCGCTCGTCAAGAGCACAACACCCCAAGAGTTGCTGGAACTCGCTATCGTTGAAAATGTGCAACGGGCTGACCTCAATGCGCTCGAAGAGGGTCAGGCGTATCAGACGCTCAAGGATGAGTTTGGCTTGACCGATGAGATGATCGCTCAGCGGGTCGGCAAAAGCCGGGTCACGGTCGTCAATACCCGACGCTTGATCAAGCTCGCCACGCCCGCCCGCCAGGCGCTGCTCGATGGCGCGATCAGTGCTGGTCACGGGCGCGCTTTGCTTCGCCTCGAAGAGCCCACCGAGCAGTCTGCCGTGCTCGAGTTGATCGTGCGCCGCGATCTGAGTGTGCGCGAGGCCGAACGCATGGCCGAGCTCGCCCTCCATCAACAGGTGCATCCAGCGACCCGCGAGGCCCTGTTGCACGGCACGATCAGTGCCGCCCACGCCCAGGCGTTGCTGCGCCTTGAAGATCCAGCGCTACAGAACGCCGCCCTCGAACAGGTGCTTGCCCTTGGCTTGAGTACCCGAGCGAGCGATCAATTCGCCGCGTTGTTGAGCGAGGGCGTAGCATTGGCGTCAGCTGTTGAACAGGTACGCGGCGCACCACCAGCGGCCTCCTTGGCGCCCCGCACACCGGCGACAACAACCGAGGATGAGCCACGCCCGCCTCGGCGCACGCCAGTTGACCCGAATGACGAAGAGGCCCGCCGCCTCTTTGAGAACTTGCTCGAAACCCCGGTACAACTAGTACGTACAGGCCGCCAAATTCGCTTGACAATCACTGTCTATGACGATGAGCAACTCCAACACATCTACGAACGCCTCAACGGCACGGAATAAGCATCAAGAAAACGCCTGCGGCCTCAAGCAACCTGGGTTTTTAGGGCGACAGCCCTCAACACAGCCTCGTACGAGGAGAACCATCCAGCATGAGCCTTATTGTCGCCTTTGGCAATCCTGTCTATGATGAAATCATTACCCCTTGCATCCGTACCGATGGCCGCGTGCTATCGGGATGCTCAACGAATGCCTGCCTCGCGCTGACCCGCCTCGGCCACCAGACAGCGCTGGTGGGCCGGGTTGGGGCTGACTATTACGCACGTTTTTGCGCCGATCTGCAGCACTATGGCATCACTGCCTATGCCACGCCAAGCGATCAGACTGGCGGCTTTCGCCTGATCTACGATGAGCGCGGGGATCGTACCCTTGATGTACTTGGCCTTGCGCCGCCGATTGCCGAGGTGCCAACCTGTTGCGCCGAGGCGGTAGCACTGATTGTCGGCCCGATCTTGCAAGAGACATCCGTCAGTCTGATTGAACAGCTTGCCGCCGTCACGACGGCCCCGATTTTGCTTGATCCCCAGGGGCTCTTGCGCGAGATCGGGGAAGATGACCGGATCGAGCATCGTGTGCCTGCTGATTTTGCGCGGGCGGCCCGCCATTGTACGGTGATTAAAGCCAATGAAGTCGAGACTTATGTCTTGACGGGCATCGACCCGCGGGCCAATGGCTCCGCAGCGGTGCGTGCCCTGCGCGAGTTGGGCTGCCAGATTGCAATTGTCACCCTCGCCGAGGCTGGTTCGTGGATCGACAATGGTGAGTGTCAGTGGCGCATTCCGGCCTATACCACCGAGGCCCGTGATCCGACTGGAGCAGGTGATACGTATCTGGCTGGGTTTTTGCATGCTTATTTGCAAGATCAGACCAATCTCTATCGGGCTGGATGCGTCGGGGCCGCCACCGCCTCGATCTGGATCGAACATACCGGCCCCGATGCGCCGATCGCGCTGGCTGAAGTTGAACGGCGCACAAGCCTCTTGCTATCCTGCGACCCTGACGCTATACTTGATTGAATATAGTCTGTTTGTAGCATCAGACCTCACCGGTCTTCATGGTCTTTCAAAATAAAATCGGGTCTGTCACGCATACCGGATTATCTAGTGGACAGCCGACTGAGTGGTGCGTCAACAAAGTTTTCTGGTAGCGCCGCCGACCACGAATACCGCGCCGCCCCTATTCGTTTCTTCGTTCTCAGTATTCGTGGTCGGCGGCACCCCCAAACAACTTTGTTCACACACTACTAAAGTCGGCACTCCCTTATTTATTTCTTGAAAACCAGCAAGATCTGTGAGGTCTGACGCAGGGTGATAAACGAAGATCAGTCCTCTATCGTTGAAGGCAGGAGCGACAACCATGATGCCTTTTCTTGCACGCTTTCGTGCGATCTATGAAACGATCTCGCTTCCCCTCGGGCAGATCTGCGTGCGACTAGGCATTACCCCCAATGCCCTGACCTATCTCAGCCTTGGGCTCAGTGTCGGGGCCGGGTATGTGCTCTCGCGGGGCTGGTTTGCTTGGGGCGTGGCGGTGATCTTGCTGGTGGGCCTGGCTGATGTGCTTGATGGCGCAACCGCCCGCGCGGGTGGAACGGCCAGTGCGTATGGCACTGTCCTTGATCATGTGACCGATCGTTATGCCGAGGCCTTTATCCTCGGGGGTATCATGCTTTCGGGGGTCGTCGCGCCGGGATGGGTGCTCTTTGCCCTCGTGGGGATGCTGATGGCAAGCTATGTTCGCGCACGCGCCGAGGCGACCCATAAACTCGTGTCGTGCAATGTGGGCTTTGCCGGGCGCCAGGAAAAACTTGGCTTGTTGATCCTGGGCCTGCTCTTGCATCCGCTCTTTCCCCAGTTCAATCTGTTACACTGGGCGATCATTGCGATTGGTGTGGTTTCCCATATCACCGCAGCCCAGCGCCTCCGCTATACACGCCAGATGCTGGTTGGGACAAATGACCACCGTGATCTTTCGCAAGGATCAGGGGTAGCCTGAAGAAAGGAAGACATTGCGATGCCATTGAGTGATGCCGAAGTAGCCCACGTCGCCCGCCTCGCCCGCCTTGGTCTCTCTGATGACGAACTTGCACTGATGCGGGATCAGCTTTCCCATATCCTGGAGTATATCGAACTCCTGCAAGAGGTTGATGTGACTGGGGTCGAGCCGACGGCCCAGGTGACCGGGTTGGTCAGTGTGATGCGTCCCGATGTGGTGAAAGGTGCGCTGAGCCGCGACGAGGTGCTGGCGAATGCGCCTGAGCAGCGTGACGGGATGTTCCGCGTCAAACCCGTCTTTGAAGAGTAACTGCCGCTGCAACAACCATGCCCAACCCACCGTCATAGCCTTAGCGACGTGATGTGCGTTGGAAAGGACGAGGCAATGTATAACGGCAAGAGCAGTGGTCAAGGCCCTGTGCGCGTGGGTGGCTGGTATATTAAACCAATGTATCTCTATATCGGTGCAGCAATTCTTGCTGTGGCGGCGATATTTTTGATTATGCGCTTTCTCAGCACGAGTCTGGCGATGCACTTCGGGGCGTTTGCCGGGATCTTGTTGCTCGTTGGCAATCTCCGTGAGTTGATCGGCCAGTCCTATGGCGATCGTGGCAGCACCGCTCTGCTCAATGTGCTCGTTGGCGGCGGCTTGATCTTTGCCTGGCTCTCCCAGTTCTTCGGTGTGTTGCTCTGGGTGCCAGCGCTGATCCTGGTCGGCATTGCGACCCCGCTCATCTTTGGGCGCTCGTCGGTCTACCGTGGCTACCTCACCGCCGCCCGGTCGGCGGTTGATACGGTGAAACGCACCGTTGTGCGTTAGACGTGAGCGTGGGGAAGTAGCAAGTAGGGATGCCGCATTGTCTTGCTGAGTACCACATGGCCGGCGGGCCAGTGATGCCGTGAGCAACCAGTTTGGTGCATCGGCCCGCCCATGTCACCCCGAACGAACGTGAGGGGGCTTCCATGCCGATCCGTGCAGATTCCTCATGGCGCCTGTGGCTCCGTGCGGCATGACCGTGGAGCCGTTGCGCTCCGCCCATGAGGTTGTGTTGCTTCGGAGCGCAGCGAAGGGTCTCATCCATCTGAACGCCTGCGACCCTTCGCTGCGTTCCCGAGAAACAAAAACCCGCCTGAGACCTCACAGGTCTTGATGGTCTTCCAGTACATAATCCGGTATGCGCCCGATGCCGTGGGGCTGAAGCCCTCGGCTAGGGGAAGCAAAGCCCACCTTCGTGCGCTCTATCGGATTCATTTCTGGAAGACCATGAAGACCTGTGAGGTCTGACGGGTGCGCCTATTGCTCACGGCGTCACTGGGCCACGAGCGGCAGGAAGGCTGTGAGGCGATAGCCGCTGGTCAGGAAGAAGTGGTCGGCGATGACGCGGTGGCCGGCTTCGCGGGGGTGAAAGTCGAAATCGTCAAGGTTGGGCGGAAATGGGGGATACGGGCGCATTACAAAGATCAGTTCCGCTTCACGCCCCTGGAAAGGGGTAAAGACATCAACGACGGCAATGCCGCGTGAGACGGCCTCTTCTTCAATGATGGCATTGAAACGGGGCAGTTCGATATCGGGATTCGCCGGTAACACTAGTTGATACCCAGGCTGATCATACAAGCCCGGATACGGATTGTAATAGTTCATGATCAGCAGATCACCGGTACGCTGGCCTTCGACGGTAAGCGCGGCGACGAGGTCATCGAGGATTTTGATTAGATTGGCGCGAAAGAGGGTCAGCGCTTGATCGACATTCGTGGTGCTGCCTGGTCGCACCACGGCGACGGCATCGTTGCCGCCGATGCTCAGCGTCACCGGGCTCACCACGCGCCCGGCAGCGCGTTCGGTGGTGATGAAGGTGACGGCGCGATCGAGTTGACTGGTCTCGGTCACGATCGCGGTCACGATAAAGGAGCTACTTGTTTCGCCACTGCCAACCCCGAGATTCGTGAAGGTTATGGCGGGGTTGATCTGGCGAAGAGACGCAAACAAAAGATCAGGATAGCCAGGCAGACCGTCGTCATTGGCGGCGGCCTCGGTGCCCGTGGCGAGCGAATCGCCCAGGGCGAGGTAGACATCGCCAGGGCCGACCTTGCCCGGTGGCAACTGATTGGCCGCCCGGGTTGGCAGCACAAAGAGCGGCATGAGGGCAATGAGCATCAGGATCAGCAACCCTCGACGTAGACTGCGTACCATGACACGGCCTTTCTGTTGAATGGGATTGATTGTTGTCTCTAGTATAGCGGAAATTTTGCGTATGACGACATAAAAAGCCAGCCATGCTGGCTTTTTATGTCGTCATACGCAAAATTTCCGGAGGGCGTCGCCCCTACATTTGCCAGCGCCCTTTTCTCGTGGCATACTGGCATGCAAAGATCGCTTGAGAGATCAGGAGTATGCGATATGTCGTTGCAGCCAACTACCACCGTTGCCAGGATTGCCGGGTATGTCGGAGAGACCGTCACGCTGGCGGGTTGGGTCTATCATAAGACCGGGAAGGGCAAGCTGGTCTTTCTGTTGCTGCGTGATGGGAGTGGGACGATCCAGTGTGTGATCTTTAAGAAGCAGGTGAGTGAAGCGACGTTTGCGCTGGCTCAGCAGCTTGGGCAAGAGGCGGCGTGTCGGGTGACGGGGAGTGTGCGTGCCGATGAGCGTGCGCCCGGCGGCTTTGAGCTTGATGTGCATGAGCTGGAATTGGTTGGCCCGAGTGTCGAGTATCCGATTAGCCCCAAAGAGCATGGCGTCGAGTTTCTAATGGAACACCGCCACCTCTGGGTGCGTTCGGCCCGCCAGCATGCGTTGCTACGCGTTCGCGCCGAGGTGATCGCCGCCGCGCAAGAGTGGCTCAATGAGCAGGGCTTTATTCGGTTTGACTCGCCGATTCTCACCGCGACCGCTGCCGAGGGTACGAGCAATCTCTTTGCGACTGACTATTTTGATCTTGGCAAGGCCTATCTCGCGCAGACCGGGCAGCTCTATGTCGAGGCGGGGATGATGGCGTTTGGCAAGGTCTACTGTTTTGGCCCAACCTTCCGTGCCGAGAAGAGCAAGACGCGCCGCCATTTGACCGAGTTCTGGATGATCGAGCCCGAGGTGGCGTTTGCTGACCACGAGGATAATCTGGTGTTGCAAGAGCAGTTTGTGAGTGCGATTGTGCAGCGGGTGCTCGAGCGGCGGGCGGCGGATCTTGATGTGCTCGAGCGCGATACGACGGTGCTGAAACGGTGTGTGCCGCCCTTCCCACGGATTAGCTACGATGACGCGCTGGCGTTGATCAACGCGCATCAAGGCGAGGTCGAAGGGGCCACGCCGGTGCCCTGGGGCGAGGATTTTGGGGCGCCTCACGAGCAGTTGATCGCCTCACAGTTTGATCGCCCGGTCTTTGTCGAGCGCTATCCGTCGGCGATCAAGGCTTTCTATATGGAACCTGATCCAGCGCGGCCCGAGGTGGCGCTTTGTGCTGACCTGCTGGCCCCGGAAGGCTATGGCGAGATTATTGGCGGTTCGCAACGCATTCATGATCCTGAACTGCTGGAACGGCGGATCAATGAGCATGGGTTGGATGTGGCTGATTATCGCTGGTACCTCGACCTGCGCCGCTATGGCACCGTGCCGCATAGTGGCTTTGGCATGGGCATTGAGCGCGCCGTCGCCTGGATCACCGGCACACGCCACATCCGCGAAACGATCCCGTTCCCGCGGATGCTGTACCGGATTTATCCGTAACGGCTGTTTTTTGACGCAAAGGCGCAGAGGGTTTGACGCAAAGGCGCAGGGGCGCAGAGGGTTTAACGCAGAGGCGCAGGGGCGCAGAGATTTTTTATATGATGATTCTTTGCGTCTTTGCGTCAAATCCTCCGCTGCCTTAGGAGGTGAGGATCTGCACGAGCTTGGCAAGCACGTCCTGCATCTTGGGGGCACTGATCGTCCCTGCACGAGAGAGGATGATGCTCTTCTCAGCGGTGAAGAGTCGATTGGGGCGCACATTGCTTGCTTGCCGCAAGCCACCGCTCGTAAAGTCGTTATCAGTCAGCGGTACCGCATAGCTATCGGCCACCGCTTGGCTGGTAATCTGGCACAGGATGACGTCGTTGCCGGTGAGGGTTGCCACCACCAAGGCTGGACGTTTCTTTGCCGCGCTCAAATCCGAAAATGGAAACGGCACGACCACCACATCGCCCTTTACAAATGCGCCCATGCAGCATCCTCTTCTGGCCGATCCCAATCACGTCGCAACACCGCTTCAGATGCCAGCATCGTCGCCCCTGCGTCGGTATCGGCATCGAGCAGCAGATCCGTCAGATCACGCTCCAATAAATACGAGACAAAATCATAGACGACGATCAACTTGTCGGGCGGGAGGTGCCGCAAGCGCTTGTCAATGTCGGCAATCGTCACCGATGGCATAGCAAGGTCTCCTGTGTCGATTCTCTACCGATGCAGCATTCCAGTGCATGATATCACATCCATAAAGCGTGGGCGACCAGCATAGATTCTGAGCGCCAGGGTGGATGCAAAGGCGCAGGGGCGCAGAGATTTTGACGCAAAGGCGCAAAGGCGCTGAGGTTTTAACGCAGAGGCGCAGAGGCGCAGAGATTTTGACGCAAAGGCGCGAGACCGATACACATTAGGGACTACGCAGTGGCATCAGGACGCGCCCCGTCACCAGGGCGCTTCGTTATTTCGGC
>NZ_RYFF01000088.1 GCF_004138165.1 Candidatus Chloroploca sp. Khr17
TCCGATCCGCAGAGGGGGTCATGTGGCCTCGGTCGTAGCCGCTATTGGTGTAGTCGTTGTGGGTGACGCGGTACCAGTTCGCGGGGAGGCTGAGATCGGTGATAAAGGGGCCGCTGTAGCGGGGCACGTCCCCCAGATCGCTGGCCTGGAGGTGCCAACTGACCCAGTTCGGGATGCCCCGGTCGCGGTGGTAACTCAGGGCGTACTGATCGCGCACGATGAGGTAGTCGGCAGAGGAATTGACGTCGGTGACAGCCGAGGTGGGCATCCCGAGGGCCAGGTGGCGACTGAGGGACGGCTGAGCGGCGGCGGTCAGGCCGTCGAGCAGCAAGACGAGCGTGAGCAGCGTGAGGAGCGTGACGCGCAGGATGCGCGTGGTGCGGAGACGGGGCTGAGTCATGGCTGGTTCCTCCGGGAGCGCGGCGGCACTGAAGGTCAGTGGTGTGCGCTGACACATGAGATTGATCCACGAATATCATCTACGCTATCATAATGATAGTACCACATTTTCTTCACATGCGGGTATGAATACGCAATCGTACTCAAGTCCCTTCATGCGGAAGATAATCGTACCCCGTCCTCAGGCCTTTGCCGCAGGCTGTGTTCTCTGTCAGCTTACGTTCGCGCCTACCTATAGCCGCAACCGCTCCCTACGCATGCCGCACGTTCGTGGCCGACTCAGGCTGCGCGGGGCGCCACAGCGGACCGACCGCCAGCAGGAGGACGAGCACGTTGAAGAGGACATTCGAGGGGTGTCCGGATGCGAGCGACCCCGCACTGTCTAGCGCGAACCAGGCGAGCAGGCCAGCTAGCACCGTTCGACGCACAGCCTCGGGCGCTGCGTCGTACACCCAGGCTGACAGACACCAAATCATCACGCCCCACCCAAAGAGGAAGCCGCCCGTAAGCGCGGACAGAAACTGCGTGTCAGGCGATGTATAGGTCTGCATGCCGTCGATCGGCCAGCTCAGAAGATCCAGCGACAGGCGGGCGGGCTCTGAGGTGAACGCCATCGTCCCCAGGAAAAAAACCGGGCCAAACGAGCCGACGATAAAAGCAGTGACCTTGAGCCAGAACTTATGAACCTTGTGAGACATGGTGTCGCTCCACTTCTAATGTTTTTTGTAGCAGTTGCTACATTTTATACCAGAAGTGTAGCAACTGCTACGTATTTTGTCAAGGGGGGAGACCCGAATAAGCGCAAGCCGCATCTGTTGCCTTCCAGCCCCCTTCAGACTACAATGGGGGCATTTGCTTCATGACCTCGGTGGGTGGCAGATGCTCCACGCC
This sequence comes from Candidatus Chloroploca sp. Khr17, assembly GCF_004138165.1. Lineage (GTDB taxonomy): Bacteria > Chloroflexota > Chloroflexia > Chloroflexales > Chloroflexaceae > Chloroploca. The sequence continues at coordinate 1,291 of NZ_RYFF01000088.1, forward strand.
TGCCAAGGAGGACGAACTGCGATGAAAAAGGGAGAGCGGCGCAGAGCCGAGTTGCTTGAGCGCCTGGCCGATCATTTGCTCACCCACGGCCTGCAGGGTGCGAGTCTCCGCCCGCTCGCGGCTGCGGTGGGGACGAGCGACCGGATGCTACTCCACTACTTCGGCGATAAGGAGGAGTTGCTCACCGCGTCACTCACGCTCGTGAGCCAACGCTTGATCACCATGCTCGATGCGGCTCGGCTCGAGCCCTTACCGATTGACGCCCTCCTGACTATGCTCGCAGGCATGGTGAAGGATCCGCACGTCCGGCCCTATATGCGCCTCTGGCTTGAACTCCTCCCCCTGGCGGCAGGGGGACAAGCGCCATTTCATACGATTGCCCAGCGCATCAGTGCGACGCTACGAGGCTGGATCGCTGACACGCTGCAGGTTGACACAGAGGAGCAGCGGGAACTGCTTGCGGCGCTGACTCTCACCATCATCGAGGGCTTTGTTATGTTTGATGCGCTTGGAGATGATGAGGTACCGGCTGCGGCACTGGCCGGATTAAAGCTCAAGATGGCTTGAACAGAAGAAATTCACGATGGCCAGAATTACCATTGCTTTCTCCACGGCTACCTGCGCTCGCACGATCCACTCCGCGCACTGCGCGCCGCGACCGTTTTCGATATCGTCAACTTGGCCTGTGATCGTCACGACTGTAACGCCGACGAGATTCTCGATGGACATGCGGCGTTTGGGTTTTGCTATGGCTGTCGAAAGCCCGCCGAACCGCTGCGGCACGGCCTCTGTCATACCTGCTGGCCTGAGAATGAGGATGAGAATGAGGATGAGGATGAGGATGAGAATGAGGATGAGGATGCCCCCGACGACCGTTGAGGGACGACCGTCCAGGACAGTACGCCCTTCGCCACAACCCGAGGCTTCGTTGGATATGCGCCGCGAGCAAGCCTGGCCTTCGGCGACGACTTCGTCGATCATGAGGAAGACTACCTGACCTGCGGTTGTCCCTTCAGGAAAGAGTTCACCCTCGAGTTCCTGCGGAACGACGACCGAGGCTTCGCGGTAGAGGAGGTGACGATCACCGGTCAGGCGGAGCGCGGTTGGTGACACGCACTGCGCATCAAGGCCAGTAGTACCATTGCGGTACAGTACTTTTGTCTAGCTAGTTTGAAAAGCTTTGTAGGCGTACCATGAGGATGATCTGATTTTGAAGGACTTTACATTATGCAAGACGATCCTCGTTCTACTCCTCCATCTTTCACCCGGCTCGGTCTTGTTGCGCTCGGGTTGCTCGCTCTCGCTCTTGTGGTCGGGCTTGCCACTGGCTCGCGTAGCCCCGCCCAGGACGTTCAGCACGCCTGGAAGTTGGCCCGTCGGGCGGGCGCTTATCATTATACGTCTAGGCTTGAACAGACGATCTATCCGGCTGCCCGTTTGCAAGCCGTCGGGCAAAAGCCCCAGGTCAATACGCTCTATCTCGAGGGAAGCCTCGATGTGCCGACACGCCGGATGGATCTGATGCTCTGGGGTGAGGGCGGCTCGGTGGCTGATCGCCAGACGGGGATCGAGGTGCGGATCGACGGCGATCAGGCCTATGGGCGCATCCCTGGTGAGACCTGGCAGCCAGTTGAGGATGTGAGTCAGCTCTTTGCGCCCGGTCAGGATCTGATGGCGTATCTGGTGGATGCACGTGAGGTTCACGCGCTTGCGCCACTTCCGGCGCGCCCTGAGTTGCGTGGCTATGGCTTTCGTGTGCATGGCCCGGCGTTTGCTGCGCTGATGCGGCAGCAGATGGAAGATCAGTTGCGTCGCGAGGGACGCCTACCCGTTGGCTTGCGCCTTGGCACTGCCGATGAGCTTGCGAAAACCACGGGTACCGGTGAACTCTGGGTGAGCCCCGAGGGCTTGCCGGTGCGCCTGGTGCTGCACCTTGATCTGGCCCCGACCACGCAGGGTGAGCCGGTCAGCGCGCAGATCACGACCGATTTTTATAACTTTGTGCCTCGTATGACGCCAGGCAGCGCCGTTGGGGCCGCCTTGCATAGCCTGGGCTTGCCGACGACATCGACGTTCTGGCAGGCGGCGAGCCTCCAACTGGTGGTGCTGGTGCTCGCCGCTGGAGTTATGCTCTTCCTGGTCTCTGCCGTCGCCTCACGGCGCCAGCAAGCCTTTGCCGCCGCTCTGGTGATGACATGCCTCGTTGTCACCCCGCTGCTCCAGGCGCCACGGGTCAATGCGTTTGCCGCTGAACTGGCCGCTGAACATGCCGCGCAGATAGCGGAACGTGAGCAGCAGGCGGAACTGGCCCGGGTGCATGACGCCCATGATCGGCCTGCTTGGAATCCTGACCTGCCAGCGTCGGCCCAACTGACCCCCTCGCGCGCACCGGTGACCTTCACCGGGGGGGCAAGCCTTGGCTCGTTGCGTGCGGATGACGATGGGCGTGATGACGATGGCGACGGGCTCACCAATGCCGAAGAGACCTTGCTCTACGGGACTGATCCCAACAACCCTGATACTGATGGTGACGGGCTGGAGGATGGCGTTGAGGTGCGCTTCCTTGGTACCGATCCGCTCAAGGACGATACCGACGGCGACGGAATCACGGACAATGTCGAAGTTGAGGGCGTACGTTCCGCACCCGGCGGCAGGCTCTGGTATTTGAACCCGCGGCATCCCGACAGCAATGGGGATGGCTTGCCTGATGGGATCGAGTGCCCGGCGCTGCTGCGTCCTTCCCTGACCGAACGCTCGCCAGCAACTGGTTTTTGTGTTGACACTGATCGTGATGGTATGCCCGACATCTTCGATCCCGACAACGATGGCGATAAGGTTGACGATCAGGTGGATCTTTCGCCGTACCGGATGCTCGATGGCCGTAGTGAGTTGGCGCTGACTTTTGAGAATATCGCGGAAGACCGTGATATTCTGATCGATGTTCAACTGCGCCCAACCCGTGACACCAATCTGACCTACGCGCTCAATGTGCTCGACTGGCCGGGGGGTGACTCGGCGGGCCAGGTTGTGCGCACCCGCGAGACAACCTTTGCCTCGGTGGCAAATGGGGCAGGGCAGGGCACCACGCTGGATGACCCGCGGCTGGCCTATGGCGATCTGCGCCTGGTGCCGATGCTCGAAGTGCGCCTGAGCGGGGTGCATCCGCCGTTGCCCACCACCAACCCCGCGTTGCACCTGGCCCTTGGGATCACCAACTCGGTCACCTTCACCCAGCGTGGCACTGAGCTTGACCTGCAACTCGAGGGGCCAACGAGCGGCCTGAGTGACCTGGCGATCTATACGGGTCTCTGTTTGCAGCCGCAGCAGCATCTGCCGCGTGGCGGTGTTGTGACCCGCACCCTGGAACCGATCGCAAGCCAGCGCTTTGCGGGCAACCTGCTTGACCTGGCGAACGGCACCCACGCCCCAGGCCGTCAGCGACCTCAACTGGCACCACTGGGCCTGTACCTACGACTCCGTGACGGGCGAGCGCGTGATCTACCGCGATGGAGAGCTGCTTGCCGCTGATCGTACCGCGCCCGACGCCTATCACGGCACCGGCGCACTCTGGCTTGGCGCGGGAGAGCAAGGCACCAACCATCACTTCAAGGGTCAGCTTGACGACCTGAAGATCTACCAGCGCAGCCTCACCGCCGACCAGGTTCGCGCCTTGACGGTGGCTGGCTGGCAGCCAACGACCCTGAGTGCCCAGGGCAGCGGCGTGACCGAGGCCTCGTGGCAAACCACGCCGCCGCTCGGGCTTGAGGGGAACTATGCGCTGCACCTGCGCAGCACCGATAGCGTTGGCAACCAGCAGATCCTGTCGGCAGCCTGGATCGGCCAGCTTGATACGCTCGCGCCGCGGGCCGTCTTGACGCGCCAGATCGCGCCGACGCAGACGACCTACGAACTGATCGCCAGCGATCTCAACCTCGATGCGGACGCGCTCAGCTTTGCGCCGTGTGAATTGCACGAGGGCACCAGCGAGCGGTATGTGCTGCCGTGGCTGCTTGCGGCAGCAGGGCGCGGCTACGTGCTCCCCTTCCGCACAACCTTCCGCTGCACGGTCGAGGGAACTCAGAGCGGCGCGGTGCGTGCGACTGTGCGTGATCGTCTGGGCAACGAGACCACGGCGAGCCTCGGGGAAGGCGCAGCGATGCCAGCCATGCACGCAGAACAGGCCCGTTTGCTGGCCCCGATCAGCCCAGCAGCCCTGGTGATCGCGCAACCAGCCGCCGTCGAGGTTGGGGCGGCCAACGTGATGACCCCGCTTGCCACGGCTGAGTCATCCACAACGCCGCCGCTGCTGCTGATTGATGATGCCCCCGGCGAACTCACGCTCAGCCCGAGTGGGCGGCTCGCCATCCGCGGCATTATCAGCACTACGCAGACACTTGCCGACCTGCGGCTCGCGCTCGACGGCCCAGTGCAACGCCGTGGCATCCCGGCCATTGTGCGCGGGCGACTCTGGTTTGCCGATGTGCAACTGGGGGCCAACGTGCCAACGGCGCAACCCTACACGCTCACGGCGGTCGTCACGACAACCACAGGTATCACTGCGACCACCAGCCTCAGCGTCACGCTCGACCCGCATGGGCCACAGATCGGAACGCCAGCGATCACCTTCGACGGCGCCCCGGCAAACATCGGCCAGACGTACCGCACCCCCGCTTTGCAAGCGACGGTCGCCTTCACCGTGACCGATGAGCAGGAACTGGTCGAACTGCAGTATGGCTGGGTTGATCAATTCTTCAACGGCTCTCTGACAACCCTGCAACCGGGGACAGCACATCTCGTCATTGACTTCACGGCAACGCTGACGACCAGCGTAGCCGGTGATGGGCGCGTCTATTATCATTACATCTACGCCAAAGATGCCAATGGCAAGGTGAGCAAGCAACTGACCGGGCCATTCTTCCAGGATCTATTGACGCTCCCCGACTACACCAGTGCCAGCGACCTCGAACGACCTGACGCGAGTCGTCCGTACCGCGGCTGGATGCAGACGGACTGTACGCTTGTGGGACACGATCAGCGCCTGAGCGAACGCACCGCTGGCAATGCGCCGAGCCAGGCGCTCTACGCCACCCGTGAGACCTGGCTCGGCGATACGCTACGGCTGACCTGGGCCGGGGCTGATTGGGCGCACGACGGCGATCTCTTCATCTACTTCGACACCATCCCCAATCAGGAAGCAGGCCCGGATGGTACGCCAGCGTGGGTCGGCAGCAACGTGGCCTACAACCCGTACCCGGCGACCCGCGACCAGACGATCGTGCATCTGCCGGGGCGCGACCTGAGCAACGCCAATCCAGGCGGCTATCCCTACGCCTTCTTCCACGCCGATTACGCGCTCTGGGTGCGTGATCGTGCAACAGCGATCTTGCTTCGCTGGAACGAAGCGGGGGGGCAGTGGGTCGAGCAGGCGACTCTGCCGGATCGTGATCTGGCGAGCTACGGCTATCGTTTCAACGGTGCCGCAGACAATCTGACCGACCTCTGGCTCCCGATGGAACTGATGGAGGCTGAAGGCATACGGACAATTGGCCTGGTCGCGTTTGCGGTCGAGGAAGGAGCGCTGCGCACGTGGGCGGCCATTCCTGCCCGCAACCCGGTTGACAGTGCGCGGGTCAACCGCATGGCCCCTGCGCTCGGCGAACCGCATCGCCTGCGGATGAGCACTGCCTACACGCTCGATCTGAATGACGGAGCCTGTAACCATTCGCTTAACCGCCTCGATCTGCACATATTGAGCAGCGAGGGCGCGCTGGTGACCAGCTCAGAAGATGACGAGATCCAGTTGCTGGCCCCAGGGAGCCAGGCCTTGCTCACGGCCTGGGATCAGGTGACAGAACAAGCTACGACGGACTTCCGCCGCTGGCTGAACGAGACCTACTGTGTGAACAATCGTGATGCCCTGGCGTGCCAACCCGAGGCTCCGCGCAGCCTCGATGCGATCGCGTCCATCATGGCGCGCTATGGTGCCACGAACTTCCGGCCCATCCAGCCAGGCGCGGTCTTTACCTATACCGTGCGCTACCAGAATAACACCGCTACCCCCTCAGGGCCGCTGGTGGCACGGTTTGGCTTCGATGAAAGCGCCACGGTTGCCCCTGTCGGCGGCTGTCTCTTCCTAGATCTGCCTGGGCTCGCCCCCGGTGCTTTTGGCGAAGCGTCCATCAGCTTCCGGCTCGAGCGCGGCACCCTCGGCCAAGTGCGCGTCGAGGCCTGGCCGGGGTCGCTTGAGGGTAGTTGCGGCTTTGCACCCGAGGCGAGCACATCGGCTGTCGTCACCTTGATCAACCACACACCCGACAACGAAGCCCCGGTGGTCGCGCTTGAAGCACCGATCCGCCTAGTCCCGGCGGCGGACGCCACCATCATGGGGATCGTACGCGACGCCTCGCCAGTCAACCAGTACGAACTTGCGATCGACGGGCCTGGGGGCGGCCTGATCACCTGCACCGATCCGGACGACGACGATGGTCATTGGCAATGCCCCTGGCAGGCAGGGGCGAGCAACCCCGCCGACGGTACCGTCTACCGGGTACGCGCCCGCGCCACCGACGCCTTTGGCCAGGTCGGTCCGTGGTCGCCGTGGGGCACCGCCGTCATTGATCGTACGGCACCGACGCTGACCGTGCGCGATGATCTGGCCCCGGCGCTTGGCGCAACCGCACCAATCACCGGCGTCTTGCTAGGCGGACGTCAGGCGATCCTCAGCGGTCGCGTTCACGACAATCGCCTGTCGGCGGGCGTCGAGGTCTGCACCGCAGGCGTCTGTGACGCGGCGACCATCACCGTGGATGGCACCAGCGTCGCCAGCGGGAGCAGCGTCGTCGCTGACCTCCCGGCGACACCGGTGGTCATCCCCGACGCCACGGAGCCCGGTGTCTGTGCGCCGGGCAACACCATCACGCGCGACGTTGTCGTCACTGATGCGTTCACCATCATGGATGTCGAGGTCGGGTTGCAACTTGCGCACACCTACCGTGGCGATCTGTTGATCACGCTGCGCTCGCCGCAGGGCACCACGGTACGGCTGGTTGGCGAAGCGTCGGCAGAGATCAGCGCTGAACACTACAACGTCCGCCTGAGTGACCGGGCGACGATGCTCGCGGCAAACGACCAGGGCGATCATCCCTTGGACGGGCCTGCCTTTGTCAACCAACGTGCCCCAGAAGAGGCACTCGCCGCCTTGATCGGCGAACCCGCCCAAGGAACATGGGTTTTGAGCATCTGCGACACCTATCCCGACGATACCGGGGCCTATCGTCAGGGCGAACTCCGCTTCACCACCGATCGCCTGCCCACCGATGGCAGCGCCCAATGGAACTACCGGCTCGCTGAGACAGCCGCCTACGACAACGTCAACGTCGTCTCAACGATCTACGCGCGTGACAAGGTCGGCAACCGCACGCTGGGCGCAACCCTGAGCTACTGGGTAGACAGTGTTGCCCCGGTACTTGAAGCACGTGCCATCACCGACACCATCGGGCTCGCGAACCGCGCCCCAACGCTGCTCGGCACCGTCAGTGACGGCAGTCCTGTCGATCTCTTTCTCATCGTCACCACGCCCGATGGGCAGATAACCCAAGAGGAGGTGGCGCAACAAGAGGATGGCAGGTGGCACTACGCCCTCGAAGCCTGGCAGAGTGGGACTCACACCTTGCAACCAATGGCGATTGACGCCGCCGGCAATAGCACGCTTGGCGAAGCGTGGCGGATCACCGTCGGTGATGCAGCCATCTTCCGGCAATACCTGCCCATAACCAGGCGGTAGATACAAAGCAGGCTGTCAGTCGAATGCTGTTGAGCGCTGACAAGCCTGCTTTTGATGATACAGGAGCGCCTGCTGGTGCCCCGGCGCATTGCTCGGTTCCGGTTGGTTCCGCCAGCGACGGCTTGGCGCTAGGTTGCTGAGCCCCGCCGGTTGGAACTGGCCGTCGTCACCAGAACCGGCAAACTTCCAGCTTCTTGATCTGATCAAATTACAGACGAGCAAGCAAGCTACTTTTGCGCAACCTCGCTCACCCAGGCAATGAAGTTATCGGTTGAGTTGCCAGTCCGTTCGGCCAGGGTATGGCTCTGACCCCAGACGGTCGCAAAATCAACCGTTTCGACCTCGGCATAGCTCTCAAGCGCCAGGGCCAGGTTCAGTTCCACCGTATTTGCGGTGTCACCCTGTTTGATCCCGGTGCGAATGCGCCAGTTCGGCGCAACCGTGGCACTCTGATAGCCATCGTAAAACGGCAGCAAATAGTACATCGGATTGTATGCGTCGATCCGGTACGCCATGCTGTTGCCAAACGCATCGAGCGCCTGCACATCCGTCGCATACGCCTCGACCAGTGAGGCATCCCAATCGGTCGCCTGGGCATAGCTGGCTTGGTTGTCGGCGAGCAGTTGGGCGATGCCTGCGTTGAAGTGCAGGGTGTCATTCTCGTCGTTACCGAAGAGATCGTTCTCGGCTGTGCTGCGATCCGGTCGATCGAAAGCGCCCACACTCTTGGAGGGAGTCTTCTGGCTCTTGACGAAATCGGCAAGGTTGGTGATCGTTGCGGTGTTGGTCGCAGCATCGTAGGTGACCCATTGCCCAGCCTGGTTCAGGGCGTCAATGTATTCCTGCACCGTCTGATAGGTTGTACCGGTCCCTGACGGTGGGCCACCCGGCAGTGTTCCCGCCGGTGGGCCGCCAGCTGGTGGCCCGCCAGCTGGTGGCCCGCCCCCTGGGGCACCACCACCCGCAAAGCCGCCATCAGCGCCCGCAAAGCCACCTACGGTTTCAGTGTAGGGAAAGGTCGTATCCGCCAAGAAGTTGTTCAGTGACGTCTGCACCGTCCCGAACAGATAGTCGTAGTAACTTCCGGCCGTATAGATCCCCTCTGCGGTCTGGGTCAAGCTCAGGACATTGCCCTCACCGTCGGTGATCTCAAGCGCATTGATATAGTCGGCGTACGATCCGGCCAGATCCTTCGACAGCGCCGCCGTCCAGGTGCCCTCCGCTCGCGTATCCGTCGTGACGTACTGGCCCATGTTCCACTCATAGGCCTGGTCGGCATAATCCAGACTGGTAATCGGACACCAGGCCATCACGCCGGCAACAGCATCGCTGATCGCCTGCCCCTCGGCATCGTACATTGCCGCGCCGATTGACTCAAGGTAGGGCCGGTACAACTCGCTGTCGCCACTCGCGCCAATCAAGGTGCTCTGCGCACCGCCGCCACTCATCCCAAAGACGAAGATGTTGTCGGTATTGCCGGGCAGCAGCGCCTGGTTATAGCGCACAAAGCGAATCGCGGCCTTGAAATCAGTCACGCCCCAAGGCGCACCGCCGCTGTAGCTGAGTGTCCCACTAGCATCATAGCCATTCGCTCGGCCCCGGGCACCCGCATAGACATAGATGAAGCCAGCCTCCAGGTAGCTCGCCAGCCCATCGTAGCTATACGCGGTCGGTGCGCTCTGGGCACTGTAGCCGCCGGTATTCACCGGCACAACGATCGGGGCCGTCGCTGCGCTAAAGCCATTACGCTCACCCTGCGCATTGGGGGTTGCCGTATAGCTGCCGTCGCCATTGGCGGTTGCCGTAAGATACGCACCAGGCACGTAAATGCCGAGACTCTCGTACTCAGCCGCTGCGGGCGTAGCGGCATACACGACGCCAATCTGCCAGTAGACATCGTTGTCGGCGTCGTACTGCCAGGCCGCGTTGTTGAAGCTGAGCGCAGTAGCGTACGCATCATCCTTGCTGGCATCTCCGCTTGCCGAACTGGGCGTGGTTGGAGCTGGCGCACTAGTCGCCGCAGCCTCCGTGCCAGCAGTCGCGCTGCTGACAGCCGTCGCTGGGGCCACCGTTGGTTCTGTTGCGGTCGTTGGTTGGGGGGCGCTGGTGGGAGCCGAGTTGCTCACAGGTGGTGCGCTGCTGCAGGCGCTGCTGCTGAGTACGACAAGCATGACCAGCAGCAGGGCGGCGAATTTGGACGATACGCGTTGCATAGATATGACTCCTCGGTCTACGTAGAAGCATGACAAAAGGATCATACCAAACGTTTCTGAAGCAAATCTCAAGAACGGCTAGAGACATTCTGAGCCCAATACCTTGAAGACTGGATCGTTTTAACGCAAAGACGCAACGCTCTGAGCTGCTCTTGCGTTTAACGTCAAGCTGCAGCGCCTCGCTGATGCGCAGCCCCGTCTCTGCCAGCAGGTGTCGCAATCCCAAAAAAGCGCAGGACAGCGCGCAGTTAAATCGACCGGCTCGTTAGAACGATCAATCCAACCACGTCGCACCCTCCTTTGTTCTCCCTCTGCGCCTCTGCGCCTACCCGTCTCTGCGTGACACTCCGCAGCGGCTAATGGTGTTGCAGTAAATAATCCGGTATACGCGACATCGACCAGCCCTCACAGGTCTGGCAGACCTGTGAGGGCTGGTCGAGCGGATTAATTTCTTGAAAACCATAAGCCGCACGGCTTCTTGGCCCAACCCGCCTTCTGGCGAGCTTAACGACCAACGGAGCTGTCCGCCCCGGTTGAGAATGTTGATG
>NZ_RYFF01000089.1 GCF_004138165.1 Candidatus Chloroploca sp. Khr17
GCTGAATTCGGCCTCATCCCAGCCATCCAGCCGATCCCCACGTATGACCGGAGCATGACCACCTCACGCGCCCGTGCGTTGCGTGATCAGGTGCGCACCACGCTCACGCAGGTGTGCGCACGGTGCTCGTATGCCGATAGCTACCTCAGTGCGGGCAAGCGTTACCGCGAGGCGCTCGGCGACCCCCGCACCCTCGTCGGCCTGCCGTCCCTGAGCACCGCGCCGGAAGGGGCCGGGATCGGTCGGCAACTCACCGCCCTCAAGCGCTGGCTGATGACGGAAGCCCGCTGAGGCGACGCCGCTGGGCAAACCGCTGTCCTTATGAACTGGTGACGGCCACGTGCCACCACCACGCGACTGGCCGCCGCAGGTGCGGCCAACCAAGGAAGGAAGAAAGGAGCCCAGATGTCCACGATTCCCCCGCCAACCCCCGAAGCGATCCACGCCTGATGAAAGGAGACCACATGTCCACCATCCCACCGCCAACCCCCGAAGCGATCCACGCCTGGGGTTGGGAGATGGGTGTCGAAGCCGGGCGGCGCCTGGCCGACGAGAGCGATGCCTTCATCGGCATCACCATGCCCGGCCTCGACGCCCCCGCTGCCCTGGAGATCTACGGCCGCGCCTACCTGCGTGCGATCATCCAGAGCTATCGCACGGCGCTGCGCCGTGCGCTGATTGACCGCGCAGACAGTGCTGCTGACCAGCACCGCCGTACCACGACCGCCACACCGAAGCTCACGCCGAAAGGAAAAAGACCATGACCATGCCCACCCCCATGTTTGATGGCCTGCTCGACGACGACCCGCCCTCGACGTTGACCACCCGTGCGCAGGCCGATGCGCATCTTGAACCGGATGCGGATGCGGGAACGCCCGTTCGTGCCGCCAACCCGGATGACGAGGCGACATTGACCACCGAACCCGCTCCGGTAGCCGCCGCCCTCGACCCACACGAGAAACTGGTCATCGTCGACGGCCAGCGGTTCCTCGTGGCCGCCGACATCGACCACGAGACCATCCGCCAGCACCTGATCCGCCAAGGCTTCGCCACCCTCGCCGGGGCCACGATCCGCACCGGCACGACCGAGCACGACGGTCGCACCCTCGTCACCGTCGACTTCATCAAGCAGGCCGGGACGAAGGGATAACATCCGCATAGAACAGTGCCACGTCACCGGGATCAGGGTCGTTGCCCTGATCCCGGTCTTCATGCATTCGGAGGCCCACATGCATCCATCATTATCAAACGCCGCGCTCATCGCCCTGCTCGAAACGATCCCGGCGCAGCCCATTGACGCCGCCAAGCCGCTCACGACCCTTCGCCCACTCATCAGCGGCACGCTGACCTTCGCGCAGGCACTGGAGCCTGCGATCCAAGAGGCTCTCGACGCCTGCGCGGCCATTGCCTATCGCCAGCACCTGCCTGGGAGGATTCTATGCGACCGACTCCACAACGTGCGCCCCATCCCCGCGTCGGCAGACGTCGTCGGGTGGTGAGGCGCTCGGCCACCGATGCGATCACGCGCCTCGCCGCAAGCGAACACCTCGCCGCGATCCACTACGGCCGCGAGGCCGCCGCGTTGATCCGCCATCGCTTTCCCGCCTTCTACGCCGCTCATGTCGCCGACCTGCCGACCACGCCACCCTACCTGCTGGGCGTCATCCAAGCCTTCTTCTCCCTCGTCCAGCCGCAGATCGGGCTTGACCACAGCCACGTCCTGACGATCGACCCGGACGATCCTCGCCGCGTGCTTCACCCAGCGTTGAGCGACGACGACGCGCGCAGCGCCCTGGAGGAATTTCACGGCTGGGGGCTCGACGAGGTCTGGCCGGAGGTCTACGGGCTCCCGACCGAGCAGGACGAGCTGTTTGGCGAAGGCCGGAACCTGCTCGTCGCCATGCTCTGGTCACTGGCCGACCGCACCGCCTGGAGCGCAACGCTGGGCGATATGGACGACGTCATCACCGCCTGGGGCGACCAGGTGGCACTCAGCCCAGGACACACCACACTCCTCGCGAACCTGCCGCACCTGGAGCCAACCACGGACATGGAGGCCCTCTGCACCGCATTGAGCACGCAGCCATTCCCGCTTCCCGACGGAACCGCCATCGATCTCGGCCAGGTCGTCCGCTTCGTTTTCAGCCGTACCGACAACTGGTTCGCCGATCTCAGCTGGGACGAACTGGCCGACATGAATGGCAGCGGCCTCGACTGGTGGAGCGACGATCTGATCGCCATCGCGGCCGATCAGACCGCAGCACGCGGCTGGTTCGAGCACTGCCACCTGCTGAACCGCGTCGTCACCGCTGAGCCAGCCGTCCTCCGCGCCGTGATCGCTGCCGTGCAACAGGCGGCCACGGCGCCATGCACCGCCACTCCTCCCGCAACGCCGCCACTCGGTGATCTTGCAAGGCTGCAAGATCAACCCTGATCAGCCGATAGCCTCCCAATGCCCTGAACGCCCTCACCTTGATCTTGCATGATCACCCCCGATTCGGGGGCGATCAACATCGTTTGGCATGATCAATCGGGCAATGGCATCTTCCGTTGGCGGGGGCCGCTCTGCTCGCGGATCGCTCCCATCCGCCCCCACCGTCGGCGTCAACGCCTCGGCAACAACGGGCAAAGCCGGCCTGCGCCGACTGGATCACAGGCCTCGCAGGCGGCCTTGACTACCCAGGAGCCGCGCCGTTCACGGCCACGGCAAGCTGCTGTCATCACCTCCGCTGCCGTTCGATGATCTTGCAAGGCTGCAAGATCACCATTGATCAGCCGATGGCCTCCCAATGCCCTGAACGCCCTCAACCGGATCTTGCATGATCACCCCCGATTCGGGGGCGATCAACACCGCCCAGCATGATCAACCGCCGTGCTTGCCTGCCCGCTGACACACCCCAAGCGCATGCGTCGGCCTCACCTCAGCAACATACCTTTGCGCCTCTGCGCCTCTGCGTTAAAAAAACCGTCTTCTCTGCCTACGGGATTATCCCCACGCACCAAAAGGCACCTTTGCGCCTTCGCGCCTTTGCGTCAACCAACCAGCCTATGCAGAGCAAGGAGACCCCTTCATGGATCTGCCTGAACAACCACCGGACGAACTTCGCCGCCGCCCCTGGCTGCGTCGCACGCCACGCCCGATTCGCCAGACGCTGGTCATCGACCGCACACCGACTATCCAGATCGGCATCTTTGCCGACGCGATCTACCTGACGCGCCGCCAAGGTCGGGGCTGGATCTCGTACCCAATCAGCGCCGAGGATCTCGCCGCCGCCCTGGGCAAACTCCCGACGAGTTCGGGGTTGCTTCCGCCGAACACCCTGGGCACCGGCACCGTGAACGGCCAGCGCTACTACGTGCTCCTGATCCCGCCACGCCCAGCGGCCCTGCGCATCGCTGGACGCACACGCCCCCACACCATCCAGACGCCGCCGCTCATCTGGGCCGGTTGCGGTCAGGATTACCGCATCTTCGCCCTGGCGACACTCGACTGGCCGCAGCGGCAAACACCGCTTGCCCACGCGCCCTTTCCGAACACCTACGCGTCTGGCGCGATCTGCTGGGGCAACACCGAGCCGCGGGCGGTCGCCGCACCCGCGACGATGCTGCACGTCCTCGACCTCTACCTGGAAGGCTCGTGCTTCAATCACCACCTTGCGCAGCAGCGCAGTCGCAGCAAACCACGCAACGTCCTGACACGCTACCGTACGCTCAGTGCCGCAACGCCCTACCCGCTTGACGATCTCGTCCCGGCTGGACACGACCTTGCCTGGCTGCTCGCCGGCGAAGCCTGGCGTGGGCGCGGGGTGCAATGAGAGGATGACGCCATGGACACCCTGATCATCGATGAGCCCATTCCCTACCTTGTGCCGTCCACCCAGCCCATCCAGATCGGCCTGGTCGGCTGTGGTGGCACCGGCTCCCATCTGGCCGTTGCGCTCGCCCGCATGGCCTCCCACCTGCGTGAGCGTGGCAGCCCACCGCTGCACCTCATCTTCATCGACGGCGACCGCGTCGAGGCACCGAACATCGGGCGCCAACTCTTTGCCCCCGCCGAACGGGGCCGCCACAAAGCCCAGACCCTGGCGGATCGCCTCAACGCCGCGCTCGGCCTGGACATCGTCGCCGTGCCGGAGATGGCGACCGCCGCGTTGCTGCGCGAACTCGCCCCGCCCGCCCAGACCATCGGCATCCTCGTCGGGGCCGTCGACACCGCCAGCGGACGGCGTGCGCTTCACGAAGCCCTGGCCCACTCACGCTGGCAACTCTGGCTCGACAGCGGCAACGAACACGCCTGGGGGAAAGTCCTGCTGGGCACCACCACCGAGCAGCGCCAACTGCACGGTGCCCTGGCCCTCGGCGGGATCTGCACCGCCCTCCCCGCGCCAACCCTGTGCTACCCGCACCTGCTCCACGACGAACCGGCGAATCAACGGGCAGGCGACGCGCACCACCGGGGCGAGGTGACAACAGCCAGCCGCCTGTCCAACGCACCGCCTGATCGTCCCCCACGCAACCAGCACCACCGGGGCGGGGTGACAACAGCCAGCCGGCGGCCCAACCAGCCCCAGGGCGACTGTGCAGCCGACATGCGCGACGGCCTGCAAAGCCTGATGATCAACCAGACCATGGCCGCCATCGCCGCCCAATATCTCCACCAACTCATCAGCGCCCGAGGCATCACCACTTTCGAGACCGCGCTCGACCTAGCCAACCTGACGATGCGCTCGATCCCGATCACCGCCACGACCCTCGCCGACGCCAGCGGGCTCAGCATCGCCGCGATCACCCAGACCGATGAACCCGGCCATCACCGAGAGCGAGAATAGCCACGACCGTGCCCATCCGGTTGACCCGTGTTGACGTACCGGCGCAACGGTGCACCAGTTTTCGCGTCGGTGCATGAACCCTTTGCGCCTCTGCGCCTTTGCGCCTCTGCGTCAAAAAAACCACCCGCACCTTCGCGGCTTTGCGCCTTTGCATCAAAAAACCCACCGTACCAATGAATCGACCAATCAACGGAGGATCCCCATGACCCAGACACCACCACCCACTGACGACATCCAGACCCTATCGTTCATGCCATTCGACCTGGGCGAAACCATCGCCCCACCGCCACCAGCCGCCCCGCCACCAGCGCGTGAGACCGCCCCGACCACCACCGCACGCAGCAACAAACGCAGTCAGCGCCCCGCAGCGAAGACCACCACGCCGCCAACGCCGACCGCACCGGTGCGCCTGGAAATCACACCGCCACCGGCGCTACCCGAGCTTTCGCTATTGCAACGCGCCGCCGTGCGCACCGCGCTCTGCCAGACGCTCGCCGCGCAAGCCCACGCTGACCTCCAGGCACTCCTGGCGAACCAACCCAACGACCAGACCGAGCCGAGCCTCGCCATCCCCGCTGCACGCATCGCCGCCGCCGCCCGGCTCCTCAGCGCATCGCCGGCGCTCAACGCCGCCGTGAGCCTGCTCGCGCTGGAGGCGACGGCGTAGCAGGGAATCAACACCTTTCAGTGCATGACGAAGGGCCAGTGCCGGGCGGCGCTGGCCCTTTTTTGGTGTGTCTGCGTAGGCAGTGATTTTACGCGACATTCAAGCTAAACTCGCCAAGGGACAGATGTTAGTGTCGCAGGAGCGAGAACTTTAGGGGATCGCCGGGGCCACATTCTCATTACGCGCCCAGGCCTTCAGGTATTCCTGCGGCCAAATTTCGCCACGCCTTGTCTCCCAATCATCAGGTGTCGTCGGGCGAGAGATACCAAAGTGTAGGTGCGGGTACGTACCTGCGGCATTGCCACTGATACCGATGAGGCCAAGAAGTTGGCCTGCCTCCACACGAACCCCTGGTTCGACTCCCTCAGCGATTTCTGACAAGTGGGACCCGTAGTAGCGAACCCCGTCGTCACCTATGATAGCCACTGATAACCCCCCGCGATCGGCCGGGTCTTTGCTGCCCAGTGCATATCGATCCTCGCGGCTGACGAAATCGACCACACCGCTTGTTACGGACAGGAACTGGCTGCCAATAGGACAGGCGATATCTGCCGCCGGGTAGTCGTGGTGAGAGGACGAGATCTCGTACCATGATGCCTTGATCGGGAAGACGTGCAGTAATCCTTCGACCGTAGTACCGGGGACGATGGTGGGGCTAGCCGTCGGCGGTAAGATCGGCTCTGTCGTTTCGGTTGGTATTGCCGTTGGCTCAATGGTGGCGGTCGCTGGTTCTCTAGTTACTGTTGGCTGCTCAGTTGGTACTGCAGTAGGTTCTGGCTTTGCGGTTGGGATCGGAATATGCGTTGCCGAAGGAACTGTTGGCAGCTCAATGGTTGCTGAGAGACGAGTAGTAGGCACGGATGTCTCGGTTGCCGACGCTGTTCCTACAGATGTAGTGGTTTGAGGTGAAGCGCAGCTGACAAGAAACCCGCTTATAATAATTAAAAAGCAGAAAAAAAGCGGCATTCGGTTCATTATGCGCTTCCCTTATGGTTCTTGCGGTAAGCCAAGGAATACCAGTTCGCTGATCGCTGCGAAATCACGAGGCGCATTAGTTTCTGGTTCGGTTGTTTCGATGATAACGATTCGTACCGATGTAGTGACAATATTGTTGACTGATATCGGTTGAAGATTGGGGCGATCTTCGTAGCTTGCCTCGACGCTGGTACTGTCGCTGAACTCAAATCGAACAGAACGAATACGTCGATTTTGTTGAAACCGATCAGTCCCATCAACAGGGTCGATCTTGGCATAACCAGGCAATAGACTGATCTCACTAAGGCGCACTGGAGCAGCAAACTCGATGACGATTGACGTATTGACACCGGTACCTGCAACACGCCATGTAGTGTCTGGGAGCCCATCAAGCATGTTTTCGGCGACATAAGTGATAACGTTCCCGCTGCTGTCTCGCCCATCAGGAGCAGTTCCGCTTGCTTGAATGCGTATAGGAGTAAGTGGCCCTGGCTGAACGACGGATGTGGGCGTGAAGACCACAGCGGGTGTCTCTCTTAGGTTCTCAGCAGCTGCTGTAGGTGTGTCAACAGGATTACTCGTCGCTGTACGATTTGTATTTGTACCTGTAGCCGTTACTCCTGGCAAAGCCTGTGCCGCGGATGTACCAGGAGTACGCACCGGAGTGGCAGCGCCAGCAACGTCGTAGCGCGCCAACAGTTCTGGCGAAAGTTCTGCAACCGTGCGATTGGCTCGCGTCCAGGCTATAAGTTCGTCCAAGGTATCGAGACGCCACTCTCTCCAGCCGCGCACCTGGGAACTAGCGGTGAAAATTGTTTTGCCATTTGGGCCGAAAGCGACTGAGGTTACCTTCTCAAAGTTATCATACCTTCGAATCTCGGTTCCAGTAGACACATCCCACACCCGTAAGGTGCCATCAGTGGATGCGCCAGTGACTAGATGTTGACTATTGGGTGAATACGCGACAGGTCCTGCCGCGCCTACTAATCGTTGGATCTCTGCTCCTGTATCGGCCTGAAGCAACCGGACATCTTCGTCGCCTCCAGATGCAATGGTTTTTCCGTCTGGACTAAAGGCAACATGGCGTCCACTTGCTGCTGCTTTCCAGATCATTGTGCCACTAGCCGTGTCAAAGAGAGCGATTTCAGTGCCGATTGTTTCTAATGCATATGCGCTTGCAAAATGCGATCCATCGGGAGAGAAATCAATTGGAAACGCAATTTCATCAGAGGCACTAATTTCTTGATCCTTGACACCGATGTCTAAGCGATACAACTCTTCACCAGACAACAAGTCCCACGCAACTATTATCGCACGATCAGTAGTTGCTGTATTACTGCTTGTCTGCTCAATTATTCCCACCCCAAAGCGATTATCAAGACTAAAATAAAGCATCGAGAGATCTTCTAAATCGCCTATCATAAGACGGCTGGGGGTGCCTTGCCTGACATCCCAAAGTGCAACTGCGAGATTGTTGTCTTTCATAACTGGTAGAAGTACCTGCGAGCCATTCGAACTGATAGCAGGAAGGATATATGCATTGTGTGGGCTGTATCCTTCTATTTTATCGCCATCACCAAAACTGCGAATTGTAGCCATTGTTTCGAGGTCAACGATATGATAATATTCGGATGATGGCGCGGTGAAAGGATAGTAAGCGTTGATCAACGTATAACGTCCGTCTTCACTGATTATCGCAGGCAAGATGGATTTAAATAACTCTGTGTCACCTGTACTTGCATTAATAATCTCCACATCTGCGTCGTCTGGCGCTCCGTTTAATATGGCCACACGATGCACATTGATACTCGATTTTAGATCTTCTGTGCCGAATACTCTGGATTCTCCCGAGGGCAAAGGACTTCCATGTATTACAGCACCATTTCCAAGTTCATATTCTAGCAGGCCTCTTGAAGATTGGGCTATTATGGTCAACCCATTATCATTAAACCATATAGGATTAATACTGCCTGGAAATTGAAGGACTTGCGTGCCTGTCTCTACTGCCCAGGCCCCGACCCCGTTAGCCGAGTTGGCAACAATAACGGAACTATCTGGGCTCCAAATAACTGGGCCGGTTCCCTGTAGGCGTAATTCTTCACTGGCAAACCACTGTTTATCAAGGCTTCCCAAGTTGATGCGATATATTCGGAGCGAGTTATCCTTAGCACCATAGACTATTCGGAAGTTGATTGGGGCAAACTGTTGATTGTACAAATCAAATGCAAAGCCACCGCCATAGTCGGGTAAATCCGCAATTAGCTCGCCAGTATGAATGTTCCACACCTTCAGTTCACTGTTCACAATGACTCCGGAAAATGGAGCAGTGGCTGTCCATCCAGATACGACTAAACTGCCATCAGGACTGACAGCCGTACAAGTTAAGCTAGAACTTGAGGCGCCGCTACTTTCGAATTGCGTTATAGTGACTGGAAATTTATAAGGCGCAATGAGAACCGGATTACGACCAACAGTGGTAAAATACAATCCCTCTTGCCCAAAAACGATACATCCGGCATAATCACCAAAGCCGCGCTCTATACGCGTGTTACTATCCATCCGTACTATTTCAATGCCTTGCTCAGTGTCCCATCCAATAATCCCATTTTCGGCACCTGCAAATACATATCGATTGTTGGAGCTTATATATGCATATGCCGCACGTCCCTCTTGACTTAATTCAAGGCCTGAAAGGTTTCCCAAGGTTCTCGTGCTACCAGTGGTAAGATCTCGTAAGATTACGGTCAATGTTCCATCGGTTACAATATCTACTATCTTTGAACCATCAAGGCTCACTGCATCTCCAGGACCTAGCTCTCGGACAAGATCTGGTTTGTAAGCCAGTTCGGCTAGAATTGCCTGGGCTTGGAGCGGCGGCTCTGCAATGTTGTTTGCCTCTAGGGCGAGGGCAAGTGCCAATGGCTGTTCCCCCCGTGCAGCGGCAACCTGCGCATCTCGTGCAATGGTGAGGCTGCGCCGTCGATTCGCCTCGGCCACGGCTCGCTCTTGCTCAATTAATGCTTGCGCTGCGGCAGTGGCTCGCTCTGCTTCGGCTATGGTCTGGGCCGTCGCATTAGCGTCAGCTGTTTGTTGAGCGGCAACGGTGCGCGCTTGCTCAGCATTAATTTGGGCCAGACCAAAGAAAACCAGTATTGCCAGGAGCGTTGCTCCCACCAGCGATAAGCTCGCCACCCGCAGCCGCATGTTCCGCTGATACTGCTGGCTTGCGGCATAACATGCCGCAATGCGCCCATCGACATCATCAGTAAACCGGGTGTCTTCGATGAAGCGATGCACACGCTTTAGTGTACTGCCACGGTAGAGGTAGCTCGGATCGCCGAGTTTGCCCCGCGTCGCGACTGTTGGCAGCCAGAGTTCAGCAGTAGCGAGTAACCGCTCTCGCTCTTCGATGCGCTCTTTGCGAGCTTCAACAAGCTCGTGCAAGAACGACCATTGCCGCAGCAAAATCTCGTGTGTCAACTCCAGGTAGAGATCATCACCGATTTGCATCTCGGTAAGCAGGCGTCCACGGGTATCTGTCAGGCGCTGCAAAACCAACCCAAGCCGGATCTGGTTTTTTTCGCTAACAAGATCATCTCGGCGAACACGTTTACGTGTGTATTCATTTGCGATACCTGGCCGAACTAATGCCACCAATAGGCTCTTGACGAGAGGCTGATCGATTTCACTAATGTTGTTATAGGTGTCGGTGGCGTGACGATCAAGGACGCGCTCCAGTCCTCCCAAACGGTTATAGGCAAAATGGGTCAGGTGATTGTGCTCAGTCCATAAGAGGCGCAGCAAATATTGCACCAGCGGGAGAGAGCCAGTCGTTCGGCGAAACGTTTGCAGGATGAGATCAACCAGGCCCTCTTGGAAGCGCAGACTCTGTTCGTTTTGCTGGTTAAACCGCCGTAGCGGTTCTTCAATAGCTGTGCGTAGTTGATCATTATCAAGGGTGTCAAGAGGAATGTTCTGTCGCTGAATCAGTTCGACTAGGCGTGGTCGCTCGATATAGTCCGGGTGCTCAAAAAAATTCTCGCGGGTTGCGAGAATAATGTGAATAACCCTTGGTGCTTGCGCGTCAACAGCAAGAAGTGCCTCAAGGAAGCGGCGGCGCTCCTCAACGCGCCCTTTCTCATCACCGACAAAAAGCTCCTCAAATTGGTCAACAATGAAGCAGAGGTGCCCATCCGGAGGTCGAAGCCGATCTAAGATGCCAACGAGCGCAGCCGGATCTTGGTGGAGTAGCTTGGCGACGAATTCCTGGTGCTCTTCCTCGACCGAGTCCAAACTCAAGGTCTTTGCCAGGCCGATAATCGGGTCGTTACTCGTATCGAGCGTATGCACAATTATGGCGGTCTGACCACCCCAATGTTTGCGTAGGGCCGGAATAAAGCCAGCCCGAACAAAGGAGGATTTGCCCACCCCAGAAGGCCCTGTTACTGGGATGATCGTGCGGTCAGCAAAGGTGAGCGCAACGCTTAGATCATCATCGCGGCCACAGAATAGCGTATGGTCACCTTCTTGAAATGCTGAAAGCCCGGGATATGGGCAAAACTGTGCAGCACGAAACCTTTCTGGGACTGTCGATTGAGGATCATCTACAACTTGGGTGACTAGTAGCTGAACAGCGTATTGAGCAGCGTTTTCAATAGAACTGTGATCTTGGGCCAGCATAATCTGGACAGCTGGCTGCAGTTTCTCAAGAACGATCTGCTTACTCAGTGTCGCTAGCTCAGATTGGCTGGCTAGCCGGTTCGCGATTTGAGTCGCTAGTTGCTCAATTTCGGTACTCGGACGGTCGGACATGTGTGCTTGAAGGGTATTTAGAACCGATTCATACAGGCTCATAAAGATATATGCTCCTGGAGGACTGTCATGCCTCAGATAATGCAAACAAATGCCACGCTATACGATCTTCGTATAACGCTGCTCTTAAATTAGAGACCACACATTTAGTCTTACATGTACCCAGAAGACTACACATTTAGGTTTACCTGTGCCCAAGGGATAAACTAAGTATAGCATGGAGAGTGGTTAATTTATAGTTAAAATGAAGACTAAAATTTGCAAGCCCCCGTACTAATATAAGAATACTTGTTCTCATTATTTTATACCCTAAGGATTGCACCCTTTCACGCCATCCTTAGGTAGGGAGTGTCTCAGTGCTTCATCCTATCCAGGAGAGACCGATACACATTAGGGACTACGCAGTGGCATCAGGACGCGCCCCGTCACCAGGGCGCTTCGTTATTTCGGCCTGACCGCC